>NZ_DAOMFK010000137.1:0-8155 GCF_035429765.1 Nocardioides sp. | reverse complement strand
AAGGTGCGAGCCGTCCCGCCCCTCGCCGGGAGGACCGGCTGAGTCCGGCCGGGGGCTACGCGGTCGGGCCGCCGCCGACCTGCCCGGGGGTGACGGGGGGGCAGGGCCGCCGTGAGGTGCAGATCCGCCGGCCCCGCTCGTCGCTGACCACGATCTCGTACGTCGCCATCGTCCGCCCCAGGTGCACCGCCGTGGCGACGCCGGTCACGAGGCCGGACCGGGCGGCCCGGTGGTGGGTGGCGTTGATGTCCACGCCGACCGGGAACCGGTCCGGCCAGGCGTGCAGCGAGGAGCCGATCGAGCCCAGCGTCTCGGCCAGCACGACCGACGCCCCGCCGTGGAGGAGGCCGTAGGGCTGGGTGTTTCCCTCGACGGGCATGGTGGCCACCAGCCGCTCGGTGGAGACCTCGACGAGCTCGATCCCCATCTTCTCGCTGAGCCGCCCCATGCCCTGCGGCATGGCGGCCAGCACCTCCTCGACGCTCGGACGACCAGGGTTCTGCTCGGGTGGGGTCATGGGTGCATTCTCGCCCAGCGCCGTGCGGGGGGTGACGCCGGATAGAGTCGCGGGGTGCCCGCCGCCACCAACCCGCCCGTCACCGCCGCCCAGCCCCGGCTGCTGCTGCTCGACGGCCACTCGCTGGCCTACCGGGCGTTCTTCGCGTTGCCGGTGGAGAACTTCTCGACCACCACCGGGCAGCACACCAACGCGGTGTACGGCTTCACCTCCATGCTCATCAACGTCCTGCGCGACGAACGGCCGACCCATGTCGCGGTGGCCTTCGACCTGTCCCGGCAGACCTTCCGCCTCGAGCAGTACCCGGAGTACAAGGCCAAGCGCAACAAGACGCCCGAGGAGTTCAGCAGCCAGCTGCCGTTGATCCAGGAGGTGCTCTCGGCGCTGCGGATCCCGTACCTGGAGAAGGCCGGCTACGAGGCCGACGACATCATCGCCACGCTCACCACGCAGGCGGTCGACCAGGGCCTCGACGTGCTCGTCCTCACTGGCGACCGCGACTCCCTGCAGCTGGTGTCGGACCACGCGACCGTGCTCTACCCGATGCGAGGGGTCTCCGAGCTGGCCCGGATGACGCCGGAGGCGGTGGAGGCACGCTACGGCGTGCCGCCGGGCCGCTACCCCGAGCTGGCCGCGCTCGTGGGCGAGGACTCCGACAACCTTCCCGGCATCCCGGGGGTGGGCCCCAAGACCGCGGCCAAGTGGCTGCAGCAGTACGACGGCCTGGACAACCTGGTCACCCACGCCGACCGGGTCACCGGGAAGGCGGGAGAGAGCCTGCGGGCCCACCTCGGCGACGTCATCCGCAACCGTCGGCTCAACGCACTGGTCTGCGACCTGGACCTTCCGGTCGGCCCCGCCGACCTGGCGGTGCGGCCCTGGGACCGGCACGAGGTGCACACCCTGTTCGACGGCCTGGAGTTCCGGGTGCTGCGCGACCGGCTCTTCGAGACCCTGGAGTCGGAGGAGGAGATCGACGACTCCGGCTTCACCCTGCTGGGCAGCACCCTCGCCCCGGGGGCGGTGGCCGGCTGGCTGGAGGCGCATGGCCGGGCCCCCGGCCGCCGGGTCGGCGTCTGTGTGCAGGGCACCTGGCGCGCAGGGACCGGTGAGGTCTACTCGGTCGCGCTCGCGGCGGAGGACGGCACCGCCGCCTGGCTGGACGCCGCGCAGGTGACCCCTGCGGACGACGTGGCGCTCGCCTCCTGGTTCGCCGACCCGCAGGTCGCCAAGGTGCTGCACGACGCCAAGGGGCCGATCCTGGCGCTGGCGGCCCGGGGGTGGCCGCTGGGCGGCCTCACCAGCGACACCGCCCTGGCGGCGTACCTCGTCCGCCCCGACCAGCGTTCCTACGACCTGGCCGACCTGACCGTGCGCTACCTCAGGCGCGAGCTCAGGCAGGGGCGGGCCGACGACGGCCAGCTCAGCCTGGACGGTCTGGACGGCGACGACACCGCCGAGACCTCCATGCTGCACGCCCGAGCCGTGCTGGACCTGGCCGAGGCGCTGGACACGGCGGTGGCCGAGCACGGGGGCACTGCGCTGCTCTCCGGAGTCGAGCTGCCGCTGGTGGCCCTCCTGGCCACCATGGAGCAGACCGGCATCGCCGTCGACGTCGAGCACCTGGAGTCCCTGGAGGCCCACTTCGCCGCCGAGGTGGCCAAGGCCGCCGGCGAGGCGTTCGCGGTGATCGGCAAGGAGATCAACCTGGGGTCGCCGAAGCAGCTCCAGACGGTGCTGTTCGACGACCTGGCCATGCCCAAGACCAAGCGGACGAAGACGGGGTGGACCACCGACGCCGACGCGCTGCAGCAGCTGTTCGACAAGACCGAGCACCCGTTCCTGCTGGCGCTTCTGCGGCACCGTGACGTCACCCGGCTGCGCCAGACGCTCGAGGGTCTGCTCAAGACGGTCGCCGAGGACGGCAGGATCCACACCTCGTTCAACCAGCTGATCGCGGCCACCGGGAGGCTGTCGAGCACCGACCCGAACCTCCAGAACATCCCCGTGCGCACCGAGGAGGGCCGCCGGATCCGGCAGGGGTTCGTGGTCGGCGAGGGCTACGACTGCCTGATGACCGCCGACTACAGCCAGGTCGAGATGCGGATCATGGCGCACCTGTCGGAGGACCGGCTGCTCATCGAGGCGTTCCGGTCGGGCCAGGACTTCCACTCGATGACCGCCGCCCGGGTCTTCGGCGTCGAGCCGGCCGAGGTCAGCCCGGCGATGCGGGCGAAGATCAAGGCGATGAACTACGGCCTCGCCTACGGCCTGTCCGCGTACGGCCTCGGACAGCAGCTGCGGATCGAGCCGGCCGAGGCGCGCGGCCTGATGGACGAGTACTTCGAGACGTTCGGAGGGGTCCGCGACTACCTGGCCGGGGTGGTCGACGAGGCCCGCCGTACCGGCTACACCGAGACCATCCTGGGGCGTCGGCGCTACCTCCCCGACCTGACCAGCGACAACCGCCAACGTCGGGAGATGGCCGAGCGGATGGCGTTGAACGCCCCCATCCAGGGGTCGGCCGCCGACCTGATCAAGGTCGCCATGCTCGCCGTCGACCGGGCCATCGCCGACCGCGGGCTGCGCTCCCGGATGCTGCTGCAGGTGCACGACGAGCTCGTGCTCGAGGTGGCCTCGGGCGAGCGCGAGCCGCTCGAGGAGCTGGTGCGCGCGGCGATGGGCGGGGCGGCCGACCTGTCCGTGCCGCTGGACGTCTCAGTGGGTACCGGGCGCAGCTGGCACGACGCCGCTCACTGACCCGACTGCGTCCCGGCCACGGGGTGGGCCGCTCCCCTCCTCTCGTCGGGGGAGGGGCGCACCACCAGCAGGCTCACCGCCAGCAGCAGGGCCAGCAGGGTGCCGTCGACCAGCAGCACCACCGCGATCAGGCCCGCCAGCGTCGTCACCTGCGAGCCCGCGACGACCAGCGCCACCAGTGCGGCCCAGACCAGGTACACCGAGCGCTGCCCCCGGCGGGCGAGCACGGCGTACACCAGCAGCTGCAGCATCGACAAGATGGTGCCCAGCACCGCGAACAGCCACAGACTCTCGGCGATCTCGCGGTACTGCGCGCCTCCCACGAACCGCAGCGCCAGGTCCGGCAGCAGCAGTGCGCCCAGGGTGCAGACCGCCCCCAGCGCCGCCACCAGCACCAGGCTGCGCAGCAGCGTCTGGCGGCGTGTCTGGCTCTCGCCGCTGGCCATGTCGGGGAAGGCGACGACCACCACGAACTGGGGCAGGAACAGCACGGCCTTGGTGAGGATGAGCCCCGCCGCGTAGAGGCCGGCGTCGTGCGGGTCGAGCACCCGCCGGGCCACGATCACGTCGACGTTGGAGAGCGCGAAGAATGCGAAGAGGGCGCTGACGTTGTGGACCGTCTCGAGGAGGACCGAGCGGGCCCCGTGGTGCTCGCTGACCCGGCGTCCCGCCTCGCGGTCGCGCAGGACGTACCACCCGATCAGCACCGGCACGAACGCGCCCAGGGTGACCGCGGTCATCGCACTGGTCTCCGTCGGCCGCCACAGCAGCAGCGGCAGCCCGAACAGCAGCCGCGGCACCCCGGCCGCGAGGTAGACGAGGGAGAGCTCGGCCCACCGGCGTTCCCCCTGCAGGATGCCCGCCTGTCCGCCCATCACGGTCAGTGGCACGGCGGCCACGCCGACCAACGCCGCGGTGGGCAGGCTCCCCAGCCGCAGCAGTGAGTTGAGCAGCGGCGACAACGCGACGAGGACGAGGCCCAGCACGAGCGCCCCCCGGTAGGTGACCCCGAGGATGATCCGCTCGATCTGGTGCACGTGCTCGGGATCCGCGGAGATCCGACGGGCAGCGGTCGCCTGCAGGCCGAGCTGGAGCACCGAGATGACCAGCAGCGCCGCCATCAGCGGTGCGAACGCACCGTAGGCCCGGGGCCCGAGGAGGTACGCCGCGAGCATCGTGAAGCCGTAGGTCGCGACGTTCATGATCCCCATCGCCACGGCGACGACGGCACCGCCCTTCAGCAGTCCGCGCGGGGCCGTGGTGCGAGAGGTCACGCAGCAGAGCCTAGATGTCCCACCGTGCGGCCGGTGCACACGACCTAGACTCTGCCCGGTGAGAACCGCGAGGGCGCTGGTGCGCACCATGCGCCCCCGGCAGTGGGTGAAGAACGTCCTCGTGCTGGCGGCGCCCTTCGCCGCCGGGTCGCTCCTGGAGCCCGGTGTCGCCGGTCCCACGGCTCTCGCGTTCGTCGCCTTCTGCCTGGTCTCCTCCGGCGTCTACTGCTTCAACGACTGCGCCGACGTCGAGGCCGACCGGCTGCACCCCCTCAAGCGGACCCGGCCGATCGCAGCCGGAGAGCTCAGTGTCGGCCAAGGAGTCCTCGCCGGCGGCGTCCTCACCGCGGCGGGGCTGGCCGTGGGGGCCCTCACCGGCTGGCCGCTGCTGGTCCTGCTGGCCAGCTACGTGGTCCTGCAGCTCGGCTACGTGCTGTGGCTCAAGCACGAGCCGGTGCTCGACATCGCCGTCGTCGCCCTGGGCTTCCTGCTCCGGGCCGTCGCCGGTGGCCTGGCCGCGGACCTGCCGATCTCGGACTGGTTCTTGCTGGTCACGGGCTTCGGGTCACTCTTCATGGTGGCCGGGAAGCGGTACTCCGAGCTGCACACCCTGGGCGGCCAGGCGGGCACCCGACGCTCGCTGGTCGGCTACACCGGGACGTACCTGCGGTTCGTGTGGACCCTGGGCGCGGCCGCCACGCTGATGTCGTACAGCTTGTGGGCCTTCGAGAACTCCACCAGTGGCCGGCTGCCCTGGCACACGCTCTCCATCGCCCCGTTCGCGGTGGGGCTGCTGCGCTACGCCGTGGACATCGACTCCGGGTCGGCCGCCGAGCCCGAGGACATAGTCTGGGGTGACCGGACCCTGCAGCTGGTCGGCGCCTGCTGGCTGCTGCTGGTCGGGCTGGGGGTGCTGGGTGTCTGATCGGGAGCTGCTCACCGGGTGGGGCTGCACCGCGGCCACCGCAGCCCGGGTGGTGCGGGCGACCCCGGACCGCGTCGCCGAGGAGCTGCGGACGGCGGGGTCACGCGGGGTCATCGCCCGCGGGCTCGGCAGGTCCTACGGTGACGTCGCCCAGAACGCGGGCGGCGTGGTCCTGCTGCCTGCGCCCGGCTCGGTCCGGATCGACCACGAGACGCAGCAGGTGACCGTGGGGGCCGGGACCAGCCTGCACGACCTGATGCGGGTGCTGCTGCCCGAGGGGTACTTCGTGCCGGTCACCCCCGGGACCCGCTTCGTCACCCTCGGTGGCGCGATCGCCTGCGACGTCCACGGCAAGAACCACCACCGGGCCGGCAGCCTCGGCGACCACGTCGTCTCACTCGACCTGGTCCTCCCCGACGGCAGCGCGGTGACCGTCGGTCCGCAGCAGGACCCCGACCTGTACTGGGCCACGGTGGGCGGCCTCGGTCTGACCGGCATCGTCACCTCGGTGGTGCTCTCCCTGCTCAGGGTCGAGTCGGGGTGGATGCGGGTCGACACCGACCGGTTGCCCGACCTCGACGCCGTGATGGACGCCATCACCGCCAGCGACCGAGACACGACGTACTCGGTCGCCTGGATCGACACCCTGGCCCGTGGACGCGCCCTGGGGCGCTCGGTGCTGACCCGCGGGGAGCACGCCCGGTGGGAGGAGCTCACCGGACGCGCGGTCCGGGAGCCGGTCCCGCTCCCTGGCGACCCACGGCTCGGGGCGCCGGGACTGGTCCCGCCGCACCTGGTCTCCCGGCCCACCGTGCGGGCGTTCAACGAGCTCTGGTTCCGCAAGGCGCCCCGGCAGCGGAAGGACGAGCTCCAGACCATCGCCTCGTTCTTCCACCCCCTCGACGGGGTGGCGCACTGGAACCGCCTCTACGGCCGCCAGGGCTTCCTGCAGTACCAGTGCGTGCTCCCCGACCCCGAGGGCGGCCGGCTGGCCCGGATCCTCGAGCGGATCTCCGCGGCCGGGCACGCCTCGTTCCTGGCGGTGCTGAAGCGGTTCGGTCCGGGCAACCCGGGTCCGCTCTCCTTCCCGACGGTGGGCTGGACGCTGGCCCTGGACCTGCCCGTCGGAGCCGGCCTCGTCCCGCTGCTCGCCGAGCTGGACCGTGAGGTCGTCGGGGCCGGCGGCCGGATCTACCTGGCGAAGGACTCCCGGCTACCGGGTGCCCTGCTGGAACAGATGTACCCCCGGCTCGACGAGTTCCGCGCCGTCCGGGCGCGGGTCGACCCGACTGGAGTGCTCCGGTCCGACCTCTCCCGTCGGCTGGACCTGTGATGCGGAGGACCGTGTGATCAACGCGCTAGGACAGCCCCAGTCGTTGCTGCTCCTCGGAGGTACCAGCGACATCGCCGTGGCCATCGCCCGTGCCTGGGCCGGGACCTGCCGTCCGCACGTGACGGTCGCCGCCCGTCCCGGGGCGCGGCGCGACGCCGTGGTCGAGGAGCTGGCCGGCCTCGGGCTGGAGGTGGTGGCGGTCGACTTCGACGCCGAGGACACCGACTCCCACCCGGCGCTCATCGAGCGGCTGGCCGGCGAGCGGGACATCGACGTCGCCGTGGTCGCCTTCGGCGTGCTGGGCGACGAGGAGACGGCGTGGCAGGACCACGCCTCGGCGGTGCACCACGCTCGGGTCAACTACCTGGGGGCGGTGAGCGTGGGGGTGTGCCTCGGGCAGGTCGTGCGACGCCAGGGCCACGGCGTGATCGTCGCGCTGTCCTCGGTGGCCGGGGAGCGGGTGCGCCGCTCCAACTTCGTCTACGGCTCGAGCAAGGCCGGTCTGGACGGCTTCTACCTCGGGCTCGGGGAGGCGCTGCGCGGCTCCGGCGGCAGCGTCCTGGTCGTGCGCCCAGGCTTCGTCCGCACCAAGATGACCGAGGGCCGGGAGCCGGCTCCGCTCTCCGTCACCGCGGACGACGTCGCCCAGGCGGTCGTTGCGGGGGTCGCCCGGCACGCGGAGCTGATCTGGGTCCCTGCTCCGCTGCGCGTGGTCATGTCGGGGCTGCGGCACGTGCCGCGGGCGATGTTCCGCCGGCTCCCGGTGTGACTGGCCGGTGACCTCCGCAGACAGCCGGTGGCGGCACCTGCCCACCCTCTGGGCGCTGGCCCTGCCCGTGCTGGTGCTGGGCCCCGCTCTGGGGCACGGGTTCGTGCTCAGCTACGACATGGTGTGGGTGCCCGATCTGGCGCTGCGCAGCGACATGCTCGGCTTCTCGCCGGCCCTGCCGCGCGCCGTGCCCTCCGACGCTGTGGTGGCGGTCCTGGACGAGGTGGTGCCTGGCATGCTGCTGCAGAAGGTGGTGCTGCTCGGGTCGCTGGCGGTGGCCGGCCTGGGCATCGCCCGGCTCGTCGACGGCTCGGTGTCCGCACGGCTGGTCGCGGTCTCGGTGTACGTGTGGAACCCCTTCGTGGCCGAGCGGCTGTGGATCGGTCACTGGCCGTTGCTGGCCGGGTACGCCGTGCTGCCGTGGGTCGCCCGGGCCGCCTCCCGCTTCCGGCAGGGTCGCGGGTCGTGGGCCGCGCTGGCCGTCTGGCTGCCGTGGGGCTGCCTGAGTCCCAGCGCCGGGCTGTTGACCGCGGTGACGGCGCTGGCCTGCGGCCTCGGGCCTCGCCGGCCGGCCCCG
>NZ_DAOMFK010000136.1:0-8296 GCF_035429765.1 Nocardioides sp. | reverse complement strand
CACCTCGGGCTTGTGCTCCACCACCAGCACCGTGTTCCCCTTGTCCCGCAGCTGGCGCAGGAGGTCGTTCATCCGCTGGATGTCGTGCGGGTGCAGCCCCACGGTGGGCTCGTCGAAGACGTAGGTGACGTCGGTGAGCGAGGAGCCGAGATGGCGGATCATCTTGGTGCGCTGCGCCTCGCCCCCCGAGAGCGTGGCCGAGGGCCGGTCGAGCGACAGGTAGCCCAGCCCGATCGCGACGAACGAGTCGAGCAGGTGCTGGAGGCCGGCGAGGAGCGGTGCCGCCGACGGCTCGTCCAGCCCGCGGACCCACTCGGCCAGGTCGCTGACCTGCAGCGCGCAGACCTCCGCGATGTTCTTCCCGGCGACCCTCGAGGACAGCGCCTCCCGGGTGAGCCGGGTGCCGCGGCAGTCGGGGCAGGTCGCGAACGTGACCGCCCGGTCCACGAACGCGCGCACGTGGGGCTGCATCGCCTCCCGGTCCTTCGACAGCATCGACTTCTGGATCCTGGGGATCAGGCCCTCGTAGGTGAGGTTGATGCCGTCCACCTTGATCTTGGTCGGCTGCCGGTAGAGCAGGTCGTGCAGCTCCCGCTTGGTGTAGCGCGCGATCGGCTTGTCCGGGTCGAAGTAGCCGCAGCCCCGGAAGATCCGGCCGTACCAGCCGTCCATGCTGTAGCCGGGGATGGTGAGCGCGCCCTCGTTGAGCGACCGGGAGGCGTCGTACAGCGCGGAGAGGTCGACGTCGCTGACCGAGCCCAGCCCCTCGCACCTGGGGCACATGCCGCCCAGGCGGGTGAAGGTCGCCTTCTCGGTCCTGGTGCGCGCGCCGCGCTCCACGGTGATGGCGCCGCTCGCCCGGACGGAGGGCAGGTTGAAGGAGAAGGCGGTGGGTGGCCCCAGGTGCGGCCGGCCCAGCCGGCTGAACAGGATCCGCAGCATGGCGTGGGCGTCGGTGACGGTGCCGACGGTGGAGCGGGGGTTGGCCCCGATCCGCTCCTGGTCGACGATGATGGCGGTGGTCAGCCCGTCGAGGAGGTCGACGTCGGGCCGGGCCAGGGTCGGCATGAACCCCTGCACGAAGGCGCTGTAGGTCTCGTTGATCAGCCGCTGGGACTCGGCGGCGATCGTGGAGAACACCAGCGAGCTCTTCCCGGACCCGGACACGCCGGTGAACACCGTCAGCCGCCGCTTGGGGATCTCCACGTCGAGGTTCTTGAGGTTGTTCACCCGGGCGCCGTGCACGCGGATCAGGTCGTGGCTGTCCGCCGCCGCCCTGGCCGGACCCCCGTCGTAGCGCACCCGCAGCGGCCAGGCGGAGGCGAACCACGGCGCCAGGTGCGCGCGCAGCACCGGGTCGAGCTCGGCACGGTCGGCCCGCACCCAGGAGCGCGCCTCGGCGTCCGCGCGTCCCGAGTGGTCCGGCTTGAGGTAGACGCAGCCCACCACCACCGCGTCGTCCGTGTCCGGCACGGTCGGGTCCAGCACGGTCCAGGCGAAGTCCAGCCGATGCAGGTGGTGGTCGCGGTGGGTCCGGAGGTCCGCGTGGTTCTCCTCGAGCGTGTAGACCCGTTCCGGCCAGCCGTCGGGCCGGAAGCCCGGCGTGGCGTGGATGTGCGCGATCGAGGACGACCACGCCGCCAGGTCGCTCCGGTTGTGCTCCGGACCGAGCACCTCGAACCGGAACCGCGGGTGCGGGGGCGGCACGGGAACCTCGAACTCCGTAGGCACCAGGGGCACGGATCCTCCTCGCGCAGGGTGGCCCCTACCGTAGCCTCGTCGCCATGACCCGCGGACTCTCGGGAACCCTGGCGGTCGTTCTCCTCCTGGCCGCCTGGTGGGTGGCGCCCTCCGGCCCTGCGGGCGCGACACCCGGCGTACCGCCCTCCGACCCGGCGACCGGGCGGCTGGGCGTCGCCGCGTCCGGGGCCTGCCGGCAGCCGGCACCCCTGCCCCGAACCACCCCACCGATTGTTCTGAAACGACAGGAGTTGGGCCCGAAATCCTGTCGATTGGGTCCAAACGACAGGTCTTCCCGGCCGGTGGCCCGCGCGACCACGTCCCGCCGGGTGGCGCTCAAGCCGGCGCTGCGGAAGGTCCTGGTCCGGGTCAACGCGGCCCGGGCCCGGCACGACCTGGCGGCGCTGACGGTCAGCCGCTGCCTCACCCGCAGGTTCGCCCAGCCCTGGGCCGAGCACATGGCGCAGACCGAGACGATGGTCCACCAGGACCTCGCGCCCATGTTCACCCGGTGCTCGGGGCTGCGCACCGTCGGCGAGAACATCGCCGCCGGGTACCGGTCGGCGGCGGCGGTCGTGCGCGCCTGGCTGAACTCCCCCGGCCACCGCGCCAACATCCTCAACCCCGACTTCACCAGGATCGGGCTCGGCCTGGCGGCCAGTGCAGGTGGCACCCGCTACTGGGTGCAGGACTTCGGGGGCTGACCCCCCTCCCCTCCCCCACGCCGCGCCCCGCGGAGAGTGGACTTATCTCATATCTGATATAGCGTGATCGGCATGAGCGAGGACTACAAGAGCCGTATCGGCAAGCTCATCCGCGACGCACGCCAGCACCGCGGTCTCACCCAGCTCCAGCTCGCCGACCTGCTGGCCACCAGCCAGAGCGCGATCAACCGGATCGAGAAGGGCCACCAGAACCTCTCCTTGGAGATGCTGGCCCGGATCGGCGCCGCGCTGGACTCCGAGATCGTCGCCGTCGGCGCCGGCCCCACCCACCTGCGCGTGACGGGCCCCACCCGGCTCTCCGGCAGCATCGACGTGAAGACCTCGAAGAACGCCGGGGTCGCGCTGCTGTGCGCGTCCCTGCTGAACCGGGGGCGCACCACGCTGCGCAAGGTGGCCCGGATCGAGGAGGTCAACCGGCTTCTGGAGGTGCTGCACAGCCTGGGCGTCCACACCCGCTGGCTCAACAGCGACAACGACCTGGAGATCGTGCCACCCCGCGAGCTGGACCTCGACCACATCGACGAGGAGGCCGCCCGGCGGACCCGTTCGGTGATCATGTTCCTCGGCCCGCTGATGCACCGGGCGGACGTCTTCGAGCTGCCGTACGCCGGAGGCTGCAACCTGGGTACCCGCACGGTGCAGCCGCACATGGCGGCGCTGCGGCCGTTCGGGCTGGAGGTCAAGGCCACCGACGGCAGCTACCACGCCACCGTGAACCGGGCCATCGAGCCGGAGCGCCCGATCGTGCTCACCGAGCGGGGCGACACCGTCACCGAGAACGCGCTGATGGCCGCCGCGCTGCACCCCGGCACCACGATCATCCGCAACGCCTCGTCCAACTACATGGTGCAGGACCTCTGCTTCTTCCTGCAGAAGCTCGGCGTGGGGGTCGAGGGCATCGGCACCACCACCCTCGCGGTCACCGGCTGCCCGGAGATCGACGTCGACGTCGACTACGCCCCGAGCGAGGACCCGATCGAGGCGATGTCGCTGCTCACGGCGGCCATCGTCACCGGCTCCTCGATCACCATCCAGCGGGTGCCCATCGAGTTCCTCGAGATCGAGCTGGCGCTGCTGGAGGAGATGGGCTTCAAGTACTCCCGCTCCGAGGAGTACCTCGCCCTCAACGGCCGGACCCGCCTGGTCGACCTGACCACCCGCACCTCGCAGCTGCACGCCCCGCTGGACAAGGTCCACCCGATGCCGTTCCCGGGGCTCAACATCGACAACCTGCCGTTCTTCGCCGCGATCGCCGCGGTGGCCGACGGCCAGACCCTGCTTCACGACTGGGTCTACGAGAACCGGGCCATCTACCTGGTCGAGCTCAACAAGCTCGGCGGCCACGTCAAGCTGCTGGACCCGCACCGGGTGATGATCGAGGGGCCCACGCACTGGTCGGGCGCCGAGATCGTCTGCCCCCCGGCGCTGCGCCCCGCGGTGGTGATCCTGCTGGCCATGCTCGCCTCGAAGGGCACCTCGGTCCTGCGCTCGACCTACGTCATCCACCGCGGCTACGAGGACCTCGCCGAGCGGCTCAACGAGCTGGGCGCCAACATCGAGCCCTTCCGGGACATCTGACGCCGCTCCCCGCGGGTCGTGGGTGCCGGCCGGGCCGGCAGGGGGCCATACTCGTCCCCGGGCTCACCAGGAGCCACATGACGGAGGAGACATGAGCAACCCCGGAGGCGTCGCCGAGCTCCAGCCCGTGTGGGACTCGATGAAGCGCGAGCAGCGCGCCTGGTACTGGTACGACTGGGCCAACTCCGCCTACGTGACCACGATCGCGACGGTGCTGCTCTCGCCGTACCTGATCTCGGTGGCCGAGCGGGACGCCTGCGGACAGGTGAGCGACGACACGTTCAAGTGCCGTGAGCACCTCAGCGTGCTGGGCCTGTCGGTCTCCCCCGGCTCCCTGGTGTTCTACGTGATCACGGTGTCCACGATCGTCTCCGCGCTGCTGCTGCCGGTCGTGGGCGCCGCCGCCGACCGCTCCGCCCGCAAGAAGTCGATCATGGCCGGCTTCGCCTGGGCCGGCAGCCTCGCCGCCTGCGGCCTGTTCCTGGTCACCGGCACCAACTGGCAGCTCGGCATCGTGCTGCTGTTCATCGCCAACATCTGCCTCGGGGCCTCCCTGGTGGTCTACGACGCGATCCTGTGCCAGATCGCGCTCCCCGACGACCGGGACAGGGTCTCCTCGCGGGGCTGGGCGCTGGGCTACCTCGGTGGCGGGCTGCTGCTGGCGATCAACCTCGGCGTGGTGATGGGTCACGACGCGCTCGGCCTGAGCACCTCCATGGCGGTCCGGGTGAGCATGCTCTCGGCCGGTGTGTGGTGGGCCGTGTTCACGATCATCCCCTACCTCGGCATCCGCAACCGCGAGCCGGTCGCGGTGGCGCGTGAGCCCGGCGGACTGGTCCGCCAGAGCTTCGGGCAGCTGTGGACCACCCTGAAGGACATGCGCCGCTACCCGGCCACGCTCACCTTCCTGGTCGCCTACCTCTTCTACAACGACGGCATCCAGACCGTGATCGCCTCCTCCTCCACGTTCGGGGAGAAGCAGCTGGGCTTCGAGACCACGGTCTTGATCGGCACCATCCTGCTGGTCCAGTTCGTCGCGTTCGGCGGCGCGCTCCTGTTCGGCCGGCTGGCGCGGACCATCGGCACCCACAAGGTCATCCTGGGCGGCCTGGTGGTCTGGATGCTGGTCGTCGTGGTGGCCTACTTCGTGCCCGCGCACAACGTCCCGATCTTCCTCGCCCTGGCCGTGGGGATCGGCCTGGTGATGGGCGGCACCCAGGCCCTCTCGCGCTCCTTCTTCAGCCAGCTCATCCCGCGCGGCCGGGAGGCGGAGTACTTCTCCCTCTACCAGGCCGGCGAGCGCGGCACCAGCTGGCTGGGCACCCTGCTGTTCGGCCTGGTCCACCAGTGGACCGACTCCTACCGCCCGGCGATCTTCGCGCTGATCGTCTTCTTCCTCGTCGGCATCCTGCTGCTCGCCCGGGTGGACCCGCGCCGCGGCATCGAGGAAGCCGGGAACGTCGTCCCGCGCGTGGTGTGAGCCGGCCGGTCCGGGGGACGTGGCGCACGTCACCTCCGTCCGGATTCGGGAATCTTGGAAGTCCCCTCTACCGTTGAAAGACATACCGGTGCCCGGGCGTGCGCCGCGTCATGGTATCGGGTCCCGTTCGTCCCATGTGCGACGGCGGGCGAAACTTCAACGGGAGGTGGCTCATGGCAGAGCGCACACTGCGGGGCGCACGGCTGGGCGGCCAGAGCTTCGAGGACGAGCGCGGCATCGAGTTCGCCGCTCGCCAGCAGATCGGGTACCGCTGCCCCCAGGGCCACGCGTTCGAGATCACCATGTCCATCGAGGCCGACGTCCCGGCGGTGTGGGAGTGCCCCCGCTGCGGCGCGGAGGCGCTGAGCACCTCCGGCATCGAGCGTGAGGTGAAGGTCGAGAAGCCGGCCCGCACGCACTGGGACATGCTCCTGGAGCGGCGCAGCGAGAAGGAGCTCGAGGACATCCTCAAGGAGCGGCTGGAGCTGCTCCGCGGCGGAGAGATCGGCCCCGCCCACCTGCACCGCGCCAACGCGAAGAAGCGCCGCGCGTCGGCCTGACCGACCGCGGGCTACTCGTCGACGACCTCGCCCCGGACCACGGGTCCCTGCGACCCGGATCCGGGGCGCGCCGCGTCCTGGGGCAGGCCGCCGACCAGCAGCCGTCGGGTGACCACCTGGGTCAGCACCCGGCGCATGAACGGCCGGGTGAACGGCAGGATGAGCGCCATCCCGAACAGGTCGGTGACGAAGCCGGGCGCCAGCATCAGCGTCCCCCCGACCAGGATCAGAGCCCCGTCCGCCAGCTCCCGGGCAGGCATCCGTCCACTCGCGAGCGCCTCGTTCAGCCCCACCCAGGCCCGGCCGCCCTCGCGGCGGATCAGCCACGCGCCCAGCACCGAGTCGGCGACCAGCAGCAGGATCGTCCACCACACCCCGATCACCTGGCCCACCTGGACCAGCACGTAGATCTCCAGCAGAGGGACCACGAGGAACGCGAGCACCAGGGCCCACGCGGAGTACCTGCGCCGACTCACCGCGACCGCCTCCGCAGCCTCCCGTGCAGCTGGTCACGCCGCTCGCGCAGCCCCCAGACGGTGATCCGTCGCAGCGACTCGCCGGCCACCTGGCCGCTCATCTTCGAGTCCCCCCGCACCCGCTCGACGAACTCGATGGGCACCTCGCGCACCCGCAGGCCGGCCTGCACGGTGCGGTAGGTCAGGTCGGTCTGGAAGACGTACCCGGTGGACTGCACCTCCGCCAGGTCGATCTTCTCCAGCGTGGTGCGCCGGAACAGCCGGTACCCGGCGGTCGCGTCGTGGACCCCCATGCCCAGGAGCAGCCGGACGTAGAGGTTGCCGCCGCGGGACAGCGCCTCCCGGAAGCGGGACCAGTTCACCACGGTGCCGCCGGGCACCCAGCGGGCGCCGATCACCAGGTCGGCGTCCCGGAGCGCCTCGAGCAGCAGGGGCAGCTGCTCGGGCTGGTGGGAGCCGTCGGCGTCCATCTCGCCGATCACGTCGTAGCCGGCGTCCAGGGCCACCTGGAAGCCCGCCAGGTACGCCGCTCCCAGGCCTTCCTTGCCCTGCCGGTGCAGCACCCGGACCCGGCTGTCGGCGGCGGCCAGGTCGTCGGCGATCGCGCCGGTCCCGTCCGGGGAGGAGTCGTCGACCACCAGCACGTCGACCTCGGGGACCGCCTCGCGCAGTCGCGCGACGATCCAGGCGAGGTTGGCCGCCTCGTTGTAGGTCGGGACGACCATCACGACGCGACCTAGGCCGTCGATGCCCACGCGCGGGTTCCCTTCTGGCTGGACGTGCGGAGGCGACGATACGGGATCCAGGCCAGCAGCACGCCCGCAGCGGTGGCCGCGACGGCGGCGCGCCCCAGCCAGGGCCCCAGACGGACGCCGGGGGTCACCTCGTCCGAGAGAGGGAGTGTCCGCACCAGCACCGCCTGGGTGCGTGGGCTCGCCGTCTCGAGCACCGTGCCGTCCGGCGCGATCAGGCCGCTCAGGCCGTTGGTGGCCGCGACCGCCACCGCGCGGTGGGTCTCGATCGCCCGCAGCCGCGTGATCGCGAACTGCTGCTCGATCTGGTCGGTGTGGATGAAGGTCGCGTTGCTGGTCTGCACCACCAGCAGCTGTCCCCCGTGCTCCACCTGGTCGCGGATCCCGTCGTCGTAGGCCACGTCGAAGCAGATGGCGTCGGCGACCCGCACGCCGGCGATCTGCAGCGGCTCCGCCCGGGTACCGCTGGCCATGTCGCGGGAGATCACCGCGAGCCGACCGAAGTTGCCCTGGAACAGCGAGCGCCAGGGGATGTACTCACCGAACGGCACCGGGTGCCGCTTGGTGTACCGGTCCCCGCCCCCCAGCCCGGGCTCCCAGACGATCCCCTGGTTGAGCACCTCGTCGGCCGCGGGCGCGTCGGCGATGCCACCGACCAGGATGGGCAGCCCGATGGCGTCGGAGGCGGCGGTCACGTCCGCGTTCACCCCAGGGTCGCGGAACGGGTCGACGGCGGTGGAGTTCTCCGGCCACACCACGAAGTCCGGTCGGGGCACCCGGCCCGCCGCCACGTCGCGGGCCAGCTGCTCGGTGGCGTCGCGGTGGTTGCGGGTGACCTGCCGGTGGTCGAGCAGGATGTCCGAGCCGTCGCCGGGCACGTTGCCCTGCACCGTGGCCACGGTCACCGAGCCGGCGCTGGGCGCGGTGTACGGCGCCGCGCTGGGCAGCCAGGCCAGCACCGCGAGCCCGGCGAGCACCCCGACCG
>NZ_DAOMFK010000135.1:0-8378 GCF_035429765.1 Nocardioides sp. | reverse complement strand
TGGCGCGCCTGGGCCAGGTCGTCCTGCACCCGGCGTACGTCGTCGGGCACCGTCTGCGGGTCGGGCAGCCGGCCGTCGCGCAGCCGGCGGACGACGACGTCGCCGAGGGTGGTGAGCACCGCCGTCGCCGCCCCGAGGCCGAGCAGCACCCGGCCGTGCCGCCCCACGCCGGGGGTCAGCGGGTCCAGCACCTTCCTCGCGACGTACGGCGCCAGCAGGCTGCCCACCCCCATCGACAGGCTGGCGAGGGTGTCGGCCCGCTGGTAGTCGCCGGCGCGGGTGCCCGGCTCGACGGGATGCGCCCGCTGCCAGAGGTACTCCGCGCCCATCGCGCCGAAGAACGCCGGGATCGCCGCCACCGTCAGGTCCACCTTCACAGAGACCATCCTGCCGGTTGGGGCCTCGCGGGGTCCTCCCGGCGCAGGTGCGCTGCAACGTCCGGGGAGATATCTTGATGTCAAGGTATTCAGGGAGGAGGGCCGATGGCCGACACCGAGGCGGCACCACTCACCCGGCGGGGGATCCCCGTGGACTCCCAGCTGCGGGTGCTCGCCCTCGGGTCGTTCGCGACCCGGTTCGGCGGGGGCGCGGTGATGACCACGTCGGCCATCTACTTCACCCGCCATCTCGGCTTCTCGGCCGGCGAGGTCGCGCTGGCCATCTCCGCAGCGGCGGCCGCCGCGCTGCTGGTCGCGCTCCCGGCCGGCCACCTCGGCGACACCCGCGGGCCCCGCGAGGTGCTGGTCTGGCTGATGGCTGCGCTCGCGGTCGCCACCCCGCTGCCGGTCCTGGCCCGCACGCCGCTGACCCTCGCCGCGCTCCTCGCCGCCGAGTCGGCGCTGGGCGCGGCGGCCAACTCGGTGCGCAACGGGGTGATCGCCCAGATCGCCGTCGGCGGCCGCGGAGTGCAGTTCAAGGCGTACCTGCGCGCGGTCACCAACAGCGCGATCGCCCTCGGCTCGGTGGTCGGCGGCGCCGCGCTCGTCCTCGACACCGACGCCGCCTTCGTCACGGTCTTCGTGCTCGCCGGGGTGCTCTGCGGGTTCGCGGCGTGGAACTCCACCCGGCTGCGCCACCTGCCGGCGTACCACCGGGCGGAGGGGGAGCCCCGGCTCGCCGTGCTGCGCGACGTGCCGTACGTCGCGGTGTCGCTGGTCACCTCGATGTTCGCGCTGCACTTCGTGGCCGCCGAGCTCGGCATCGCGCTGTTCATCTCCCAGCGCACCGAGGTCCCGCGGGTGATGGTGGCGGTGCTGCTGCTGGTCAACACCGTCCTGGTGGCGCTGTTCCAGGTGCGGCTCTCCCGGTCGTCGGACTCGGTCACGACCGGTGCGCGCGCCCTGCTGCGCGGCGGGGTGCTGATCGCGGTGGGGTTCACGCTGATCGGGCTGGCCGACGGCGCGCCCCGGTGGATCGGGGTGGTCGTGCTGCTCGCTGGGGCGCTGGTCCACGTGGTCGGCGAGATGGTCGGCTCCGGTGGGCAGTGGGGCCTGCAGATGGGGCTCGCCCCGCACGAGCGGCAGGGGCAGTACCAGGGGTTCTCCAGCCTCGGCTTCGCGCTGATCGGCATCGTCGGCCCTCCGCTGGTGACGCTGCTGTGCGTCCACGGCGGCCGCCTCGGCTGGGCGGCGATGGGCGGCCTCATCCTCCTCGCCGGGCTGGTCGCCCAGCCGCTCTCGCGGTGGGCGCTGGCCAACCGCGCGGCGTACGGCGTGACGACGCACTCGGGGTGAGGCGAGCCGGGGCAGGCTGCCGACCCGCCCCGTCCTTCTGCCGATTGGACCCAAACGACATCGATTCGGGCGATTTGTCTGTCGTTTGGGTCCAATCCGCAGAAGTTTCTCGATCACCCCGGCGGGAGGTACGGCGCGGAAGCTGGGCCAGCGCGAGCGCGGCTGCGGCGACCAGCAGCGCCACGGTGCGCGCCGGTCCCGCGACCTCCGGTTCGAGCCACAGGCCCGCGCCGACTAGCCAGCATACCGACCAGTCGGTATGCTGACCCGCATGGAGTTCCAGCCGAGCGCTCGCTCCCAGGAGTACGCCGAGCGCCTCACCCGGTTCATGGCCGAGCACGTCTACCCGGCCGAGCCGGTCCATGCGGCGCAGCGGGCCGCGGCCGTCGCGGCGGGGACGCCGCACGCGGTGCCGCCCGTCGTCGAGGAGCTCAAGCGCGAGGCCCGCAGCCAGGGACTGTGGAACCTCTTCCTCCCCGACTGCACCGACCCGGCCCACGGCCTGTCCGTGCTCGAGTACGCGCCGCTGGCCGAGATCACCGGGCGCAGTGCGGAGCTCGCCCCGGAGGCCACCAACTGTGCGGCCCCCGACACGGGGAACATGGAGATCCTGCACCTGTTCGGCAGCCCCGGGCAGAAGCAGCGCTGGCTGGAGCCGCTGCTGCGCGGCGAGATCCGGTCGGCGTTCTCGATGACCGAGCCGGAGGTCGCCAGCAGCGACGCACGCAACATCACCGCGAGCATCGTGCGCGACGGCGACGAGTACGTCATCAACGGTCACAAGTGGTGGAGCACCGGGGCGAACGACCCGCGCTGCCAGGTGCTGGTCGTGATGGGCAAGACGGACCCTACGGCCGACACCTACCACCAGCAGTCCATGGTGCTCGTGCCGGTGGACGCCCCCGGCGTGGAGGTCGTCCGCTCCACCCAGGTGTTCGGCTACACCGACCAGCACGGTCACACCGAGATCACCTACACCGACGTCCGGGTCCCGGTGACCAACCTGCTCGGCGCCGAGGGCTCCGGCTTCGCGATCGCCCAGGCGCGCCTGGGCCCCGGACGCATCCACCACTGCATGCGGGCGATCGGCATGGCCGAACGCGCGCTGGACCTGCTGTGCGACCGGGCGCTGACCCGCACGGCGTTCGGGAAGGAGCTGGCCCGCCAGGGGGTCATCCAGACCTGGATCGCCGAGTCCCGCCTCGCGATCGACCAGGCCCGCCTGCTCACCCTGGACGCCGCCTGGAAGATCGACACCGTCGGGGCCAAGGGGGCCCGCAAGGAGATCGCCGCCGTCAAGGTGGTGGCCCCCCGCATGGCGCTGGACGTGGTCGACCGGGCGATCCAGGCGTACGGTGCGGCCGGCGTGAGCGAGGACACCCCGCTGGCCCAGATGTGGGCGGGACTTCGCTCCCTGCGCATCGCCGACGGCCCCGACGAGGTGCACCTGCGCGACGTGGCGCGCCTGGAGCTGCGCGACCGGATGGCCCGCCTCGCCGGGGCTGACCGGGCCTAGTCCGTCGACCCCCGGCGCCGCCCGCCACGCAGGCCGTCGAGCAGCAGAGCGACCATCTGCTCGGCGACCTGCTCGACAGTGAGCCGGCCGCCGGGCCGGAACCACTCGGGGATCTGGTGGGCCGCGCCCAGGAAGGTGTGCACCGCGACGTCGGCGTCCACGTCGGCGCGCAGCGCACCGGCCTGCTGCCCCTGCTCGACCAGGCTGCGGAACCGGTCGTGGTAGCGGCGGCGCTCGGTGCGTACGGCGGCCGCGTTCGCGTCGTCGAGGCGGTGCATCGACCGGACGAAGACCGTGAACTCGTCGCGGTGGGCGAACGAGGTCATCACAACGTCGACGGCCGCGTCGTGCAGCCGCCGGTCGGGCGGCCCCGCGGCGGTGAGGAACCCCTCCAGGCGGGCGAGCTGCAGCTCGAGCAGCCAGCGGTAGATCTCGTGGAGCAGCTCGTCCTTGCTGCGGAAGTAGTGGTAGAAGGCGCCCTTGGTGACTCCGGCCGCCTCGACCACCTCCTGCACGGAGACCGCGTCGTAGCCGCGTGCGGCGAAGAGCCGGACGCCGGTCGCGAGCAGCTGGTCGCGGACCCCCTCAGCAGGCACCGCGCCAGCATACCGACCGGCCGGTATGTGCCGGGCGATCCACCGGCCCGCGGCCGACTACTGGTGCGTACGACGTGCCTGGTGCGTCGTACGCACCAGTAGCGTGGCGAGGGGTGGGGTCGCGCGGGTCGTCACGGCGACTGACCGGGCAAGCGGTCATCACCCGGGCGTGTCACGACGATGCGTGGCGGCACGGCGAGACTCTGGCCGACGACGCAGTAGCGCTCGGTCAGCTCACCGAGCCGGGCCAGCAGGGCGTCGTCGGTGTCGGTCTCCACCTGGGCCGTGACCAGGAGGTCCTGGATGCCCACGGGTGCCTCGCGCGACACTCCGAGTGTCCCCCGGGCGTCGAAGGTGGCGGTCGCGGTGAGCCGGGCGTGTCGTACGTCGAGCCCGAGCATGGTGGCGACGCTGCGCATCGTCACTCCGGCGCAGGCGAGCACCGCCTCCAGGAGCATGTCTCCGGAGCACGCGGCCGAGCCGTCGCCGCCCGTGGCCGGGTGGAGGCCGGCGACGACGGGCCCGGCCCAGCCACCCACCGTGGCGGTGATCTCCGGGGCGTCGAGCTCGGCGGTCGCCCGCAGCGGGGTCCGCGCCCGGGCAGGATCCTCGCGGTACTGCTGCTTCAACGGCGCCTGCAGGGCGCGCAGCTCACTGGCATCCATCTGCTCAGCATCGCCGGGTCGAGATCGGGCCGCCAGCGGGAGGCACCGGCACGTCGACCGCGGTGCCGGTCAGTGCGCCATGTCCACGAACCGCGAGTAGTGGCCCTGGAACGCGACGGTGATGTCACGGGTGGGGCCGTTGCGGTGCTTGGCCACGATCAGGTCGGCCTCGCCGGGGCGCGTCGACTCCTTCTCGTAGACGTCGTCGCGGTGCAGCAGGATCACCATGTCGGCGTCTTGCTCCAGGGAGTTGTGCAGCGCCATCCCGTTGGCGACGAAGTTGTGCACCCCCATCACGGTGGCGTCAAAGACGGGCAGCTCGCCCAGCGGCTCGATCGCCGTGACCGTGTCCCAGTAGATGTCGTTGGTGGCAAGCACCTCGAGATCGGCATCGTCCAAGACGGCGGCGACCCGCGCCATCCGCTGGCGGCTCGGCGCGGACCTCCACATCGTCGACCCGCCGAACTTCGTGCCGAGGGCCGCTGAGAACTCGCGGTGGGTCATCTGCTTGTCGGCCAGCACCCGGCGGACTCGGCCCCAGACCTCACGGGGAACGGTGTCGAGGTTCGTGTTCGGACGGACCTGACGCAACCGCGCTCCCAGGGCGGTGGCGGCCAGTCCTCGCTGCCCGTGCACTCCGATCTCGTCCACGAACCGTAACTGGTTCTCAGCGCCGTAGACGTGCAGGTGCCAGCCGTCGCGGTAGCCCGCCTTCCGGGCACGCTTGATCCTGGTGAACACGTTGAATCGCAACAGCAGCCGAGCCAGGTCGTCGACGAGGCGGCGGCTGGTGGAGGCGTAGTAGACCCGCCCGAGCCGGCGCGCCTCGTCGTAGGTGACCGAGCCGTCCGTGGCCCACAGATGACGCAGGAACAACCCGACCTGCTCCTTGGGCAACGAGAACACCCACCCGGGCACGAACTTCTCGTGACTGCGAAGCCCGAAGAGCCCGTCCTCGTCCAGCCAGGCGGCGATCGGGTTCCGCTTCCCGTGGGTGAGGTGGTAGGGCGCGGGGAGACGCAACGTCGTGACGCGTGCGGCGGGGTACTCGTCCCGCGCGGCGACTATCCCGAAACGGCGCTTCGCCGCCTCGGCGACGGCGGAGAGGTTGGCCTCGTCGACCGAGGCGTACCTGATCGGCTGCCGCTTCACGAAGGAGCCGTCGCCCAGCAGGTGCGCCAGCAGGACGATCTCATCCTCGTCGTGGCGCTGGATCTCCAGCGGCGGGGGCACGTGGCGCACCGAGCCGACCCGGGCGCCGACACCGAGCTCGCCCAGCGGGGTCCAGCCGTCGTAGGTGAGGAACGGGTGGTTGGCCGTCGCCCGCACCCGTCGCCCCGAGGCCAAGGTCACCTCGAACACCGGCTTGGTGCCCGACGCGAAGGCGTGGGTCATCGTCCGCGGCACCAGCTTGAGCCGGTCGTCGAGCGCCCAGACCGGGACGTCGCGCGCGCCCGAGGCCATCAGCTCGCCGATGGTGACCTCGGCATTGGTGTCGGCACGCATGATCCGGGTGTCCGCCGTGACGCAGCCCGATTCGCGCAGGTCGCTGAGCATCGGGCGCTTGTCGGAGCGCTGCTCCGGACCGCGGTTGAGCTGGGAGAGCGCGATGATCGGGACCTCGAGCTCCTTGGCCAGCAGCTTGATCTGGCGGGAGAACTCCGAGACCTCCAGCTGCCGGGACTCGACCTTCTTCCCCGAGGTCATCAGCTGCATGTAGTCGATGATCACCAGGCGCAGGTCGTGGCGCTGCTTGAGCCGGCGGGCCTTGGCCCGGATCTCCATCATCGTCATGTTCGGGGAGTCGTCGATGAACATCGGCGCCGAGGAGACCTCGCCCATCTTGCGCGCCAGCTTCGCCCAGTCGTCGTCGGTCATCTGCCCGTTGCGGATGTGGTTGAGCGGCACCTTGGCCTCGGCGGACAGCAGCCGCATGGTGATCTCCGACCGGGTCATCTCCAGGCTGAAGAAGACGCTGGTCAGGTTGTTGTGGATCGACGCCGCGCGGCACAGGTCCAGCGCCAGGGTCGACTTGCCCATCGCGGGGCGGGCGGCCACGATCACCATCTGGCCGGCGTGCAGACCGTTGGTGAGGTCGTCGAGGTCGGCGAAGCCGGTGGGCACGCCGTACAGCCCCGCGTCGCGGTTGCCGATCGCCTCGATCTCGTCCAGGACGCCGTCCATGATGTCGGACAGCGGGGCGTAGTCCTCCGAGATGCGCCGGTCGGTGATCTTGTAGACCTCCGCCTGCGCCTGGTCGACCACGTCGTCGACCTGGCCCTCCCCCGCGTACCCGATCTGGACGATCTTGGTGCCGGCCTCGACCAGCCGCCGCAGGATCGCCTTCTCCCGCACGATCTCGGCGTAGTAGCCGGCGTTGGCGGCGATGGGCACGTTGGCCGAGATCGTGTGGAGGTACGGCGCGCCGCCGACCCGCTCGATCTCCCCGCGCCGGGCCAGCTCGGCCCCGACCGTCACCGGGTCGACCGGCTCGCCGCGGCCGTAGAGGTCGATGATCGCGTCGTGGATGATCTCGTGGCTGGGCCGGTAGAAGTCGGCGCCGCGCAGCGTCTCGGCCACCTCGGCGATGGCGTCCTTGGAGAGCAGCATGGCGCCGAGCACCGACTGCTCGGCCGCCATGTCCTGCGGAGGGGTGCGGCTGCCGGGGCGCACCGGCGCCTCGCCGGGGGCGTACGGCGCGGGGCCGTCGCCCCAGCCGTCGTACGGCATCCCCCGGGGATCCTGCCCGGCGGGTGAGTCGAGGATGCTCACGCCTGCTCCCCCTCCTGTCCATGGTCCCGGAACCGACGGTAGAGCCCGGCACCGACACCGCCCGCCGAGGGGACGCTACGCGCCCGACGGGCGCCGCAGGAAGACGGGACCGGACCGGTTATCCACAGGCGCTGGGGATAACCGGGGCCGGACCGTGGACGAGCCGCGAGCGGCTGTGCAGCACCTGTTGACGAGGCTGTGGAGACAGCCGACCTCTTGCCGAGAACACCGCGCTGACCTGCGGAAACGTCGTCCTCAGCCTGTGCATAGAAGAAATCCGGGGCAATCGGCGGTTCACGTTCTCGTCATCTGGACGCCCGAGTTGGTTTGTCGACAAGCCGCCCGGCAGGATCGGCTGTCTACAAGGTGATCCACAAGCGCCCTGCCGGGCGCCACTCCCAGAACCGCCCCTGCCCGTGGCCATTCCCCGCGCCGAGCGAGCCGCCCACGACCGCGAGATCGTGCGCCTCGCGGTCCCCGCCTTCCTCGCGCTGGTCGCCGAGCCCCTCTTCCTGCTCGCCGACTCCGCCATCGTCGGGCACCTCGGCACTCCGCAGCTGGCCGGGCTGGGCCTCGCCGGCGTGGTGCTGCAGACGGTCGTCGGGCTGTGCGTGTTCCTCGCGTACGGCACCACCGCGAGCGTCGCTCGCCAGCTCGGCGCCGGCGACCGGCGCCGGGCCCTGGCGCAGGGCGTCGACGGGCTCTGGCTGGCGGTGGCGATCGGCGCGGTGGCCACCGCGGTGGGCATCGCCCTCACCCCGCCGGTGCTGGCGGCGTTCGGGGCGGCTCCGGACGTGACCGGGCACGCCCAGACCTATCTGCGCCTGGCGTTCCTCGGCACCACGCCCCTGCTGCTGATGCTCGCGGCGACCGGCGTGCTGCGCGGGCTGCAGGACACCCGCACCCCGCTGGCCGTGGCGGTGGCGGGCAACCTGCTGAACATCGTGCTGAACCTGCTGCTGGTCTACGGCGCGGGCCCGGTCCCGGGGCTGGGCCTGGCCGGCTCGGCCCTGGGCTCGGTGCTGGCCCAGCTCGCCTCGGCGGCCAGCATCTTGGCCATGTTTGCCTCTTGGCCGGCTGGCAGGCCGCGCTCGTA
>NZ_DAOMFK010000134.1:1798-8471 GCF_035429765.1 Nocardioides sp. | reverse complement strand
GTGGGTCACGTCGGCGATCCGCGGCCCGCCGACGACCACGACCAGGAACACCCCCTGCAGCCGGCCGCGCACCTCGTCCGAGCCCGCCTCCTGGAGCATCGCCTGCCGGAAGGCGGCCGAGGCCATGTCGGCGGCGCCCCCGACCACCAGCATCAGCACGGCCACGGCGAGGAACGCGCCACCGGTGCCGCCGGCCGCCCCGGCTGCCAGCCCGAAGCCGGTCATCGCCGCGCCCCAGACCAGCACGGCCGAGACCACCGCGAGCCCCTGCCGCTCGACCCGCGAGACCCACCCCGAGAAGACCCCGCCGAGCACCGCGCCGGCCGGGATCGCGGCGAAGAGCAGCGCGAATGCCAGCCCGCCGCTCGCGGGGCCACCGAAGTCCACGTGCGCCATCTCCGGGAAGAGCGCCCGAGGCATGCCGAAGACCATCGCGATCAGGTCGACCACGAACGACATCAGCAGCACCGGGTGACCACGGAGGTAGGCGAGCCCGTCGATGACCGACCTCAGCCCCGGGCTGCCGGTGGCGCCCTCGACGGGGAGGCGAGGCAGCGCGACCACCGCCAGCAGCGTGGCGAGCAGACAGACGGTGTCGAGCAGGTAGAGCCAGGCGAAGCCCAGCAGCGGGATGAGTGCGCCGCCCAGCAGCGGCCCCGCGATGGCGCCGGCCGATGCCACGGTCATGTTCAGCGCGTTCGCCGCGGGCAGCAGCTCGGCGCCGACGAGCTTGGGCAGGATGGCGTTGCGGGTGGGCTGGTTGACCGCGAAGAAGGCCTGCTGCACGGAGAAGAGCCCCAGCAGCAGCCACACGTCACGGTTGCCGGCGACGGCCTGGACCCAGAACATCGCGCTGGTCAGCCCGATCCCCACCGTGCTGACCACCAGCAGCGTGCGCCGGTCCATGGTGTCGGCCAGCGCCCCGCCCCACAGGCCGAACACGACGAGCGGGACGAGACCGAACAGCCCGGCGAGACCGACGTACCCCGAGGAGCCGGTGATCCGGTACAGCTGGGCCGGCACCGCGACCACGGTGAGCTGGGCGCCGACCACCGTCACGATGTTCGCCGTCCACAGCCGGCGGAAGTGCGGCTCGGCCAGCGGCCTGGTGTCGGCGAGCAGCCGTCGACGCGAGGGTGGCCGGGGGCCGGTCAACTCGCCTCCGTGGGTCGACGCCCGGTCAGGGCTGGGGTCGGGTCGGGCGCTGCCACGCTACCGGTCGGGGCCGGGGACGCAGCCGGGTGGCCACCAGCTGGTGGCCACCCGGCCCGGACCGGATCTCCCGGCTCAGTGGGGGTTCGTGACGCGCGTCCCGGCTCGGTCGCCCACGATGAGGGCGATGTCGGCCAGCGACCCGATCACCGCCTCCTTGCCGGTGCGACGCACGAACTCACTCGCGGCCTGCACCTTGGGTCCCATGGACCCGGCCGGCAGGTCCAGTCCGGCCAGCTCGTCGGGGGTGACCCGCTCGAGCCGCTGCTGCTGCGGCGTCCCCCAGCCGGTGTAGACGCCGTCGACGTCGGTGGCGATGACCAGCATGTCCGCCTCCAGCTCCTGCGCCAGCAGCGACGAGGCGAGGTCCTTGTCGATGACGGCCTCCACCCCGTGCAGCTTGCGCTCCGCGTCGTACATGGTGGGGATGCCGCCACCGCCCGCGCAGATCACGATGGTGCCGCGCTCGAGCAGCTGCCGGATGGGACGGATCTCGAAGATCCGCTGCGGCTTGGGACTCGGCACGACCCGGCGGAAGTGGTCACCGTCCGGGGCGATGCTCCAGCCCCGCTCGGCGGCCATCAGCTCGGCGGTCTCCTTGTCGTAGATCGGGCCGATCGGCTTGGTGGGGTGGGCGAACGCCGGGTCCTCCCGGTCCACCTCGATCATCGTCAGCAGCGTCGCCAGGGGCTGCTCGAACGGCAGCAGGTTCCCGAGCTCCTGCTCGATGACGTAGCCGATCATCGCCTCGGTCTGCGCGCCGAGCACGTCGAGAGGGTAGGGCGCGACGTCGGTGTACGCCGCGGACTGGAGGGCCAGCAGGCCCACCTGGGGGCCGTTGCCGTGGGCGACGACGACCTCGTTGCCGGGCACCACGGTGGCGATCCGCTCGGCGGCCAGCCGGATGTTGGCCCGCTGGTTCTCCGCGGTCATCGGCTCCCCGCGCTGCAGCAGGGCGTTGCCGCCCAGGGCGATCACGATGCGCATCGGTCCTCTCCTCTCCTGCTCAGCCCAGCGCCGCGACGAGGAGGGCCTTGATCGTGTGCATCCGGTTCTCGGCCTGCTCGAAGGCGATGTTGGCCGGCGACTCGAAGACGTCCTCGGTCACCTCGATGCCGTTGCCCAGGTGCGGGTACTGCTCGGCGATCTGCCGGCCGACCTTGGTCTCGGAGTTGTGGAAGGCGGGCAGGCAGTGCATGAAGCGCACCCGCGGGTTCTCCGCGGCGGCCATCAGGTCCGGGTTGACCTGGAAGGGCATCAGCATGTCGATCCGCTCGCCCCAGGTCTCGATCGGCTCCCCCATCGACACCCACACGTCGGTGTGGATGAAGTCGACGCCGCGGACCGCCTCCTTCGGGTCGTCGGTGATCGTTACCCGGGCGCCGGACTCCTCGGCGAACCCGCGGCACATCGCCACGTGCTCCTCCGACGGCCACAGAGCCTTCGGCGCGCCGATGCGCACGTCCATCCCCAGCTTGGCACCCACCAGCAGCAGCGAGTTCCCCACGTTGTTGCGGCCGTCGCCCACGAAGGCGTAGGAGATCTCGTGCAGGGGCTTGCTGCAGTGCTCGGTCATGGTGAGCACGTCGGCCAGCATCTGGGTGGGGTGGAACTCGTCGGTGAGGCCGTTGAACACCGGGACGCCGGCGTACTCGGCGAGCTCCTCGACGATCGCCTGGGAGGCGCCGCGGTACTCGATCGCGTCGTACATCCGGCCCAGCACCCGGGCGGTGTCCTTCATCGACTCCTTGTGGCCGATCTGCGAGGAGCTCGGGTCGATGTAGGTGACGTGTGCCCCCTCGTCGTAGGCGGCCACCTCGAAGGCGCACCGGGTCCGGGTGGAGGTCTTCTCGAAGATCAGCGCGATGTTCTTGCCGGCGAGGCTCCGCCGGGCCACGCCGGAGTACTTCGCCCGCTTCAGGTCACGGGACAGGTCGAGCAGGTAGTGCAGGTCGCGCTCGGAGTGGTGGACCAGGCTGAGCAGGCTGCGGTTGCGGTTGTTGAAGGGCATGTCGGTTCCTCCGGTGTCCCGTCGGGGACGGTGTGTTCAGCAGGGTGTGGGATCAGTAGATGGGGTCGCGCAGGATGGGGCAGGTCATGCACCGGCCGCCGCCCCGTCCGCGGCCGAGCTCGCTGGCGGTGATGGTGACGACCTCGACACCCGCCTTGCGGAGCGCGGTGTTGGTGAGGATGTTGCGGTCGTAGCCGATCACCACACCCGGCTCGACGGCGACGACGTTGTTGCCGTCGTCCCACTGCTCGCGCTGGATGCCGTACACGTCTCCAGCCGTGGTGATCACCCGGAAGGACACTCCGACCGCCTCGCCGATGGTCTCCACCAGGCCCTTGGGCTCGCGCCGGATGTCCAGCCCCGAGGGCGTGGAGTCGTCCGGACGCAGGCTGAACGGCACGATCCCGTCGGTGACCGGCGGGTACGCCGTCACCAGGTCGCGGTCGCAGAAGGTGAACACCGTGTCCAGGTGCATGGCGGCGCGCATCTTGGGCAGGCTGGCCACGATCACCCGCTCCGCCGCACCCGCGGCGAACAGGTTGCTGGCCACCTGGGTGATCGCCTGGTGCGAGCTGCGCTCACCCATGCCGATCACCACGACCCCGTTGCCGACCGGCATCACGTCGCCGCCCTCGAGCGTGGCGGCACCGTGGTCGCGCGGCTGGCCGTCCAGGTCGCCCAGCCACACGTCGTACTCCGCGCCGGCGAAGGCGGGGTGGAACCGGTAGACCGCGGTCGTGAGCAGCGTCTCCTGCTCCCGGGCCGGCCAGTACATCGGGTTCAGCGTGACGCCGTGGAAGATCCACGACGTGTTGTCCCGCATGAACTGGGTGTTGGGCAGGGGCTTGATCACGAACCCCGGCCGGTCCAGCTCGCGGAACGCGGCCAGGAAGCCGCCCCCCACCTCGTCGGGCACGTCGCTGTAGGCGACGCCGCCGATGAGGAACTCCGCGAGACGGTCCGCCGGCATCTCGTCCAGCCAGCCCCGGATCTCGTGGGTGAGACCCGAGCCGACCAGTCCGTCGGTGATCTTGCGGTCCAGCAGCCAGGAGCGTGCCTCCGGCTCGCGCACCACGTCCTCGAGGAGGTCGTGCAGCTCCAGCACCTCGACGTCGCGCTCCTCCATCTTGGAGACGAAGTCGAAGTGGTCGCGCCGGGCCTGCTGGACCCAGATGACGTCGTCGAACAGCAGCTCGTCGCAGGTGTCGGGGGTCAGCCGCTGGTGGGCGAGCCCCGGCGCGCACACCAGCACGCGCCGCAGACGTCCCGCCTCCGACCACACGCCGACGCCGGTCTCAGGGTTGATCTTCATGGGGTTTCCTCTCGAGGGTCAGAGCACGGTCAAGGAGCCGTTGGCGAGCAGCACGACGGCCACGACCGAGGTCACCGCCACCACCGCCACGACGACCCACTCGGGCACGGTGAACACGGGCAGCCGGCTCTCGCGCCGCGCCCACACGTAGAACACGGTGCCGACCAGGTAGAACAGCGCCGCGATGTAGAGGTACTGCGTGCCGCCGGCGTAGACGAGCCAGACGGCGTACACCAGGCCCACCAGGCCGATCAGCATGTCGCGCACGCGCCCGTGACCGTCCTCGTAGGTCTCCCCGCGCACCGCCAGCAGCAGCTGGTAGCCGGCCGACCACAGGTAGGGCAGCAGGATCAGCGAGGTGGCGAGCAGCACCAGGTTGAGGTAGGTGCCCTCGTCGACGAGGGTCCACAGCAGCATCGCCTGGACGCACAGGTTGGTCAGCCACAGCGCGTTGGCCGGGGAGCCGTGCTTGTTCTCGTGCGCCAGCACCTTCGGCATCACGTGCTCCATGGCCGGAAGGCGGAGGATCTCCACGCACAGCATCACCCAGGCGAGCAGGGCGCCCAGCAGGGAGACGACCAGGCCCAGCGAGATGAACGCGGCGCCCCAGCTCCCGACCTGGTCCTCCATCAGGTAGGCCATCGACGGGTCGTCGAGCCCGGCGATCTTCGCCTGCTCCATCAGGCCGTAGGACAGCAGGTTGACCATCAGCAGCAGGGCCAGCACCCCGGCGAAGCCGAGGACCGTGGCCTTGCCCACGTCCTTGCGCCGCGCCGCGCGCTGGGAGTACACCGCAGCGCCCTCGATGCCGATGAACACCCAGACGGTGACCAGCATCATGTTCTTGACCTGGTCCAGGCTGGTGCCGAGGCCGGCGTTGTCGCCCCAGATGTCGGTGGTGAAGATGTCGGCCTGGAAGCCCACGAACGCCACCGCGATGAAGGTGAGGATCGGGACGATCTTGGCGATGGTGACGATGACGTTCACGAACGCGGCCGTCTGCACCCCGCGCAAGGTGAGCGCGTGCACCAGCCAGAGCATGATCGAGGCGCCGATGATGGCCGGGACGGTGGTCCCGCCGTCGAAGGCGTCGAAGAAGTAGCCCAGCGTGGAGAAGAGCAGGACGAGGTAGGCCACGTTGCCGATCCAGGCCGAGACCCAGTACCCCCAGGCCGCGGTGAAGCCGATGTAGTTGCCGAAGCCCGCCCGGGCGTACCCGTAGACACCGCCGTCGACCTCGGGCTTGCGCTGGGCCAGCGACTGGAACACGAAGGCCAGCATCAGCATGCCGACCCCGGTGATCAGCCAGCCGATCAGCAGCGGGCCGGGTGCCGCGGCACCGGCCATCTGCGAGGGCAGTGCGAAGATGCCGCTGCCGATCATCGAGCCGACGACGATCGCGGTCAGCGCGGCGAGGGTGAGCCCGGCGTTCGGGCCGGTGCTGGTGGTCTCGGGCGTGGTCGGGGTCGCCGACCGTTGGCCCAGGTCCTGACTCATGCAAGCCTCCTTGGGGACGCCGGGCTCGGGTGACCCGGCCGCTCTCGACCATACGCCGTTGTCGGACAACCGGACAGCGAATGCCTCGCAGATCACACTGGCACCACCCGGCCTACGCTGGAGGAGGACGGGACGAGGAGGAACGTCATGGTGGCGACCAGGCAGGCGGCGGAGGAGTTCCTGACGGCGCGGCGGATCGCGGTGACCGGGGTGTCCCGCAACGCCGGCGGGCACGGGTCGAACGCGGTGTACCGCCGGCTCAAGGAGCGCGGGTACGACGTCGTCGCGGTCAACCCGGCCACCGACGTGGTGGAGGGCGACCCCAGCTACCCCGACCTGGCGTCGGTGCCCGGTGGGGTCGAGGCCGTGGTGATCGGCACCCGCCCGGCGCACGCGGACAGCACCATGCGCGAGTGCGTGGAGCTGGGCATCACCCGCGTCTGGATGCACCGGCTGTTCGGCGAGGGCAGCGTGTCGGACTGGGCCACGGCGTACGGGCGCGAGCACGGCGTCACCGTCATCGACGGCGGCTGCCCGTTGATGTTCGGGCCGACCAGCGACCGGGGCCACAAGGTGATGTGCTGGTTCGCCACCAGGCGAGGGGCCGTCCCGCGCGAGGTGGCCTGAGCCGGCGCACCCGT
>NZ_DAOMFK010000134.1:0-1698 GCF_035429765.1 Nocardioides sp. | reverse complement strand
GGTCCTACCCTCGACGGATGACCGGCACGCGCCCTGCTGCCCCTCTCGACCAGGCCCAGCTCGCCGACGCCCTGCGCCCCTTCGGGGAGAGCCGGATGCTCCCGGTGGCGGCGTACCTCGACGACGACGTGCTCGCCTGGGAGCGTCGCCACGTGTTCTCCGGCTGGCTGGCGCTGGGCCGGGGCGAGGACCTGGCCCGGCCGCGGATGATGCGCGCGTACGCCGCCGGAGCGGCGGGCGTGCTGGTGGTCCGCGGCGACGACGGCGCTCTGCGCGGGTTCGAGAACGCCTGCCGGCACCGGGGCCACGAGCTGCTCCCCTGCGACGGCACGGCGGAGAACCGTGCGATCGTGTGCCCCTACCACGCGTGGGCCTACCGGCTGGACGGGTCGCTGCTCGGCGCGCCCGGCTTCCGGGACGCCCCCGGCTTCGACCCCGAGGCGCACCCGCTGGCGCCCGTCGAGATCCGCGAGTGGAACGGCTGGCTGTTCGCCGACCGGGGCGCCGCGACGACGTTCGAGGAGCACGTGGCCGGGCTGGACGCCATCCTCGGCCGCTACGACGGCGCGGAGCTGGTCACCTGCGAGACCCACGAGTACGACGTCGAGGCCAACTGGAAGGTCATCGTCGAGAACTACCAGGAGTGCTACCACTGCTCCTCGATCCACCCCGAGCTGTGCCGGATCAGCCCGCCCGACTCCGGGGACAACCTGCCGCCCCAGGGTGACTGGGTGGGCGGCTCGATGGACCTGCGCGAGGGGATGTCGACGATGTCGCTGGACGGCTCCAGCGGTGGCGCCACGATGACCCGCCTGGACGAGGTGGAGCAGCGGACGGTGATGTACCTCGCCCTGCTGCCCAACATGCTGGTCTCCCTGCACCCCGACTACGTGATGACCCACCTGCTCACGCCGATCTCGGCTCACCGCACCCGGATCCGCTGCTCGTGGGCGTTCCCCCGGGCGGTCGCGGAGACCGACGGGTTCGACCCGGCGTACGCCGTGGACTTCTGGGACCTCACCAACCGCCAGGACTGGGCCGCCTGCGAGTCGGTGCAACGGGGCATGCAGACCCCCGGCTACCGTCCCGGCCCGCTGGCCCCGGCGGAGGACGGCGTCTACGACTTCGTCACCTACATGGCGCGCGCCTACCGCGGGGACTGACCTCGCCCCCTTGGTCGGCCGCAGGAAGCGGGGAACGTCATGGACCTCTCGACGTTCTACGCGGTCGTGGCGGCCACCTGCTTCACACTGGTCGGCCTGTGGTGGAACGTGGTGGCCGGGCACACCGAGTGGCACACCGACGCCCAGGCCCGCCGCGAGGCGGGCGGGGTCTATCTGTCCTTCCTGCTTCCGGGGATGATGGCGGTGCTCGCGCAGGTCAGCCCGACGACGCCCGCGGTGTGGCGCTGCTCGTTCGGGCTGGCGGCGCTGGTCGGCACCTGGTCCACCGTGTCCCTGTTGCGCAACCCGACCGCGCCCGCGGGACCCTTCGGTCGCTACCGGTGGGGAGTGGTGGTCCTCTACCTGCTGGTGCTGCTGCTCGCGCTGGTCCCCGACACGGCCTCGGTGGTCGGGCTGCGCCCGCTCGAGGCCGGCGGGCTGCTGCTGGTCCTGCTCGTCGCCGCGGCCCACGCCCTCACCTGGGAGTTCATGCTCTCGGGTTAGTACGGTCCCAACGCGGGGGGTTCGGGGGGGA
>NZ_DAOMFK010000133.1:0-8506 GCF_035429765.1 Nocardioides sp. | reverse complement strand
GGTGCTGCTGATCGACGAGGTCGACCGGGCCGACGACGAGTTCGAGGCGTTCCTGCTCGAGGTGCTCTCGACGTACCAGGTGACGATCCCGGAGGTCGGCACGGTCAGGGCGGCCACCCCGCCGATCGTGGTGCTGACCTCGAACCGCACCCGCGAGCTGCACGACGCGCTCAAGCGCCGGTGCCTCTACCACTGGATCGACCACCCCGGGCTGGACCGCGAGGTCGAGATCGTCCGCTCCCGCGAGCCCGGGGTCCCTGCGACCCTCGCCCGTCAGGTGGTCCAGGCCGTGCAGCGGCTGCGCAGCCGGGACGACCTGCTCAAGCCGCCCGGCGTGGCCGAGACCCTGGACTGGGTGCGGGCCCTCGAACGGCTGGGTGCCACCGAGCTGGACCTCGCCACGGCGGCGGCCACGCTCGGCGCGGTGGTGAAGTACCGCGAGGACACCGACCGGATCAAGCACGCGCTCGACCGGGTGCTGGCGGGCTGAGGAGCTGCGGTTTGGACCCAAACGACAGCTCCGGCGGCCAGAAACCTGTCGTTTGGGTCCAAACGGCAGAGGTTTCTCCGGCCCCCCACCAGCCTGACGAGCTGCTGCTGGGCTTCGCGGCGGCCCTGCGGTCGGCGGGTGTCCCGGTGACCCCCGACCGGTCCCGGGCCTGGCTGCAGGCCGCCTCCCTGGTCGGCCTCGAGGACCGGGACCGCACCTACTGGGCGGGCCGGGCCACGCTCTGCTCCTGCCCCGACGACCTGGTCCGGTACGAGCAGGTCTTCGACGCGTGGTTCCTGGCGCGGGAGGGCCTGCCCCGGACCAGGCCGCGTGCGCAGTCCAGCGAGCTCACTGCCGCCCCTCTGCCGCACGACGAGGAAAACAGCGACGGGTCGGCGGGGGAGGACCGGCTCCGGGCCCTGGCGAGCAGCACCGAGGTGCTCCGGCACCGCGACATCGCCGAGGTCGGCGGCGCCCAGAAGGCGCTGCTGGCGGCGATGTTCGGCTCCATCCGGCCGGTCCTGCCGCGACGCCGCGCGCACCGGCGTACGCCGTTCCACCGCGGCGAGGTCGACGGCGCGCGGACGCTGCGCGCCACGCTGCGCCAGATGGGCGAGCCCGGCGAGATCGCCTGGCGCCGGCGCCGCACCCGGCCGCGCCGGGTGGTGCTCCTGGTGGACGTCTCCGGCTCGATGAGCAGGTACGCCGACGCGCTGGTCAGGCTCGCGCACCGGTTCGTGGTGACCGGGGTGGGCAGTGGTGCCCGCGGCGAGGTGGAGGTCTTCACCACCGGGACCCGGCTGACCCGGATCACCCGGGCCCTCGGGCACCGCGACCCCGAGCGGGCGCTGGTCGCGGCCGGGGAGAGCGTGCCGGACTGGGCGGGCGGCACCCGGCTCGGCGAGAACCTCAAGGCGTTCCTGGACCGCTGGGGCCAGCGTGGCCTGGCCCGGGGTGCGGTCGTCGTGGTGTTCAGCGACGGGTGGGAGCGCGGCGACCCGGCACTGCTCGCCGAGCAGATGGCCCGGCTGCACCGGATGGCCCACCGCGTGGTGTGGGTGAACCCGCACCGGGGCAAGGCCGGCTACCAGCCCGTGCAGTCCGGGGTCCTCGCCGCGCTTCCCTACGTCGACGACTTCCTCGCCGGCCACTCGCTGGCGACCTTCGCCGAGCTGACCGAGGTGATCGCGCGTGCGTGACGTCCTGACCGAGCTGATGGAGTGGTGGCGCGCCGGCGAGACCGTCGGCGTCGGCACGGTGGTGGCCACCTTCCAGTCCGCGCCCCGCCCGGCCGGCGCGTCCATGCTGGTCGGCCCCGGGGGCGAGGCGGTTGGCTCGGTCTCCGGCGGCTGCGTCGAGGGCGCGGTCTACGAGTTGGGCCAGCAGGTGGTCGAGTCCGGGGTGCCCGTGCTGCAGCGGTACGGCGTCTCCGACGACGATGCGTTCGCCGTGGGCCTGACCTGCGGCGGCATCCTCGACGTGTACGTGGAGAAGGTGAGCCGCGAGACCTTCCCCGAGCTCGGCGAGGTGGCCGAGGACGTGGCCGCCGGGCGCCCGGTCGCCCTGGCCACGGTGATCGCCCACCCCGACCCCGACCGGGTGGGCCGCCGCCTCATCGTCCGCCCCACCGCGACCGACCGCCGCGAAAACCATCATTTCGACCCCGAGAATGATGAGGTTCGCGGCGGGCTGTCGCTGGGGAGCGAGCGGGCCGACGAGGCGGTCCGCGACGACGCGCTCGGGCTGCTCGCGCTCGGCCACAACGCCACGCTCACCTACGGCCCGGACGGCGAGCGGCGCGGCGAGGGCATGCAGGTGTTCGTGTGGGCCTTCGCGCCCAAGCCCCGGATGCTGGTCTTCGGGGCGATCGACTTCGCGGCCGGGGTGGCACGGGTCGGGTCGTTCCTGGGCTACCACGTGACCGTGTGCGACGCCCGGCCGGTGTTCGCCACCCGGTCCCGCTTCCCCGACGCCGACGAGGTGGTCGTCGACTGGCCGCACCGCTACCTGCGGGGCGAGGCGGAGGCGGGCCGCGTCGACGCACGCACCGTGCTCTGCGTGCTCACCCACGACCCGAAGTTCGACGTCCCCCTGCTCGAGGTGGCGCTCCGCCTGCCCGAGGTGGCCTACGTCGGGGCGATGGGCTCACGGCGTACCCACGACGACCGGCTGGCCCGGCTGCGGCAGGCGGGCCTCACCGACGCCGAGCTGGGGAGGCTCTCCAGCCCGATCGGCCTGGACCTGGGGGCCCGGACCCCCGAGGAGACCGCCATCTCCATCGCCGCCGAGATCATCGGCCAGCGCTGGGGAGGCAGCGGCCGGAGCCTGGCGGACACCGACGGCCGGATCCACCACTGAGCACCTCCCACCGCGTGGGGGACGGGGGTACTGTGACCGCCATCACCCCGGCCGGGGCTGGGTCGCTCACGCTGGGTCACCGAAGGGCAGGGCATGGCCGGTTCGCACCAGGAGCTGCACGCGCGCAGGCTCGCCTCGGTCCGCGCCTGGACGACCTTCGTCGAGCACGGCGACGACGCGGCGACGGCGGTGCGTCCCGAGATCCTGCGCAGCTGGCAGATGTCCCGGGTGGCGGAGGTCTCCCTCGACGTCCGCGAGGCGCCGCTGGCCGACGAGTCCGACACGGCGGCGTTCTGGCGGGAGTCGCCGCTGCAGACCGCGGTGGCGCGGGTGGAGGCCGAGCTGCGCCGGACCGCCGAGGACGGCGACCTGGTGCTGGCGGTCACGGATGCACAGACCCGGATCCTGTGGACCTACGGCGGCCGGGTGATGCGGCGCAAGGCGGAGACGGTCAACTTCGTGGCCGGCGGACGGTGGGACGAGGCCTCGGTCGGCACCAACGCACTCGCCCTGGCCAGCCGGCAGGGGACTCCGTCGATGGTGTTCAGCGCCGAGCACTACGCGCCGATCGTGCACAACTGGGTGTGCTGGGCGGCGCCGGTGTGCGACCCGGCCACCGGCAGCCGGCTGGGCGTGATCGACCTGTCGACGACCTGGGACCGCACCCACCCGATCGGCCTGGCCACCGCGCGGGTGCTGGCGCGGCTGATCGAGGCCGCGCTGCCGCACACCCAGGCGTTCGGGGTGCCTGAGGACGACGTGCCGACCCCCGGGCTGCAGCTCACCCTGCTGGGCAACGCGGAGGCCCGCCTGGACGGTCAGCGCCTGCTGCTGAACCGGCGGCAGACCGAGGTGCTGGCCCTGCTCGCGCTGCACCCGGAGGGGCTGTCCCTCGAGCAGCTCCACGCCGCGGTCTACGGCGACCAGTCGGTCACGCTGTCCACGCTGAAGGCCGAGGTCTCCCACCTGCGCTCCGCGCTCGGTGGCCAGCTGGCCTCGCGGCCCTACCGGCTCACCCTCCCGGTGACCACCGACGTCGGCACCGTGCTCGGGCTGCTGCGCCGCGGCCGGGTCGCCGCGGCGGTCGCGGCGTACGGCGGGGACCTGCTGCCGGGCACCAACTCGCCCGCGCTGGCCGAGTACGCCGAGTACGTCGCGGTCGCGCTGCGCGAGTCGCTGCTGGCTGACCCCGAGCCCACCGCCGTGCTGCGCTACACCGAGCTGGCGCCGTACGACACCGAGGTGGTCGAGGTGTGCCTGGCCGGGCTCGGCGACCGGCTGCACCCCGCGCGCCCGCTGCTGAAGGGGCGGCTCGCGGCCGCCCAGCGCTGACCCGGCGACCCGCCAACCATCCGCCAACCTCCCGGGCTCTACGGTCACGCCAGTGAGAGCCACGTCACACCTTTCGCACACTGGGAGCTGACGCATGACCAAGATCGAACTCACCGTCGACGGGGCGCGGGTCACCGACGACGTCGAACCGCGCCTGCTGCTGGTGCAGTACCTGCGCGAGAAGCTCGGGAAGACCGGCACCGTCGTCGGGTGCGACACCAGCAACTGCGGCGCCTGCACCGTCCACCTCGACGGCCGGTCGGTGAAGTCGTGCAACGTGCTGGCGGTCCAGGCCGACGGCGCCGAGGTGCTCACCATCGAGGGCCTGGCCGACACCCACGACGGCGACGGGCTGCACCCGGTGCAGGAGGCCTTCCGTGAGTGCCACGGGCTCCAGTGCGGGTTCTGCACGCCCGGCATGATCATGCAGAGCGTCGACCTGCTCGCCGAGAACCCGCACCCCACCGAGCAGGAGGTCCGCGACGGGCTCGAGGGCAACCTGTGCCGGTGCACGGGCTACCACAACATCGTGCGGGCGGTGCTGCACGCGGCGGGAGGTGCGCGATGACCGCCACCCAGGAGACGCGGGCCGAGATCGGCCGCGACCGGCGCCGCAAGGAGGACCAGCGGCTGATCACCGGCCGGACCCGGTGGACCGACAACCTCACGCTGCCGGGCATGCTCCACCTGGCCATGGTGCGCAGCCCCTTCGCGCACGCCAGGATCACCGCCATCGACACCAGCGCGGCGACAGCGGCCCCCAACGTCGTGGCGGTGGTGACCGGGGCGGACGTCGCCGACGAGCAGGGCTCGCTGCCCAACGCGTGGGCGATCACGACCGACCAGGTCACCCCGCCGCACCCGCCGGTCGCGGTCGACCGGGTGGCGTTCGCCGGCGAGATCGTGGCGGTGGTGGTGGCCCGCAGCGCCGCCGAGGCCCGGGACGCCGCCGAGCTCGTCGACGTGGACTACGAGGAGCTGCCGGCAGCCCTGGACCTGAAGGAGGCGGCGCAGGACACCGTGCTCGCCCACCCGGACCTGGGCACCAACAAGTCGGCGCTGTGGGTCTTCGACTCCGGTGAGGCCGGGACCGGCGGCAGCGTCGAGGAGGCGATCGCGAAGGCCCGCACGGACGGCATCGTCCTGGAGCGGGAGTACCGCCAGCAGCGGCTCATCCCGGCCTTCATGGAACCGCGCTCGGTCGTCGTCGACCCCACCGGCGAGCAGATCACCATGTGGTCGGCGACCCAGATCCCGCACATCCTGCGGTTCCTCCTGGCGGCGGTCCTGGGCATCCCCGAGTCCAAGGTGCGGGTGATCGCGCCCGACGTCGGCGGCGGCTTCGGCGGCAAGCTGCAGACCACGCCGGAGGAGTTCATCGCGATGGTGCTGGCCCGGCGGCTGGGCAAGCCGGTGAAGTACACCGAGACCCGCTCGGAGTCGCTGGTCTCGGGCCACCACGGACGCGACCAGTGGCAGAAGCTCACGCTGAGCGCGGAGCGCGACGGCACGGTGACCGGCCTGAAGGTCGAGCTGCTGGCCGACCTGGGCGCCTACGTCAGCCTCGTCGGTGGCGGCGTACCGGTGCTCGGGGCGTTCATGTTCAACGCCATCTACAAGTTCCCGGCCTACCACTTCGCCTGCCAGACGGTGCTCACGAACAAGACGTGGACCGACGCCTACCGGGGCGCGGGGCGCCCCGAGGCGACCTTCGCGATCGAGCGGCTGATGGACGAGCTCGCCGTGGAGGTGGGCATGGACCCGCTGGCGGTCCGCGAGAAGAACTGGATCCGCCACGACGAGTTCCCCTTCACCACGGTCGCCGGGCTGGAGTACGACTCCGGCAACTACGAGGCGGCGACCGCGCGCGCCAAGGAGATGTTCGGGTACGACGCGCTGCGGGCCGAGCAGGCCGAGCGGCGGGCCTCGGGCGACCCGGTCCAGCTCGGCATCGGGGTGTCGACGTTCACCGAGATGTGCGGCCTGGCCCCCAGCCGGGTCCTGGGCTCGCTGAACTACGGCGCCGGCGGGTGGGAGCACGCCACCGTCCGGATGCTGCCGACCGGCAAGGTGGAGGTCGTGACCGGCACCTCGGCGCACGGCCAGGGCCACGAGACAGCGTTCAGCCAGATCATCGCCGACCGGCTGGGGGTGGCCTTCGAGGACGTCGAGGTCCTGCACGGCGACACCCAGATCGCCCCGAAAGGCCTGGACACCTACGGGTCCCGGTCCCTGGTCGTCGGGGGCGAGGCGCTGGTGAAGGCGGCCGACAAGGTGATCGAGAAGGCCCGGCCGATCGCGGCGCACCTGCTCGAGGCGTCGGTCGACGACCTGGACTTCGCCGGTGGCCGGTTCACCGTGCGCGGCACCGACCAGGGTGTCGGGATCGGCGACGTGGCGCTGGCCACCTTCGCGGCCCACAACCTGCCCGACGGGGTGGAGCCCTCGCTCGACAGCGAGGCGACCTATGACCCGGTCAACTTCAACTTCCCGCACGGCACGCACCTGTGCGCGGCGGAGGTGGACACCGAGACCGGCGAGGTGCGGCTGCGCAAGTACGTCTGCTGCGACGACATCGGCACGATCATCAACCCGCTGATCGTCGAGGGGCAGGTGCACGGGGGCCTGGTGCAGGGCATCGCCCAGGCGCTGTGGGAGGAGGCGGTGTACGACGACTCCGGGACGCTGGTCTCCGGCTCCTTCGTGGACTACACCCTCCCCTCGGCCGCGGACACGATCAGCTTCGAGGTCGACCACACCACGAGCCCAGCGACCACCAACTCGCTGGGCACCAAGGGGGTCGGCGAGGCCGGCACGATCGCCTCCACCCCCGCGGTGGTCAACGCGGTCGTCGACGCCGTGCGCCACCTCGGGGTCAGCGACCTCACGATGCCGTGCACCCCCGAGCGCGTGTGGAGAGCCGTCAACCAGGCGAAGGGAGCAGGGCAGTGATCCCCGCACAGTTCGACTACATCGCCCCGACCTCGATCGACGAGGCCGTCGCCGCGCTGGCCCAGCACGAGGACGCCAAGCTCCTCGCCGGGGGGCAGAGCCTGCTGCCGGTGCTGCGGATGCGGCTCAACGCCCCCGAGACGGTGATCGACCTGGGCCGCATCGACTCCTTGCGCGGGGTGCGCGACGACGGCGACGCGATCGTCATCGGCGCGATGACCAGCCACACCGAGGTGCGCGACCACCCGCTCGTCCGCGAGCACGCCCTCCTGCTGGCCAAGGCGACCGCCGAGGTCGCCGACCCGCAGGTCCGCCACCGCGGCACCTTCGGCGGGGCCCTGGCCCACGCCGACCCGGCCGGGGACCTAGGGGCACCCGCGCTGGTGCTCGGTGCCGAGTTCGTGGTGGCCGGCCCTGCGGGCACCCGGCGGGTGGCGGCCGAGGACTTCTTCGTCGACCTCTTCGAGACGGCGGTGGGCGAGGACGAGATCCTCACCGAGGTCCGCGTGCCCAAGCACACCGGGTGGGGGGCCCACTACGAGAAGTTCGTGCGCACCGCCCAGCAGTGGCCGATCGTGGCCGTCGGCGCGACCGTGCGGACCGAGGGCGAGACCATCGCCGAGGCGCGGGTCGGGCTGACCAACATGGGCTCGACCCCGTTGCGGGCCAGGGCGGTGGAGGACGCGCTGGTCGGGCAGCCGGCCTCGGCGGACGTCGTACGAGCGGCGGCGGCGCACGCTGCCGACGGCACCTCGCCACCGGCGGACCTGAACGGTGACTCCGACTACCGCCGGCACCTGGCCGTCGTGCTGGCCCGCCGGGCCGTGCTCGCCGCCGTGGGGGACTGACCGGATGGACCTGACGCACCGGTTCAGCGTCCCCACCTCGGTCGAGGAGACCTGGGCGCACTTCAACGACATCGCGGCCGTGGCCGAGTGCTTCCCGGGGGCCCAGGTCACCTCCGTCGAGGGCGGCACCTTCGCCGGGTCGGTCAAGGTCAAGCTCGGCCCGATCGCCCTGCAGTACAACGGGTCGGGGACCTTCACCGAGAAGGACGACGCCGCCCACCGCTTCGTCGTGGACGCCAAGGGCAAGGACCGGCGCGGGAACGGGACGGCCGGTGCCGTGGTCACCCTCAGCATGGCCGGCGAGGGCACCGGCACCGCGGTGGAGGTGCTCACGGACCTGTCGATCACCGGCAAGCCGGCCCAGTTCGGCCGTGGGGTGATGCAGGACGTCTCCGACAAGCTGCTCGGGCAGTTCGTGAGCTGTCTGGAGTCGCGGCTGACGGTGGTGCCGGCCGAGGCCGCCGGCGTACCCGCTGAGGCGCCGGTCGAGGCCCCGGCTGCGCCGGGACCGGCCGAGCTCCCGGCG
>NZ_DAOMFK010000132.1:0-8585 GCF_035429765.1 Nocardioides sp. | reverse complement strand
GGCGAGTCCTCGAGCCGCACGGCGGCGGTGGCCAGCAGCACGGACTCGTCGATGTCCGACGTGGCCGCGGCCCGGATGCCCGCCTGACGCGCCTCTGCAGCCACGGCGTTCTGCTCGGCGCTGGCCTGAGCGGTGCGCGCGGCAGCGGCGCTGGACCGGGCGTGCGAGGTCTGGATCCCCGCCACCCCACCGGCAGCGAGGGCGAGCACCAGCAGCACCAGCGCGCCGACCAGGACCACGCGCAGCCGGCGGATGAGCCGTGCCTGGACCCTGGCCCGCTCGGCTGCGCTCTGCTCCTCGACCTCGGCGCTGCGCCGGGCCGTCTCCAGGAAGGCCCGTTCGGTGTCGGTCAGGGTGGTGCGGGTGTGCTCCTGCCAGTCCAGGGTGCGGGCGAGCCGGACCCCTCGGTAGAGCTCGCTGTCCGGCCGGCCCAGGGTGTCCCAGGCGTCGGCGGCCGAGGCGAGGTGGTGCAGGATCCGTTGGCCCTCGAGGTCGTCGTCGAGCCAGCCGCGCAGCCGGGGCCAGGCGCGGGCGAGAGCCTCGTGGCTGATCTCCAGGACGCCGTCGTCGCTGGTGACCAGCCGGGCCCCGATGAGCATCTCGATGACCTGGTCGTGCTCGTCGTCGGTGGCCACCAGGCGCCGGGGGACCCGGCTGCGGACGGGCTCGCCCTGCAGCCCCGGGGAGACCAGCCGCAGCACCAGGTCCTTCATCAGGTGCCGGTCCCCCACGTCGATCCGGGCGTAGAGCCGCTCCGCGGACTGCGAGATCGCGTGGTGGATCCCCCCGGACGCCCGGTAGCCGGCCACGGTCAGGGTGTTGCCCTCACGTCGCTTCCACGTCTCGAGCAGGGCGTGGGAGAGCAGGGGCAGGGCGCCCGGGTCGTCCTTGACCTCCTGCACCAGGAGGTCGACCAGCCCCGGCTCGACGACCAGGCCCGCCTGCCGGGCCGGCCCCTCGATCGCCTGCTGCAGGCCCTCCTCGGAGAGGCCGCCGACGAGGTAGAGCCCCCGCTCGACCAGCCTGCTGAACCCGGCGCTGGTGGCGACGTCGGCGAGGTGGTCCGCGCGCAGGGCCAGCAGCACGGCGCGCGAACCGGCTTCCTCGGTCAGCGCCTGAAGGAACTGCTGCTGCTCGGCCGGGTCCTCGCACAGCGAGAACAGCTCCTCGCACTGGTCGACCAGGAGCACGGTGCCGGGTCCGGCCACTCCCAGGGCGCTGAGCACGGCCAGGGGGTGGCGGCCCGGGGTGATGGTGACGATCGGCCGACCTCGTGCCCGCAGCGCGGCGGCGACCCCCGCGCGCAGGATCGACGACTTCCCCGAGCCCGAGGGACCGACCAGGGCGAGGACCGAGGTCCGTCGCAGGATCTCCAGGCAGGCGTCGACGGCGTCGTCCCGGCCGAAGAACCGGTCGGCGTCGTCGACGTCGTAGGCGAGCAGCCCCTGCCACGGACAGCTCGCCGTGGCAGGACTGTTGGTGGTGCCGGTGAGGAGGGACTCGTCCTGGCGGAGGATCGCCTGCTCCAGCGCCACCACGTCGGGGCTGGGGTCGATCCCGAGCTGCTGGAGGAGCACCGACTTGAGCTGGTGGATGACCCGCAGCGCCTCGCCCTGGTTGCCGGCCTGGTACTCGGCCAGCGCGAGCTGCGCCCAGCGTCGTTCCCGCAGGGGGGCGGCGCGCACCAGCGACTGGATCTCGGCGAGGACCTCCCGGTGCCGCCCGGACCGCAGGCACGCCTCCACGTGCAGCTCCTCGGCGTCCAGCCGCAGATCCTGCAGCCGGCGTACCTGCGAGGCAGCCGGTGGCCACTCCTCGAGGTCGGTGAACGCGTCGCCCTGCCACAGGGCCAGGGCGTCACCGAGCAGGTACGCCGCGCGGTCCGCCTCGCCCAGGGCCACCAGCTCGCGGGCCCGCGCGACCGCGCTCGCGAAGCGCTCCGCGTCGATCTGGTCGGGGGGCAGCGTCAGGACGTAGCCGTGCGGGCCGGTGGCGATCGCGTCTGCGCCGAGCAGCTTGCGCAGGCGGACGATGCAGCCCTGCAGGATCTTGGGTGCGGAGGCGGGCGGCTGGTCGCCCCACAGCGCGTCGGTGAGCTGGTCGGCAGGGAAGGGCCGCCCTGGCCGGGTCGCCAGGGCCGCCAGCACCACCCGGTCTCGCCGACCGGATACCGTCGCGCCGTCCACGGTCAGCGGACCGAGGACCGTGATCCCCATCACAGCAGGTTCCACCCGGCCGGTGTCACGGTCAACGGTCGCGATACCTCGGCGATACCCGGGCGCGACACCGGTGGTTGTGGTGTCGGCGTCCGAGCTGCAGGATCCTCCCATGGACACAGACCTCGTCGACCGGGTCATCAGCACCGCAGAGCTGGTCCTGGCAGGAGGAGCCATCGCGGGGAACGGGCACGGCAACGTCAGCCTGCGGGTGCCGGGCGCGGAGGAGATGTACTTCACCTCGGCGTCGTCGCTGAAGGGGCTGACCGCCGAGGGGATCGCCCGGGTCGGGCTCGACGGCCGGCTGCTGGAGGGCAACCTGCCCCCGATCCAGGGCGCCGTGGTCGCGATGCACACCGCGATGTACGTCGACCACGAGGACGTCGGCTGCGTGATCCACACGCACTCCCCGTTCGCGACGGCGTACGCCGTGGCGGGGCAGCCCATCGACTGCTGGATCGAGGCGCTGGCGATGTTCGGCCTGGCCGACGGCGTGCCGGTGGCCGGCTACGCGCCCCGCGGCTCGGACGAGGCGGTGGCCAGCATCCGGCGCGCGGTCCGGCCCGGCAACCCGGCGGTGCTGCTGGCCAACCACGGGGTGCTGGTCTTCCACCGGACCCCGGAGCTCGCGGTCCTGGTGGGCGGGGTGGTCGAGGAGGCCGCGCAGGCGTCGATCAACGCGCGCCTGGTCGGCGGCCCGGTGGCGATCCCGGAGGAGATGCGGGAGGCAGCCCTGCAGCGGGCCATGGCCTTCGAGGCGGCGGGCACCCGCACCGTCTGAGAGCAGCGGGGCCCGCGCCGGTCAGGTCAGCGAGCGGGCGTACTCCACCAGCGTCGCGACCGCGAAGCCGGTGCCCCCCGGAGTCACCTCGCCGACGGCGCCGCCGGAGCTGAACGCCGGCCCGGCGATGTCCAGGTGGGCCCACGGGACCTCGGCGGTGAACTCGCGCAGGAACGCCGCGGCGTACAGGCCCCCGCCCCACCGCACCCAGTCGTGCTGGAGCAGGTCGGCGATCTTGCTGCCGCGCACGCGCTCGGTCATGTCCTCGGGGATCGGCATCGGCCAGTGCGACTCCGCGGCGGCCTCGCCGGCCGCGAGCACCGCGTCGACCACCTCGGGCGTGCCCATCACCCCGCCGACCCGGTCGCCCAGCGCGATCACCATGTGGCCGGTCAGGGTGGCGACGTCGACCACGACGTCCGGCTGCACCTCGGTGGCCCGCACCAGAGCGTCCGCCAGCACCAGCCGGCCCTCGGCGTCGGTGTTCTGCACCTCCACGGTGCGTCCGCCGTACATGGTGAGCACGTCCCCGGGCCGGATGGCCGAGCCGGAGGGCATGTTCTCGGCCATCGGGGCGAACGTCGACACCTGGACCGGCAGGCCGAGGCGGGCGATGGCGAAGGTCGCCTGGAGCACGGCGGCCGCGCCGGCCATGTCGCACTTCATCGTGGTCATCCCGGTCGCCGGCTTGATGGTCAGCCCGCCGGAGTCGAAGGTGATGCCCTTGCCGACCAGGGCGAGGTGCGCGACCGCACCCTCGGGCCGGTAGCTCAGCTCGACCAGCCGGGGAGGCGAGGAGGACCCTGCGCCGACGCCCAGGATGCCGCCGCAGCCGAGCTCCGCGAGCTCGGTCTCGTCGAGCACCGTCAGCGTGAGCGGTGGCCCTCCGCGGCCCTTGGTGGCCTCGCGGTGCAGGGCGGTGACGGCGTCGGCGAACCGTTCCGGGGTGAGCTCCCCGGGCGGGGTGTTGACCCAGTCCCGGGTCCCGACGACGGCCGCGGTCACGACCTGGGCCTCCTCGAAGGCACGAACCGCGTCGGCCTGCCGGGCGACCGGGCTCAGCACGCCGACCGTGCCGGGCCCCGTCGGATCGCTGCCGGTGTCGCGCTTGAAGGCGGTGAAGGTGTAGCCGCCCAGGATCCAGCCCTCGACCGCGGCCCGCACCAGTGCGGGGCTGTCGGCGGGCAGCGCGAGGGCCACCGAGGCGGCGTTGGTGACCGCCCGGGCCGCGGCGCCGGCGGCCCGTCGCACCGAGACCGGGGTGACCTGGTCGCCCAGTCCGACCAGCAGCAGCATCCCCGCGCCGATCGCCTTGTGGGTCGGGACCCGGACCGTCTCGCCCGCCTTGCCGCGCACCCCGAGGTGGGCCAGCAGCGGACGCAGGTCGCGCCCGTAGGCCGCGGCGACGTCCTCCGCGCCCGGGGCCAGCTCGACACCCTTGCCGGTGGTGACGACGCCGACCACCACGGTGTCCACGCGGGTCTTGGCGGGGCTGGCGGAGCGCAGCGTGTACGTCGTCACCGGGGCAGGATAGCCGCCGGGCCTCACCGCGGAGCCGGACCACCTGCGGTAACTTCACACCATGGCTGACGATGCTGCGCTGCTCACCTCACCGCTGCACGACCGGCACGCCGAGCTGGGTGCCAAGTTCGCCGAGTTCGGCGGCTGGTCGATGCCCCTGGAGTACCCCTCGGGCGTGGTCAAGGAGCACACCGCCGTCCGGGAGTCCGTCGGCGTCTTCGACGTCAGCCACCTGGGCAAGGCGATCGTGTCGGGGCCGGGTGCCGCGGCGTACGTCAACGCCACGCTCAGCAACGACCTGCGCAAGATCGGGCACGGTCAGGCGCAGTACACCCTGTGCTGCGACGAGGAGACCGGCGGCATCGTGGACGACCTGATCGTCTACTACCACCACGACTCGCGCGTGCTGCTGGTGCCGAACGCCGCGAACACCGCCGAGGTGGTCCGACGGCTGGCCGCCCAGGCCCCCGAGGGGGTGAGCGTGCAGAGCCGGCACACCGAGTACGTCGTGCTTGCGGTGCAGGGGAGGAACTCCGACGAGGTGCTGGCCAAGATCGGCCTGCCGGTGGGGCACGACTACATGTCCTTCGTCGAGGCCGAGTTCGAGGACCTCGGCGGCGTGGTGGTGTGCCGCACCGGCTACACCGGCGAGCGGGGCTACGAGCTGATCGCCCGCAACGAGATGGCGGTGCGGCTGTGGGACGCGCTGATGGCGGCCGGCGAGGAGTACGGCATCCTTCCCTGCGGGCTGGGTGCCCGGGACACGCTGCGTACTGAGATGGGCTACCCGCTGCACGGCCAGGACATCTCCCTCGACACCACCCCGAACCAGGGGCGACTCGGCTGGGCGGTCGGCTGGAAGAAGGACACCTTCTGGGGCAAGGACGCGATCGTCGCGGAGAAGGAGGCGGGGCCGGTCCGCACGCTGCGTGGCCTGCTCGCGGTCGGCCGAGGCATCCCCCGGCCGGGGATGGGGGTGACCCTGGTGCCCGACGTCCCCCTCTGCGACATCACCTCCGGCACGTTCTCACCGACCCTGCGGAAGGGCATCGGGCTCGCGCTCGTGCCGACCTTCGTCGACCCCGACGCCGAGCTGGGGGTCGACGTGCGCGGACGGCGGGAGATCTTCCAGTGCGTCAGGCTGCCCTTCGTCGACACCTCGGTGCGCGAGTCCTGACCGCTCGGCGCGCGAACCTGCCGCACCTCCCGCGCCGGCGGGCGGCGTTTCGTAGGGTGACGGTATGACCCTGCCCGACCAACCCTCGCTCTACCGCCCCGCCAGCCCACCGGAGCGCCGGTGGTGGTGGCGGCTGGAGGACGCCACCGGTGCGGAGGTGGAGGTGCTGGCGGAGTACGCCGGGCAGCGGTTCCCCAGCCAGGCCGACGCCGAGTCGTGGGTCGGCGAGGTCTGGGCCGAGCTGACGGAGTTCGGCGTCGACGCGGTGACGCTCTTCGAGGACGACCGCGAGGTCTACGGACCGATGTCGCTGCACGCCTGACCCGCGTCCGGGGGGCTAGCGTGGGCCCGTGCGCCGCTTCAGCCAGGTCGACGTGTTCACCGCCGAGCCGCTCCGGGGCAACCCGGTGGCGGTGGTGCACGACGCGGAGGGGCTGACCGAGGAGCAGATGCGACGGTTCGCCCGCTGGACCAACCTGTCGGAGACCACGTTCCTGCTGCCGCCCACCACGGCCGAGGCCGACTACCGGGTGCGGATCTTCACCCCCGCCGAGGAGCTCCCGTTCGCCGGCCACCCGACCCTCGGCTCGGCCCACGCCTGGCTCGAGGCCGGGGGAGTGCCGCACACCCCGGGGCGGGTGGTGCAGGAGTGCGGGGTGGGGCTGGTCGAGCTACAACGCGGGGAACGGCTGGCCTTCGCCGCTCCGCCGCTGCTGCGCTCCGGCCCGGCCTCGGCGCAGGACCGGGCCACGGTCCGGGCCGCTCTGCGCATCCCCGACGAGGACATCGTCGACGCCGCCTGGGTCGACAACGGCCCGGGCTGGCTCGGCGTGGTCCTGCCGGACGCCGCGGCGGTGCTGGCGCTGCGGCCCGACTGGGCGGCCTTCGGCGGGATCGAGCTGGGGGTCGTCGGTGCCTACCCCGACCCGGGCCCGGGTGAGCCCGCGGTGGAGGTGCGGGCGTTCTGCCCCAGCCTGGGCATCGTCGAGGACCCGGTCACCGGCAGCCTGAACGCCGGACTGGGGCAGTGGCTGACCGGCACCGGCGCCCTGCCGCCGTCGTACATCGCCTCCCAGGGCACCGCGCTGGGTCGCGCCGGCCGGGTGCACGTGGAGCGGGACGGCGCGACGGTGTGGGTCGGCGGCGACGCGGTGACGGTGGTGCGCGGCGAGGTGCTGCTGTGACCCGGGGGCGCAGGTAGGGTCGTCCCCGTGCAGGCCTACCTCGACCTCCTCCGGCGCATCCTCGACGAGGGCGTCGAGAAGGGTGACCGCACCGGCACCGGGACCCTCAGCGTCTTCGGCCACCAGATGCGGTTCGACCTCACCGAGGGGTTCCCGCTGGTGACCACGAAGCGGGTCCACACCCGCTCGGTGTTCGGGGAGCTGCTGTGGTTCCTGCGCGGGGACACCAACGTGAAGTGGCTGCAGGACCGCGGCATCACGATCTGGGACGAGTGGGCCGACGCCGACGGGGACCTCGGTCCGGTGTACGGCTACCAGTGGCGGTCCTGGCCGACCCCCGACGGCGGGCACGTCGACCAGATCGCGCAGGTCGTCGAGCAGATCCGCCGCGACCCGGACTCCCGGCGGCACCTCGTGTCCGCGTGGAACGTCGCCGACATCCCGCAGATGGCGCTCGCGCCGTGCCACACGATGTTCCAGTTCTACGTCGCCCCGTCCAAGGACGGGCCGGGCCGGCTGTCGTGCCAGCTCTACCAGCGCAGCGCCGACGTCTTCCTCGGGGTGCCCTTCAACATCGCCTCCTACGCGCTGCTCACGCACATGGTCGCCCAGGTGACCGGGCTGCGGGTGGGGGAGTTCGTGCACACCCTGGGCGACGCCCACCTCTACCTCAACCACCTCGAGCAGGCCCGGCTCCAGCTCACCCGCGAGCCGCGGCCGCTGCCGACGCTGCACCTCGACCCGGGCGTCACCGAGCTGGACGCGTTCGAGCTGGAGGACATCCGGCTGGGGGGCTACGACCCGCACCCGGGGATCAAGGCTCCCATTGCGGTCTGACCAGCGCGTCGTGCTGGTCGCGGCGTACGCGCAGAACCGGGTGATCGGCGCCGGCGGCGCGATCCCGTGGCGGATCCCCGAGGACTTCGCCCACTTCAAGGCGACCACGCTCGGTCACACGCTGGTGATGGGCCGGGCCACCTACGACTCGATCGGGCGGCCCCTGCCGGGACGCACGACGATCGTGGTGACCCGTGACCCGCAGTGGTCCGCGGACGGGGTGCTCGTCGCGCACTCGTTCCCCGAGGCCCTCGCGCTGGCCGACGAGCTGCCCGGGGACGTGATGGTCGCCGGCGGGGCTCAGGTGTACGCGCTGGCGCTGCCCTACGCCACCCACCAGGTGCTCACCGAGGTGCACCGGTCGGTCCCGGGGGACACCTACTACCCCGAGCTCGACCCCGCCCAGTGGCGCGAGACCGCCCGCGAGGACCACCCCGGGTGGTCGTTCGTGTGGCTGGAGCGGGTGTCGTGAGCGGGTGGGGGTCGGGGCTGGAGCTGCGGATCGACCCGAGCCTGCCCGAGCCGCCGTACGACCAGGTGAAGCGGCAGATCACCGCGCAGGTCGCGGCGGGCGAGCTGCGACCCGGCGACCGGCTCCCGCCCGTACGCCGGCTCGCGGAGGACGTCGGCCTGGCGCCCAACACGGTCGCCCGCGCCTACCGCGAGCTGGAGGCGGAAGGAGTCGTGGACACGCGCGGCCGGGCCGGCACCTTCGTGACCGGCGAGGAGACCTCGCGGGCGGCCAGGCAGGCCGCCGCCGAGTACGCCGCACGCGCGCGGTCCCTCGGGCTGACCCCGGCGGAGGCGCTGACCCTCGTCAAGGCCTGGGGCACCGGCCACTGCGGGGGCCTCTCAACGGTGCACGCCGA
>NZ_DAOMFK010000131.1:0-8626 GCF_035429765.1 Nocardioides sp. | reverse complement strand
ACGGCGTGGTGCAGGACACCGACGGCGGCCCGGTGGCCGGCGACCTGGTGCTGGTGGCGGTCGGGGCGGTGCCCAACACCGAGCTGGCCGCCGCGGCCGGCCTGGCGGTCGACAACGGTGTCGTCGTCGACGAGCGGCTGCGCACGAGCGACCCCGCCGTGCTGGCCGCCGGCGACGTGGCCAACGCCCGCCACGCGACCCTCGGCCGCTCGCTGCGGGTGGAGCACTGGGACAACGCGATCCGGCAGGGCCGGCTGGCGGCCGCGACGATCCTCGGCCGCGAGGAGGTGTACGACTGGGCGCCGTACTTCTTCACCGACCAGTACGACCTCGGCATGGAGTACGTCGGCCACCACGGCCCGGACGACCGCGTCGTCCTCCGCGGCGACACCCGGAGCGGCGAGTTCCTGGTGTTCTGGCAGGACGACCGGCAGCGGCTGACCGCCGCGATGAACGTGAACGTCTGGGACGTCAACGACACCCTGCGGGGCCTGCTCGGCCGGACGGTCAGCCCGGACCGGCTGGCCGACCCGGCCGTGGCCCTGGCCGACCTCTGAGCTCCGGCGGCTCACCGTCGAGCAGCGCCGTCGTGGCGTCCGCGACGGGGCGAGACCTCACCCGGGCAGCCATGTGGACAGCCGGGCCAGCCCCTCCTCGACCTCCTCGGGCCGGCCGGCGAAGCTGAACCGGACGAACCGGTCGCCGACCACGGTGTCGAAGTCGATCCCGGGCGCGAGGGCCACGCCCGTCTCGGCCAGCAGCCGGTGGCTCCAGGCCATCGAGTCCTGGGTGAGGTGGCCGATGTCGGCGTAGACGTAGAAGGCCCCGTCCGCCGGGGCCAGCCGGTCCAGGCCCAGCGCCGGCAGCCCCTCGAGCAGGCGCTGACGGTTGGCGGCGTACCGCGTGACGTGCCCGTCGAGCTCGGCGTAGGACTCCTCGGTGAACGCGGCCAGGCAGGCCCGCTGGGCGATCACCGGTGGGCAGATCGTGAAGTTGCCGGTGAGCACGTCGACCGCCCGGCGCAGCCGCTCGGGGACCAGCATCCAGCCGATCCGCCAGCCGGTCATCGAGAAGTACTTCGAGAACGAGCTGAACACGACGGCCTCGCGAGAGGACTCCCAGGCGCAGCGGGCCAGCGCCGGGTGCCCGTCGAGCGGGGCGTACTCGATGCCGTGGTAGATCTCGTCGGAGACCAGCTGGACGCCGTGCTCCTCGCACCAGCGGGCGAGCGCGGCCAGCTCCTCGGGCAGGAGCATGGTGCCGGTGGGGTTCGCGGGCGAGGCGACGACCAGCCCCTGGATCGGGCCCAGGGCCTCCACCTGCGCCACCGTGGGCTGGAACCGGGTCTCCGGGCCGGTCGGGATCTCGACCACCTCGCAGCCCAGCGCGGTGAGCACGTTGCGGTAGCAGGGGTAGCCGGGCCGGGCCATCGCCACCTTGTCGCCCACCTCGAAGGCCGCGAGGAACGCGAGCAGGAAGCCGCCCGAGGAGCCCGTGGTCACCACGACGTCGTCGGCGCCGACCTCCACGCCGTGGCGGCGCCGGTGGTGGCCCGCGATGGCCTCCCGCAGCTCGGGGATCCCTGTGGCGACGGTGTACCCGAGCGGGTCGCCGCTCTCCAGCAGCCGGATCGCCTCGTCACGGACCGGGCGTGGCGCGCCGGTCATCGGCTGGCCCGCCACCAGGTTCACCATGTCGCCGTGGGTGCGCTGCCGCTCCTGCGCGACCGACAGCAGGTCCATCACGTGGAAGGGCGGAACGGCGGCGCGGCTGGCGACGGCGTACCTGCTCATGACAGGCATTGTGCCTGCTGGCGCGGCCGGGCCGGCCGATAGGATCGCTGGCGACCGGAGACCCTCGTCTGAGGAGCACATGAGTTTCGACGTCCACCAGCTCGACACCTTCGTGCTGGTGGGTTCCGCGGTCACCTTCCTGGCGATCCTGGCGGTGCGGCTGTCCTCCAGCGCTGGCCTGCCGAGCCTGCTGGTCTACCTGCTGATGGGTGTGCTGCTCGGCGAGTCTGGACTGGGGATCCCCTTCGAGAACGCCGAGCTCGCGCACGCCCTCGGCTTCGCGGCGCTTGCGCTGATCCTCGCCGAGGGGGGGTTCACCACCAACTGGCACGAGATCCGCGGCTCGATGCGGCTGGGCCTGGTCCTGGCGACGCTGGGCGTCGCGGTGTCGATCGTGGTGATGGCCTTCGGCGGCCACTACCTGCTGGGTCTGTCCTGGGAGCTGGCGTTCCTGCTCGGGGCGGTGACCTCGCCGACCGACGCGGCTGCGGTGTTCTCGGTGCTGCGGGTGGTGCCGCTGCCGCAGCGGCTGAGGGGGGCGCTGGAGGCGGAGTCCGGGCTCAACGACGCCCCGACAGTCGTGGTGGTCGTGCTGATCTCGGCCGGTGCGTTCACCGAGCTCAGCCCGGCCGGCATCTTCGGCATCGTCGTCTACGAGCTCGCGTTCGGGGCGGCGGTGGGGGTCGCGGTCGGGTACGCCGGTGCCTGGGTGATGCGCCGGGTCGCGCTGCCCGCCTCCGGTCTCTACCCGCTGTCCGCGCTCTGCCTGTCCCTGCTGGCCTACGGCGTCGCGTCGGCGGCCCACGCCTCCGGGTTCGCCGCCGTGTACCTCGCCGCGCTCGTGCTCGGCAACAAGCGCCTGCCGCACCGCGGCGCCACCCGGTCCTTCGTGGAGGGGGTGGCGTGGCTGGCCCAGATCGGGCTCTTCGTGATGCTGGGGCTGCTGCTCTCGCCCGGCCAGATCACCCTCACCACGGTGGGGATGGCGGTGGCGGCCGGGCTGATCCTCACCCTGGTCGCCCGTCCGGTCTCGGTCGTGGTCAGCAGCCTGGGGCAGCGGCTCTCCGCCCGGGAGATCGCCTTCCTCTCCTGGGCCGGGCTGCGCGGTGCGGTGCCGGTCGTGCTGGCGACCATCCCGCTGGCTGCGGGAGTGACGGGAGCCGAGAGGCTCTTCGACCTGGTCTTCGTGATGGTGGTCATCTACACCCTGCTGACCGGGCCGACCCTGCCGCTGGCCGCCCGCCTGCTCGGCGTGGCGCAGGTGGCCCAGCCGCGCGGGCTGGAGGTGGAGGCTGCGCCGCTGGAGCGGGTGGCGGCCGACCTGCTGCAGGTCAGCATCAGCCCCACCTCCAAGATGCACGGGGTGGAGGTGGGGGAGCTCCGGCTGCCGACCGGCGTCTCGGTGGCCATGGTGGTCAGGGGCGGCATGACCTTCGTCCCCGAGCGGCGGACCGTGCTGCACCAGGGCGACGACCTGCTGGTGGTCACCCCCCGGCTGCTCCGCGCGGCCACCGAGAGACGACTGCGCCAGGTCTCGGCGGGCGGCCGGCTGGCCAAGTGGATCGGCGCCGACCCGGACGACGGGTGAGCTACCCGGTCGGGCTGCACACGGTGGCGTCGGCACGGACCACGACGAACGGGCGGCCCCGGCCGATGCCCTCGAACTTGGCGCCCAGGACGACGACCACACCCGGGCCCAGGGTCGGACCCTCGCGGACGGGGGTGCCCCTGCCGAGGTAGGAGCGGACCAGGGCCGCGGCGGGACCGTCCACGTCGTCCACCCAGATCTGGGCCCGCTCCACCTGTGTCCCGCGGGGGGCGTTGCCGTGCTCGCCGGCGCCGAAGCCGGCCTCCCCGAGCGCGTCCAGCGTCGAGCCGGCCAGACCGGCCCGCTCGCTGGCGTTGTACACGCTCACCGTGACCTGGTCCGGGTGGAGCCGGCTGCCCTCGGTGACGGTCCTGTCCCGGCACAGCGGTGGTTCCGCCGAGCCCGGCAGCGGCCGGGTCAGCGCGTGCCACCCCCAGATGGCGCCGGCCAACGTGAACAGCAGCAGCGAGACGAGAGTGACCCCGGACTTCATCGCCTCCGGCATCAGTCCCCCATCGTGAGCACCCGGGCGTGCAGCACGTTGCGCTGCTGCAGCGCGGCCCGGAGGGCACGGTGCAGCCCGTCCTCCAGGTAGAGCTCACCCTGCCACTGGACGACGTGCGCGAACAGGTCGCCGTAGAAGGTGGAGTCCTCGTCCAGCAGCGCCGCCAGGTGCAGCGTGTCCTTCGTGGTGACCAGCTGGTCCAGGCGCACCTGACGAGGCGGCAGCTTCGCCCACGCCCGCGGGTCCAGCCCGTGATCCGGGTAGGGCCGGCCCTCGCCGATGCGCTTGAAGATCACGCTGGGAGTGTAGCCAGGGGCCGGCTGACTAGGCTCTCGTGCATGACCGACAGCGCCGCCGCGACCCCCACCGAGCCCGATCCCCTCTCGGCGGCGGTGGCGGCCGGGTACCGGTTCGACGGCCCCGCCCTCGAGCTGGGCGGGCTGATGCTCGACGCGACGACGCTGTCCGACGTCCGGATCAAGATCCCCCTGGGGATGCTCAACCGGCACGGTCTGGTCGCGGGCGCCACCGGCACGGGCAAGACCAAGACGCTGCAGCTGCTCGCCGAGCAGCTCAGCACGCAGGGTGTCCCGGTGTTCGCCGCCGACATCAAGGGCGACCTGTCGGGGCTCAGCGTGCCGGGCCAGCCGAACGAGAAGATCACCGCGCGGGCGTCCTCGGTGGGCCAGCAGTGGACGTCCACCGGGTTCCCGGTGGAGCTCTACGCCCTCGGCGGGCAGGGGACCGGCATCCCGCTGCGGGTCACGGTCAGCGCCTTCGGGCCGATGCTGCTGAGCAAGGTCCTGGGGCTCAACGACACCCAGGAGTCCAGCCTCGGCCTGGTGTTCCACTACGCCGACAAGGCGGGCCTGCCGCTGCTGGACCTGCCCGACCTGCGCGCGGTCGTCGCGCACCTGACCTCGGAGGAGGGCAAGGCGGACCTGAAGGACCTCGGTGGCCTCTCCAGCGCCACCGCGGGGGTGATCCTGCGCGAGCTGATCGCCTTCTCCGACCAGGGGGCCGACGCGTTCTTCGGGGAGCCGGAGTTCGAGGCGCGGGAGTTCCTGCAGCTGGCCCCGGACGGCCGGGGCCTGGTCAGCCTGGTGGAGCTGCCGAACCTCCAGGACCGCCCGGCGCTCTTCTCGACGTTCCTCATGTGGCTGCTGGCGGACCTGTTCCACGACCTGCCCGAGGTCGGTGACGTCGACCGGCCCAAGCTCGTCTTCTTCTTCGACGAGGCGCACCTGCTCTTCCGTGAGGCCTCCGACGCCTTCCTCGACCAGATCGCCCAGACCGTGCGGCTGATCCGTTCCAAGGGGGTGGGCGTGTTCTTCGTGACCCAGAGCCCCACGGACGTTCCCGACGAGGTGCTTGCCCAGCTCGGCTCCCGGATCCAGCACCAGCTCCGGGCGCACACCCCCAACGACGCGAAGGCGCTGAAGCAGACGGTCAACACCTACCCCACGTCGGAGTACCCCGACCTCGGGGAGGTCATCACGAGCCTGGGCATCGGCGAGGCGGTGGTGACGGTGATGAACGAGCGTGGTGCCCCGACCCCGGTGGCCTGGACCAGGCTGCGCGCGCCCGAGTCGCTGATGGGCCCGGCCGACCCTGCCGCGATGGCGGCCGCGGTCACGGCCAGCCCCCGCTACGCGACGTACGCCGAGGCGGTGGACCGCGAGTCGGCCCGGGAGAAGCTCGCGGCGCGGCTGGAGGAGGGGGCCCGCAAGGCGGAGGAGGAGGCCCGGGCGAAGGAGGAGGCCCGGCCCACCACCCCGCAGAAGGCGGACCGGCCCCCCGCGCGCGAGGAGGGGGGACTGGTCCGCGACGTCGTCGAGTCCGGCGCGTTCAAGGACTTCGTGCGCACGGCGGCCCGGGAGATCGCCCGGGGGATGTTCAAGTCCGGGCGTCGCTGAGGGTTCGCTGCTGGGGTTCGCTGGATTCCCGCCCGGGCGGTGAATCCAGCATCTGTGGGGGGAAGCAACCCGTGCGAAGTGCGAATTTGCCGCGCGCGGGCTGACGGGTGGGGCTGGTGGGGCGTACGCCGGCGGCCGGCGTGGTCGGGTGCGGTGGGTCGCAGCCACCAGGGGAGACCGGGATCCACCGCACTACGGCCCCTCCCGGGCGGGGCTCGGTCCTTCCGCCCCCGCCGGGACGGTCCAGGCGCACTGCACCACCTGCACCCCGGCGCGAGCGACCAGTCGTCCCCGACCCGGGCGGCCTGGGCGCGGCCGAAGCCCGCTGAGGACTGGGCCCTCCTCCGGGCTTCCCGGGAGCAGCAGCCCGGGGCTGTCCAGGTCCCGCAGCGCCTGGAGCGCCGGGTCGAGCAGCGCCCGCCCGGCGCCACCGGTACGGCGGGCGAGCAGGAGGTGCAGGCCCACGTCGGCGGCCTGGACCAGCAGCGGGTGGAGCGGTCCGAGCGGGGAGGGTCGCCCGGCCGTGACGAGCTCGTAGTCGTCGACGACGAGGAAGACCTCGGGGCCGCGCCACCACGAGCGCTCGCGCAGCTGCGCGGCCGGCACCTCCGGGCCGGGCAGGCGACCGGCCAGGTGGCTGGCGAGGTCGGCGAGGACCGGCCCCGCCACAGCGGCGGAGGTGAGGTGGTGGAGCAGGTAGTCCTCGGCGACCTCGTCCAGGAGCGAGCCTCGGTAGTCGACCAGGACCACCTGCGCCTGCCGGGGTGTCCGGGTCCGCTGCAGCTCGTGCAGGCAGCAGCGCAGCACCGAGGTCCGACCCGAGCGGGCCTCACCCAGCACAAGAAGGTGCGGGTCGGCGCCCACGTCCAGACCGACGGCGTCCAGCTCGCCCTCGGTCACCCCGAGCAGGAGCGCGGGTCCGGAGGCCGCGCCCCGCACACTGCGGCGTACGTCGCAGAGCGCCACCTGCTCCGGCAGCAGCTGCAGCCTCGGTGCCGCGTTCGCCGGCCACGCCTTCGCGACCCGGTCGACCAGGTCGGCAGTGCCCACGCCCAGGGTGGCCGGGTCGGGGTCACCGTCGATGCGGGGCAGGGCGGTGAGGACGTGCAGCCCGTCCGCGGTGAGGCCGCGCCCGGGTCGACCGGGCGGGACCCCGTCAGCGAGGCGGCGGTCCACCGTCGAGTCGAGCGGGTCGCCCAGGCGCAGCTCGAGGCGGGTGGCGAGCAGGTCACGCACCCCGGCCCGCAGGTCGGCCCACCGGGTAGCGGCCACCACCAGGTGCAGCCCGAGGCCTAGGCCCCGCCCCAGCAGCTCCTGCAGCGGCCCGTCGGGGGCGCGGGTCTCGGCGGGCAGCGCGGCCCAGTCGTCGACGACCAGGACGAGGTCGCCGTACCCGTCGTCGACCTCACCGCGGGCCCGCCGGAGCCGGTACTCCTCGACCGAGTCGATGCCCTGGTCGCGGAAGAGACCCTCGCGCCGGCCAAGCAGCCGGTGGACCTGGTCGACCACCTGGCGCACCTGGTCGGGGTCGCCCCGGCCGACCACCCCGGCGACGTGCGGCAGCCCGGCGAGAGCCGCCAGCCCTCCGCCTCCCAGGTCGAGCACGAAGACCTGGCTCTCCTCCGGGGTGGTGGTCAGGGACAGCGCGGCGACCACGGTCCGCAACACCGTGGTCTTCCCGGAGCGCGGGCCACCGACGACCGCCACGTGACCGGCCGCCAGGTCCAGCACCAGGGGCTCGCGGCGCTGCGCGCGGGGCCGGTCCACGGTGCCGACGGGGACTCGCAGCAGACCGGTCGGCCGCGGGGCAGCCCCGAGGTCCGCCGGCGCGGGAAGCAGGTCGCCCAGGGTGTCGGGCCGGTCCAGCGGGGGCAGCCAGATGCGGCGTGCCGACGGACCCGGCCCGGCCAGCCGGCGCACGGTCTCCTCGAGCAGCGACCCCACCGGCGCGTCCGGCCGGTCCGTGCCCTCGGGAGGGACGAGGGCCGCTGCGAAGGGCAGCACCCGCCCGAGGCCCTCGCGCGCCGGTGACGGCGTCGCCGGCCCGGAGACGTACGTCGCCACGAAGGGCTGCAACGGACCCGCTCCGGCCAGCAGGTAGCCGTACCCGGGGCTGGCCGGGAGTCCGTGGGCGTCCGGCACCCCCAGCACCGCCCTGGAGTCGGCGGCGCTGAACGTCCGCAGCCCGATCCGGTAGGACAGGTGTGACTCCAGGCCCCGAAGCCGGCCCTCGTCGAGTCGCTGGGCCGCCAGCAGCAGGTGGAGCCCCAGGGAGCGGCCGAGCCGCCCGATCGTGGTGAAGAGGTCGAGGAACTCCGGGCGCGCGGACAGCAGCTCGGAGAACTCGTCCACCACGACCAGCAGGGACGGCAGGGCCGGCAGGTCGGCGTCCTTCCCTCGGCGCTCCTGGTACTCGTGGACCGAGGTGAGGTCACCCGCCGTGCGGAGCAGCTCCTGGCGGCGGAGCAGCTCCCCCTCCAGCGCCTCCCGGGTCCGATCGACCAGGGTCAGGTCGCGGGCGAGGTTGGTGATCAGGCCGGCGACGTGCGGCAGCCCGGCGAGCCCGGCGAACGTGGCGCCGCCCTTGAAGTCCACCAGCACCAGCGCGAGCTCCTCGGCGGTGTGCCGCACCGCGAGTTCGAGGACCAGCGTGCGCAGGAGCTCGGACTTGCCCGACCCGGTGGCGCCCACGACCAGGCCGTGCGGTCCCGTCCCGCCCAGGGCGGCCTCCTTGAGGTCCAGCCGCACCGGTACGCCGTCGGGGTCGGTCCCGAACGGGACGCGCAGGCGCTCCGGTCCAGCCGCCTCGTCCGGTGCCGGCCCA
>NZ_DAOMFK010000130.1:0-8659 GCF_035429765.1 Nocardioides sp. | reverse complement strand
CGCACCACCGACCCCAGCCTCGCACCCGAGCCGGTCTCCGGTGCGCGCCCGCCCGCCGCGCCCACGAACGGCGCCGGTGCCAGGGTGGCACCGACCAACGGCGCCTCCGCGGCCAAGGCCGCCGGCGGCGGCGAGGGGAGCAAGACCAGCCGACGCAAGCTCGGCAACAGCCAGCAGGACCGGATCGAGGAGCTCAAGTCCAGCGTGCACGGACAGCTTCTCCGCGAGCTGGGCCCACAGCTGTACGACGCGAACATGGACCAGAACGAGCTCGAGTCACGGGTCCGCGCGGCCCTGCTCGACGTGCTGTCCCACCAGGACCGGCCGCTCAGCGCGAGTGACCGCTCCCGCATCACCCAGGAGATCAGCGACGACATCCTGGGCTACGGGCCGATCCAGCCGTACCTGCTGGACCCCGACGTCAGCGAGGTCATGGTCAACGGCCATGAGAACATCTGGCTGGAGCGCAAGGGCAAGCTGGTGCCGGCGGACACCCAGTTCGCCGACGAGGCGCACCTGCGCCGGATCATCGACAAGATCGTCTCGCGCGTGGGCAGGCGGGTGGACGAGTCCAGCCCCATGGTCGACGCCCGGCTTCCCGACGGCAGCCGCGTGAACGCGGTGATCCCCCCGCTCGCGATCGACGGCTCGTCCCTGACCATCCGCAAGTTCGCCGCCGACCCGTTGACCGTGCAGAACCTGATCGACTTCGGCTCGCTCAACCCGGCCTCGGCCGAGTTCCTGGACGCAGCCGTGCGCGGCCGGTTGAACATCATCGTCTCCGGCAGCACCGGCGCCGGGAAGACCACCACTCTCAACGTCCTCTCGTCGTTCATCCCGGCCGACGAGCGGATCGTGACCATCGAGGACGCGGCCGAGCTCCAGCTCAAGCAGGAACACCTGGTCCGGCTGGAGTCACGGCCGGCCAACATCGAGGGCAAGGGCGCAGTGCACATCCGCGACCTGGTCAAGAACAGTCTGCGTATGCGGCCGGACCGCATCATCGTCGGCGAGGTCCGCGACGCCTCCGCTCTGGACATGCTGCAGGCGATGAACACCGGCCACGACGGCTCCATCTGCACCGTCCACTCCAACGGCCCGCGCGACACCCTGGCGCGCATCGAGACCATGGTGCTGATGGCCGGCATGGACCTGCCCATCCGGGCCATCAGGGAGCAGATCGCCTCTGCGGTCGACCTGATCGTGCACCAGACCCGGTTCAAGGACGGGTCCAGGCACATCACCCACATCACCGAGGTGGAGCGGATGGAGGGAGACGTGATCACGCTCCAGGACATCTTCCTCTACGACCACTCCGCCGGCTTCGACCGCGAGGGGCGCTACCGCGGCACCCTCAAGGCGACCGGGTTGCGTCCCAAGTTCCTGGAGAAGATGTCGCACTCCAACGTGACCGTCGACCCGATGCTCTTCGCGACGGAGCGGTCCTGATGAGCCGCCGCGGCCGGGCCGGCGTACTCGCGGCCTGGGCGGCCCTGGCACTCGTGCTGGGCGTCGCCCCGGCGCAGGCCGCGGAGGACTCGGCGAGCATCACCCACGTCAAGCCCACCAGGGAGGGGCTGCAGATCCTGGTGTCGCTGCCGGTAGGGGCTCAGGTCGACCTGTCCGGCGTCACCGTCACGGTGGACGGCAAGGAGGCCGAGGCGAGCGCGGCTCCGGCCGACTCGAGCGGGACCATCCGGCGTACCACCGTGCTGGCCATCGACACCAGCCGGTCGATGGCCGGCGAGCGCTTCGCCGCCGCCCAGACCGCTGCCGAGACGTTCCTGGACACGGTGCCCGACGACGTGTACGTCGGCATCACCACCTTCGCCGGGGAGGTGACCCCCGCCCTGGCGCCCACGTTGGACCGGGACCAGGCGCGCAGCGTGATCGAAGGACTCACCCTGAGCCGCCAGACACGGCTGTACGACGGCGTGATCGCCGCTGCGAAGATGGCCGGCAGCGAGGGCCAGCGCAACGTGCTCGTGCTCTCCGACGGCGCCGACACCAGCGCCACCCCGCTCACCGATGCCACCAGCGCCATCAAGGACGGGGAGCTGCTCGTCGACGTGGTCGCTCTGGACCAGTCGAGCAAGGGGCTGGTCCCTCTCGAGAGTCTGGCCGAGGCCGGCTCCGGCCAGGTGATCAGCGCCGACCCCGCCGCACTGGAGCAGGCGTTCACCGACGAGGCCGACGCCCTGGCGCGGCAGATCGTGGTCACCACCACCGTGCCCGAAGGGGTGACGGCCGACGAGGGTGACGTGACGGTCGCGCTGCCGGTCGGAGACACCTCCTTGACCGCGAGCGCGTTCGTTCCTCTGCAGAAGCAGGCCCCCGCCGCCCAGGACACGGTGGCCACTCCGCAGGCGAGCGACCCGCTGACGCTGCCGGGCTGGGCGATGTACGTCGGGGTCGGACTGCTGGGTCTGGGGCTGGTGACGATCTTCACCATGCTCGTCCCGGCACCGGCAAGGACCGAGATGAGTCCGGACGAGCGGGTGTCGAAGTACGCCGCGATGACCGGTGGCTCACACCGGGTCGACGACTCACCGAACGAGCGGGACGCCGTCGTGGCCCAGGCCAAGAAGGCCGCGACGCAGATGCTCAAGCGCAACAAGTCGCTCGAGGCGCGCATCGCGAGCAGGCTCGAAGGCGCGGGTAGCGAGCTGAAGCCGGCCGAGTGGCTGCTCCTGCACACCTCCATCCTGCTCACCGCCGGGCTCCTCGGCATGCTCATCGGTGGGGGCGCCCTGCTGGTCGGGCTGCTCTTCGCCGCCGGCGGACTGTTCCTCCCGTGGGCCTGGTTGGGCTTCCGGAAGGGACGACGGCTCAAGGCGTTCAACGCATCCCTGCCCGACACCCTGCAGCTCTTGGCCGGATCGCTCCAGGCCGGCCTGTCGCTGCAGCAGTCGGTGGACACCATCGTCCGCGAGGGCAACGAGCCGATCTCGAGCGAGTTCAAGAGGGTGCTGGTGGAGACCCGGCTGGGCGTCTCGCTCGAGGATGCGTTGGAGGGCATCACCGAGCGCTTCGAGAGCAAGGACTTCGCCTGGATCGTGATGGCGATCAAGATCCAGCGGCAGGTGGGCGGCAACCTCGCCGAGCTGCTCAACACGGTGGCCGCCACGATCCGCGAGCGCGAGTACATGCGCCGCCAGGTCGCCGCGCTGGCCGCGGAGGGGAAGATGTCGGCCTACGTGATCGGCGGACTGCCGCCCGCGTTCCTCATCTACCTGCTGATGGTGAACCGGGACTACGTGATGCCGATGTTCACCGACCCCAAGGGCTGGCTGATGCTGGCCGGCGGCGCGCTCCTGCTCGGCGTGGGGATCTTCTGGATGAGCCGGCTGGTCAAGGTGGAGGTCTGAGATGGTCCTGCTCTTCGTGCTGGGCATCGCGATGGTCGGCAGCGCCCTGATTCTGGTCTCGATGGCCACCCGCGGCGAGGCCGAGGCCTCGGGCATCAACCGCTCCCTCGCGGTGCTCGAGGCGATGAGCGCCGCCCCCTCGGCGCTCACCAAGGACCTGGACAAGCCGTTCTCGGAACGGGTCGTCGACCCGCTGCTGCAGCGGTTCGTGGGCCTGGGGCGGCGAGTGAGCGGCGCGGACACCGGAGAGCGGCTGCACCGCAAGCTCGAGCTGGCCGGGAACCCCCCTGGCTGGACCGTGGACCGGGTGGTGTCCGCGAAGGTGGTCGGGGCGATGGCGGGCTTCCTGGCGGGCGGACTGTTCGCCTTCGTCATCCTGGACTCGCCCACCATGAAGATGGTGGCAGTGGCTGGGGGTCTGGCCGCCGGGTTCATGGGACCGAACATGTTCCTCTACCAGCGGGCCTACGACCGGCAGGAGAAGATCCGGCGCGGGCTGCCGGACGCCATCGACCTGCTGACCATCAGCGTGGAGTCCGGCCTGGGCTTCGACGCGGCCCTGCAGCAGGTCGCCCGCAACACCGACGGCCCTCTCGCCGAGGAGTTCGCCCGGGTGCTGCGTGAGATGCAGATCGGCCAGGGCCGCAGCGAGGCGCTGCGCGCGCTCGGGGACCGGACCAACCTGCCCGAGCTGCGCAGCTTCGTCAGCGCGCTGGTCCAGGCCGACGCCTTCGGCATCCCGATCGGGCAGGTGCTGCGCGTGCAGTCCAGCGAGATCCGCACCAAGCGCCGGCAGCGGGCCGAGGAGAAGGCGCAGCAGGTGCCGGTGAAGATCACCATCCCGCTGATCTTCTGCATCCTGCCCTGCCTCTTCCTGGCGGTCATGGGCCCCGCCGCCATCAGCATCCTGGCCAGCTTCTCGGGCAAGTGAAGCCACCGACCGCTGCTGGTTCCTACGACCGCGTGGCGGTCGTCGCCCGGCTGTTCACGCTGCTCACGGTGGCGGCACCGGTGCTGTGGGCGCGCGACGTGGCAGCCCTTCCCTACGTGCTCGCGCTGGCCCTGACCTGGGGCCTGCTCACCCTGCTCCAGGGGCCACGGCGCCTGGCCGGCTGGCGCTCGACGAGCGACCTCCTCGAAGCGTTGCTGGTCGGCCTCCTGTGCGGACTGGCGCTGCAGCACTCACTGGCGCCGCTCGTGGCCCTCGTGCTGCCCCCGTTCGTCTCGGGGCTCCGGCAGGGGTTCCGAGGCGCCGTGCAGGCCCTGGCCGCGGAGCTGGTCATGCTGGTCGGCGCCGCCGGCGTCGTCGCCGGAGGAATGAGCAGCCAGCAGGGTGCCGCCGTGTACGCCTGGGCGGGGACTGGTCTGGGCGTGGGCCTGGCGGCAGGCTTCTTCTCCTCCGGGGCCCGGTCCGAGCCGGACCCGCTGGCGCCCTACCGCGACGCCCGCGCGCTGATCCGCGAGCTGTTGGACCTCTCGGGCGGGCTGAGCGCCGGGCTGGACCCGGTGTCGCTCGGCCAGGAGATCCTCGGCACGGTGCTCGACGACGTTCCTGCAGCAGCTCTCGCCGTGCACGTGCCCCGCGGCGCCGACCTCACCCCGCTGACGCGACGGGTGGTCGACCCCGAGGTGGACCCCACCTCCGGGGACGTGCTCGCACCAGTGGTCATGGCCAGTCGTCAGCACCAGATCTCCGGTCGGGCCTTCGCCTTCCCGGTGACCACCGACACGGGGGTCGTGGCGGTCGTGACCGGCGTACTGACCGGAGACCAGCTTCCAGGGAGGATCGGGCTGCCGGCCCTGCTCGAGCGGTACACCGAGCAGCTGGCACCCACAGCCGTCCGGCTGGACACCGCCCTGCTCTTCGGCGCGTTGCGCGACGCGGCCACCTCGGAGGAGCGCCGACGCCTGGCCAGGGAGATGCACGACGGGGTCGCCCAAGACATCGCCTCGATGGGCTACCTCGTGGACACGCTGGCCGCGACCCCGGCGTCACCGCAGCAGGCGGAGCAGCTCAGGCTGCTGCGCGACGCGATCACGTCCGTGGTGGCCGAGGTACGCCGCTCCGTGCTGACGCTGCGCTCGAGCACCGACGGCGCCGAGAGCCTCGGGGCTGCGATCGGCGGCCTGGCCCGGCACCTCAGCGCGGTCTCGGGCGTCGCGATCACGGTCACCGTGGACGAGCAGACCACCCGCCTGCGACCCGAGGTGGAGGCCGAGCTGCTGCGCATCGCCCAGGAGGCCATGAACAACGCGGTACGGCACTCCCAGGCGACCCAGATCGACGTCGAGTGCCGGGTGGACCCGCCCGAAGCCATGCTCGTGGTGAGGGACAACGGCCGAGGGCTGCAGGGCCGGCGGTCGGACTCGCACGGGCTGGAGATCATGGGTGAGCGGGCCCGGCTGGTCGGCGCCGACCTGACCGTGGCGAACCGCCGCTCCGGCGGGGTCGAGGTTTCGGTCCGAATCCCCGGCGAACCACCCGAGGACTCGCCTACGGTGGTGCGGGAGAAGGAGGCCGCGCTGTCATGACGAACGATGTGGTCCGGGTGGTGCTGGTCGACGACCACGAGCTCATCCGCCGGGGTCTGCGCACCTCCTTCGAGCTCGAGCCGGGGATCGAGGTGGTCGCCGAGGCCGGGTCGGTCGCCGAGGCCCTGGCCTGCTGCGAGGAGCTGGTCCCCGACTCCGTGGTGACCGACCTGCAGCTCCCCGACGGCACCGGCCTGGACATCGTCAGGCGGCTCCGCAAGCAGCGGCCCGACATCGGGCTGATCGTGCTGACCATGCACTCCGGCGACGAGCAGATCTTCGCCGCCATGGAGGCCGGGGCGTCGGGCTTCGTGGGAAAGGAAGCCCCGGCCGGCGAGGTCGTCCGGGCGGCCCTGCACGCGGCGGCCTCTCCGCGCACGTTCCTGTGCAGCGGCCTGGCCGGCGCCATGATGCGGCGTGGCTCCGCGGAGTCCTCCCGACTCTCCGAGCGCGAGCACGAGGTGCTGCTGCTGCTCGCCGACGGGCTGGGCTCCGGTGCCATCGGCTCGGAGCTCTACATGAGCGAGTCCACGGTGAAGTCGCACATCGGGCGCATCTACCAGAAGCTCGGCGCGACCAACCGCGCCCAGGCGCTGGTCACCGCGATGCGGGTGGGCCTGCTGTCCAACGTGCGTCAGCAGGTCTGAGAGAGTCGCCTCCCGGGAAGCCGCTCACTAGTCACAACGGGCTATGCAGGGCGAACCGATTGCGTGATCCGCGCACCGGGTCCCAGGCCTGACAATGGGTCGTAGAAAGGCTTCCACGCAAGGATCCGGCCACTCAGCGGCGGACCGTACGTCGACTCAGGAGACGCACATGCTCGACTACCTGCGCATCATGCTGAACGCCCGCCTCGCCAGGCTCGACGAGCGCGGCGCCTCTGCCGTCGAGTACGGCCTGCTGATCACCGGGATCGCGGGCGTCATCGCCCTGGTCGTGTTCGCCTTCGGCGAGCAGGTCACCCTGCTGTTCAGCGGCACCTGCGACAGCCTGCAGGGCCAGCGCAGCATGGGCACGTGCTGAGGACCGACGTGCTCGACTACCTGCGCATCATGCTGAACGCCCGCCTCGCCACGAGGGACGAGCGCGGCGCGTCCGCCATCGAGTACGGCCTGCTCATCGCCGGCATCGCCGCCCTCATCGTCACCGTCGTCTTCGCCTTCGGTGCCGTGCTCGAGACCGTGTTCACCCAGACCTGCGCCAACGTCTCCGACGGCGTCACCGGCGGCACCTGCTGAACCCTGCGATCCCGACGGCCGCAGTCGGGGACGGTGCCACCGGGTGACGTCACGGGACCGGGCGGACGCCCGTCGCTGGTCCACCGGGTGCGGGGCGGGACCCGTAGGTATGTCGGTGGTCTCTGGTGGACTGCTCGCATGTCGGTTCAGCAGCTGCACCAGCCCCGGGTCGCCGGGTTGGTGGCGGTCGCCCAGGAGCAGGTCCGGTCCGCCGCGAGTGTCCCTGCGGGCACGGTCCGCACACCGGAGCTGGGCGAGGCGATCCAGCGGCTGGCCGAGCTGGAGTCCCAGGCTGCCGCGCTGAGGCTGGCGCTCTCGGCCGAGGCCGACGCCCGCCAGGTCGCGCACACGACTGGCGACACCGGCACCGACGCCTGGCTCGCTCAGCTCACCGGCGACACCCGCGCGGTGATGGCCGGAGGCCTGTGGCTGGCGAGGCTGCTGCAGGAGAAGTACGCCGCCACCCGCGAGGCCTTCGCGGCCGGCCAGCTCCGGCTCGACCAGGTCCGGGTCATCGTGTCCGCGGCCGAGAAGGCCCCTGCGGGGGCCGCGGCCCGCCAGCTCCGCGACGCCGAAGAGCTCCTCGTCGCCAAGGCCACCGGCGCCGCCACCCGGTCCGGCCGGCCGATCGACGCCCGCAGGTTGCGCCAGCTCGCGCGGCGTATGTTCGAGACGATCAGTCCCGAGCTGGCCGACCAGCACGAGTCGGACCAGCTGCGCACCGAGGAGCACGCAGCCGCGCGCGAGACGTGGTTCGTGCTGGCAGACAACGGCGACGGCACCTGGTCGGGCCGGTTCGTCATCCCCGAGCTGCACGGCACCCTGCTCCAGCACGCACTGGACCGGCTGAGCGCCCCGCGTCGACTCTCCCGGACCACCGGAGGCGAGAGCGTCGAGGACGAGTCGTTGCCCGGGCAGGGCAGCCTCAACGTCTCCGAACGACACGGCGCCGCGCTCTGCGAGCTGGTCGAGCACCTCCCCCGCGCCGGGCACACCGGCACCACCACTGAGATCGTCGTGACGATGCGGCTGGAGGCGCTGCTCAGCCAGGTCGGTGCTGCCCGGATCAGCAGCGGCATCCACCTCTCCGCCCAGCAGGCCCGGCGGTTGGCTTGCGAGAGCGCTCTCATCCCCCTCGTCCTCGGCGGCCCCTCCGAGCCCCTCGACCTGGGCCGAGCCCGCCGCCTGCACACCCGCGGCCAACGCCGTGCCCTGGCCGCGATCCACGACAGCTGTGCCATCGCCGGCTGCGATCGTCCCTTCGCCTGGTGCGAGATCCACCACCACCAGCTCGCCTGGGCGCGCGGCGGCCACACCGACCTCGACAACGCGCTCCCCCTGTGCTGGTGGCACCACACCCGCGCCCACGACGATGGCTTCGACCTCCGTCGCCACCCCAGCGGCGACTGGCGCTTCCACCGACGCAGCTGAGCCCAGCGCCTCTCCACCTGGGTTCGACGCGTCCCGAGAACGGGTCACCGGTGGGTAGTCACAAGTGACTACCCACCTCTGACCGAATTC
>NZ_DAOMFK010000129.1:0-8670 GCF_035429765.1 Nocardioides sp. | reverse complement strand
CGGCGACGGGCAGCGCCGCCGCCCACGCGGTCGCCGGCGCCGTCTACGCGCCGGTGCCCAGCGTCCGCGTGGTCGTCCGCGAGGTTCCCGCGACCCACTTCGCCGCCGGCGACGTCACGGTCGCCGAGCGCACGGCGGCCGCGGCCGCCGCACCCGCGTCTGCCGGCACCCGGCCGGCGCCCCACGAGACAGGAGCATCGTCATGACGGACCTCGAGCACTTCGGCCACGTGATCGGTGGCAAGGAGGTCGACTCCCACGACGGCGCGACCTTCCAGAGCATCAACCCCTACACCCGTGAGCCCTGGGCGCAGGTCGCGCTGGGTGGCGTCGCGGACGCCGAGGCCGCCGTCGCCGCGGCCCGCAAGGCCTTCGACGAGGGACCCTGGCCGCGGATGGGGTACGCCGAGCGGCAGCGGCTGCTGCACCGGCTGGCCGACACCATGGAGGCGCACGCCGACGAGCTCGCCAGCGCCGACTCCCGCGACATGGGCAAGCCCTGGAACCAGTGCCACCACGACGTGGCCCGCGCGGCGCTGAACTTCCGCTTCTTCGCCGACCACGCGAAGATGGCGATGGCCGACACGCTGCCGATGGACACCGGCCACCACGCCTACACCCGCTACGAGCCGGCCGGTGTCGTGGTCGCGATCGCGCCCTGGAACTTCCCGCTCATGCTGGAGACCTGGAAGGTGGCCCCCGCCCTCGCCTGGGGCAACACCGTGGTGCTCAAGCCCGCCGAGGACACCCCCACCTCGGCCACGATCCTGGCCCGGCTGGCCGTCGAGGCGGGTCTGCCCGAGGGTGTGCTGAACGTGGTGCACGGCTACGGGCCGCAGTCGGTCGGCGAGGCGCTGACCCGGGACCCGCGGGTGGACCGGATCACCTTCACCGGCGAGACGGGCACCGGGCGGATCATCAGCAGAGCCGCGGCCGAGAACCTCACCCCGGTATCGCTGGAGATGGGCGGCAAGAACTGCAACATCGTCTTCGCCGACGCCGACCTGGAGAACGCCGTCGACTGGTCGATCCAGTCGATCTTCCGCAACGCCGGCCAGATCTGCCTCTCCGGCAGCCGGCTCTTCGTGCAGCGCCCGGTCTTCGACACCTTCCTGGAGAGGTTCGTCGGCAAGGCGGAGGCGATGAGGTTCGGGGACCCGCTGGACCCGGCCACCGAGTTCGGTCCGCTGGCCAGTGAGGAGCACTTCCGCAAGGTCAAGGGGTACGTCGACACCGTGGAGGAGGCCGGCGGCCGGATGGTCACCGGTGGCGTCGGGGACGGCTGGTTCGTCAAGCCCACGGTCCTGGTCGACATGCCGCTGGACAGCCCGCACGTGTGCGAGGAGATCTTCGGCCCGGTCGTCGTGGTGCACCCCTTCGACACCGAGGACGAGGTGGTCGCCCTCGCCAACGAGAGTGAGTACGGCCTGGACGCCCAGCTGTTCACCGAGGACCTGCACACCGCCCACCGCGTGGCCGCCCGGCTCGAGGTCGGCACGGTGTGGGTCAACTGCTTCTTCGTCCGCGACCTGCGGGCACCCTTCGGCGGGGTCGGCGCGTCGGGCGTCGGCCGCGAGGGCGGCAACTTCAGCCGCGAGTTCTTCACCGAGCCGAAGGCCGTGATCATGCAGATCAACGGCGAGCCCCGGGACCGGCAGGCCTGACCGCCGTGCCCACCGTCCGGATCGAGCCGAGCGGCTTCGAGGCCCACCTGAACCCGGGTGAGCCGGTGCTGGCCGGCCTCTTCCGCTGCGGTTACACGGTGCGCCAGGTCGGCTGCCGGCGCGGCGGGTGCGGCATCTGCAAGATCGAGCTGACCGCGGGCGAGGTGACCTACGAGAAGGTGGTCGCCGAGTCCGTGCTCACCGCCCAGGAGCAGACCCAGGGCACCTGCCTGACCTGCCGGGCGATCCCGGTCGGCGACATCACCCTGCACCTGGAGCAGGTCGACGTGCACCAGGCCCCGCCGGGCCTGCTGCGCTACCTCAACGTGGCCGCCCACCCGGCGGTCACCCCGGCGAGCACACCGGGCCCGGCGACCACGCCGGCGTCCACCACCCACGGCTTCGCGGCCACGAACAAGGAGTAACGAGATGGGGATCATGAGGATGGGCTACGCCCACGTCCGGGTCACCGACCTGGCCGAGGCGAAGCACCACTACGCCAGCACCATGGGTCTCTACGAGACCCTCGACGAGGGCAACCGCGTCTACTACAAGGGCTGGGACGAGTGGGACCACCACTCGGTCGTCCTCGAGGAGGGCGGGGTCGGCCTGGTCAAGTTCGGGTTCAAGGTGGACAAGCCGGAGGACATCGACGAGATCGAGCAGAAGGCCGCGACCTTCGGCCTGACCGTGGAGCGGATGAGCGCGGGGGAGAACCCCGAGGTCTCCGACGGCATCCGGTTCACCACGCCGAGCGAGCACGTGTTCGAGGTGTACCACTCCCAGACCGTGATCGGCACCGAGGTGGGCACCCACAACCCCGAGTCCTTCCCGCGGCACCTCGTCGGGGTCGGGGTCCCCGGCCTGGACCACGCGCTGATCCTGGCCGAGGACGTCGGCACCATGCAGCAGATGCTGACCGACGTCTTCGGCTTCTACGCCACCGAGCGGGTGCAGACCACGCTCGACGACGACGCGCACCTGATCGCGACCTGGATGACCAGCAACAACCAGATCCACCAGCTCGCCGTCCTCGAGGGCCCGCAGGGCCGGCTGCACCACTTCGCGTTCAAGCTGGGTGACTGGTCCGACGTGGGCCGGGCCGCCGACCTGATGTCGATGGACGACGTGCCGATCGACATCGGCCCCACCCGCCACGGCATCACCCGCGGCCAGACGGTCTACTTCTTCGACCCGTCGGGCAACCGCAACGAGGTGTTCGCCGGCGGCTACCTCGCCTACCCCGACCGCCCGGTCAGCGTCTGGACCCCCGAGGCCATCGGCAAGGGCGTCTTCTACCACGCCCGGGAGCTCAACGAGCGCTTCATGACCGTCAGCACCTGACCGTCCCCACAGGGGACAGTCCGGGGTGAGAGGCACCCGACAGGGCCTCGTGGAGGTGCATCCCGCCCCGGACCGTCCCGGCAGCCCCAGGAGTGCGCATGTCCCAGCAGCCGTACGTCGTCCCCGGAGCGACCCTGTCCTACGCGGGGGCGCGGGCCGTCCTGGACGCCGCCCTCGCCGAGGCGGCCGAGCTCGGGGTCGCGGTGAACGTGAGCGTGTGCGACGTGGCCGGGCACCCGCTGGCCTTCGCCCGGATGGACGGCGCGGCGCTGCTCTCGGGGTCGATCGCGGCTGACAAGGCCTACACCGTGGTGGCCTTCAACGGCGTGCCCACGTCCCTCTGGTTCGACATGGTCGAGAACGAGCCGGCACTGCGCGAGGGCATCGTGCACCGCGACCGGCTGGTGATCTTCGGCGGCGGCGAGCCGGTCCTCCTCGACGGCACCCTGGTCGGCGCCGTCGGGGTGTCCGGCGGCACCGCCGAGCAGGACGTGCAGGTCGCCTCGGCAGGGGCCGCCGCGGTCTCCGGCTGAGCCGCGCGGCGGCCGCCGGCTACCTCCAGACGTAGGCGCGGCGCGCGATCTGCAGGGCGCTCACGTAGCCGTCTCGCTCGTAGTCCTTGCTGTCCACCTGCCAGGGCACCGACAGCCGGCCACGCACCTCGGCCACGCTGGCGAACCCGTGCCGGTCCCCCCACGTCTCCAGGTCGGCGAGCAGCTGCCGGGCATGGTCGCGGCCGTGCCGCAGGAACACCGAGGCGCACTGCACCACGTCGGCACCCGCCAGCAGGTACGCCGCGATGTCCTCGGCGCCCTCCACGCCGCCGGTCCCGGCCAGCGAGCACTCCACCTGCTCGCGCAGCACCGCGATCCAGGTCTGCGGCAGGCGCGCCTCGGCCGAGGTGGACAGGTCGATGACCGGCTCCACCTGCAGGGTGTCCACGTCGATGCGCGGCTGGAGGAACCGGTTGAACAGCACCAGGCCGGCCGCGCCCTTCTCCACCAGGCGTACCGCCACCGGGTTCAGCGACGAGAAGTACGGCGGGAGCTTGACCGCCACGGGCACCGTGACCGCCGACCGGACAGCGAGGAGCAGGTCGACCAGCGCGTCCTCCACCACCTCGCCCTCGCCCCGGAACTGGCCGGGCACGACGTAGAAGTTGATCTCGACCGCGGCGGCCCCGGCGTCCTGGGCCTGCCGGGCGAACCGGGTCCACGGGCCGCTGCCGGTGCCGTTGAGGCTGGCGATGACCGGCACGTCCACCGCGGCCGCCGACCTCTCCACCAGGTCCAGGTAGCGCGCCGGCGCCCCCGGACCGGCCGGGTTCTGGAACCAGTGCGTCTCGGCGTGCTCGGGGTCGAGCTCGCGGCGCACCTGCTCCTCGAAGATCGAGTGCAGCACCACGGCCCCCACTCCGGCGTCCACCAGCGTGACCACCCCGCCGGGGGTCTGCTGGAGCGGGGAGGGCGCCGCGACCAGGGGGTTGCGGAGCTCCAGCCCCAGATAGGTGGTGGCCAGGTCCATCCGCACCTCCCGCAATCGCTGGGGAAACCGTACTGTGCCGGACATGGAGTCGATCGCATCGGGTGAGGTCAGTCCCGCGCTGCTGGAGGAGACCATCGGCGCGAACCTCGAGCGGACCGTGGCCGCCCACGGCGACAGGGAGGCGCTGGTCGAGGTCGCCAGCGGACGCCGCTGGACCTGGGCCGAGCTCAACGCCGAGGTCGACATCCTCGCCCGGGCCCTGCTCGGGGCCGGGGTGCGCACGGGGGACCGGGTCGGGATCTGGGCGCCCAACTGCGCGGAGTGGACGCTGGTGCAGTACGCCACCGCCAAGGTGGGGGCGGTCCTGGTCAACGTCAACCCCGCCTACCGCACCCACGAGTTCTCCTACGCGGTGAACCAGTCCGGGATGCGTCTGCTGGTGTCGGCCTCCGGGTTCAAGACCAGCGACTACCGGGCGATGGTGGAGGAGACCCGGGCTCAGTGCCCCACCCTGGAGCGGGTCGTCTACCTGGACACCGGCGACTGGGCGGAGCTGCTGGCGCAGGCCGAGGGCGTCACCGAGCAGGACCTCCGGGAGCGGATGGCGGCGCTGGCCCCCGGGGACCCGATCAACATCCAGTACACCTCGGGCACCACCGGCTACCCCAAAGGCGCCACCCTCTCCCACCGCAACATCCTCAACAACGGCTTCTTCACCACCGAGCTGATCGGCTTCACCGAGGCGGACCGGCTGTGCATCCCGGTGCCCTTCTACCACTGCTTCGGGATGGTGATGGGCAACCTCGGCTGCAGCACGCACGGGGCCACGATGGTGATCCCCGGGCCCGGCTTCGACCCCGAGACCACCCTGCGCACGGTCGCGGCGGAGCGCTGCACCGGCGTGTACGGCGTCCCCACGATGTTCATCGCGATGCAGCACCACCCGACCTTCGCCGAGCACGACCTGTCCAGCCTGCGCACCGGCGTGATGGCCGGCGCGGTGTGCCCGGTCGAGGTGATGCGCCGTTGCATCGACGACATGAACATGGCCGAGGTGGCGATCGCCTACGGCATGACCGAGACCTCGCCGGTGTCCTGCCAGACGCGCTCCGACGACGACCTCGAGCGGCGTACCGCCACGATCGGCCGGGTGCACCCGCACGTGGAGATCAAGGTCGTCGACCCCGCCACCGGCGAGCCGGTCCCGCGAGGGGAGCCCGGCGAGTTCTGCACCCGCGGCTACTCGGTGATGCTGGGCTACTGGGACGACCCCGCCAAGACCGCCGAGGCCGTGGACGCGGAGGGGTGGATGCACACCGGTGACCTGGCCGTGATGCGCGAGGACGGGTACTGCGTGATCGTCGGCCGGATCAAGGACATGGTGATCCGCGGCGGGGAGAACATCTACCCGCGCGAGATCGAGGAGTTCCTCTACGCCCACCCCGACATCGAGGACGTGCAGGTGGTCGGCGTTCCGGACCAGAAGTACGGCGAGGAGCTGTGCGCCTGGATCCGGATGCGTCCCGGGGTGGCGCCGCTGGACGCCGAGGCGGTCCGCGAGTACGCCACCGGGCGGCTGGCCCACTACAAGATCCCCCGCTACGTGATGGTGGTCGAGGAGTTCCCGATGACGGTCACCGGCAAGATCCGCAAGGTCCAGATGCGCGAGGAGTCGGCCCGGGCGCTCGGCCTGTGAGGCCTCGGCCGCGGCGTACGCTCGCCCGGTGAGCACACCGCCGCTGGTCGTCGGGTTCGACCTCGACATGACCCTCATCGACACCGTGCCGGGCTTCGCAGCGACGCTCACCGCGCTCGGCGAGGAGCTGGGCGTCCGGTTCCCCGTGGCGGACCTCACCGCGCAGCTCGGACCGCCGCTCGAGACCCTGCTGGCCGACCACCTCGCACCCGAGCAGGTGGGTCCCGCCGGGGACCGGTTCCGTGAGCTCTACCCCGACCTCGCCGTGGCGCCCGTGCCGCTGCTGCCCGGTGCTCGCGAGGCGGTCGACGCGGTGCGCCGCCACGGCGGCCGGGTCGTGGTGGTGACCGGGAAGTTCCCGCGCAACGCCCAGCTCCACGTGGACCACCTCAGGCTGGACGTGGACCACCTCGAAGGCTGGGTGTGGGGTGTCGGGAAGGCCGACGTGCTGCGCCGGGAGGGGGCCACGATGTTCGTCGGGGACCACCGCCACGACGTCGAGGGGGCGCTCGCGGCCGGGGTGCTCAGCGTGTCGGTGCTGACCGGGGGCTGCAGCCGCGAGGAGCTGGTGGCGGCCGGCACGCACGTCGTACTCCCCGACCTGGTGGCGTTCCCGGGCTGGCTGGAGGAGCACCTGGCCGGCCGCGGCCGAGCCCGTGGCGCGGGTATCGGTTGGCGGAGGGTCGGGCCTCCTCCGTAGGCTGGGACCACGCCCCCTCCCCCGGGGCGGTGTCCCGCCGCAGCATCCCGAGGAAGGTCAGGCCTGTGCCCACTGGCAAGGTGAAGTGGTTCGACGCGCAGAAGGGCTTCGGCTTCCTGTCCCAGGAGAACGGCCCGGACGTGTACGTGCACGCCGACGCGCTGCCCGAGGGTGCTGCTGCGACGCTCAAGCCGGGGACGCGGGTCGAGTTCGGCATCGCCCAGGGACGCCGCGGCGACCAGGCGCTGCAGGTGCGGATCCTCGACACCCCGCCCTCGGTCTCGCGCAACCGGGCGGCGGCGCGCCGCAAGACGCCCGAGGAGATGGTCCCCATCGTCGAGGACCTGATCCGCCTGCTCGACGGGGTGGGGGAGAGCTACCGGCACGGGCGCCACCCCGACCACAAGACCGCCCGCCCGGTCGCCAAGCTGCTGCGCGCCCTCGCCGACGAGCTCGAGCTCTGACCCCGGGGCGCTGCGGCCCTGCCTCGTGGCCCTGGCCCTAGCGCTGCGGGGCGCCGGCCGGTGGGGGAGCGGGGCGGGTGGCGAGCACGAAGATCAGCCAGCCGACCAGGACCGCGGTCGCCACACCCAGGCCGAGGTGCGGCATCAGCGGCAGCCCGATGCCGATGAAGCCCCCGACCACCCACGCCAGCTGCAGGGTGGCGTCTGAGCGTGCCAGGGCGCTGCTGCGCACGCGCTCGGGCACGTCGCGCTGGATCGTGGAGTCCAGCGACAGCTTGGCCAGGGCCTGGCCCAGTCCTGCGGTGAGGGCGAGCAGCGCCGCGGTGAGCACGGTGAACCACACCGCCGCGACCGCGGTCATCGCGGCGTCGGCCACCAGGGCGAGCACCACGGTGACCCGCGGGTTGACCCGGCGCAGCAGCGCGGCCAGGGCGATGCCCAGGGTGTTGCCGAGCCCGGCCAGGCCGATGACGATGCCGAGCACCACCTCCGGGCGCCACCCGCTGATCGACACCTCACGCAGCAGGAAGGCCATGAACATCGTGAGGAAGCCGGTCAGCCACCGTGGGCCGCAGTTGGCGCGCAGGGCGAAGGCCACCGAGGCCGGGATCCGGGTACGGACCCGGCCTCCGGAGCCCCGGTCGGCCGCGTCGCCCCGGAGCACCATCGTCCCCTCACCGGCGCTGGAGTCCACGCGGGCGGGCAGCAGGATGGCGAGCACCGTGCCGACCACGAAGAGCGCGAACGCGTAGCGCAGCGACCACTCCGGTCCCGCCAGGCTGGCGGCTGCGGCCACCGGCGCCGACACGGTGGCGCCCACCACGCCGGCCAGGGAGATCCGGCCGTTGGCGCGCACCAGCGTCTGCGACTTCGGCAGCAGCCGGGGCACGGCGGCCGCCCGCGTCACGGCGTACGCCTTGGAGAGGACCAGGCAGCCCAGGGCCTCCGGGAACATCCACACCGAGTCGCCGGCCACCGCTCCGGCCAGCACCCAGGCCAGGAACCCGCGTCCGGCCAGGGTCGACCCGATCGCCCAGCGCCGCCCGTGGCTGAAGCGGTCCAGGAACGGACCGATCAGTGGCGCGACGATCGCGAACGGGATCATCGTCAGCCCCAGGAACAGCGCCACCTGGCCGCGTGCCTCGCCGGTGGGGACCTGGAAGAACAGGGTGCCGGCCAGCGAGATCGCGATGGCGGCGTCGCCGGCGGCGCTGAACGCGTGCACCTCGATCAGCCGCGAGAGCCCCGAGTCGCCGGCCCCCTCGGCCCGTGCGGCGCGACGGGCCTGGCGGACCGTGCACCCACCGGCCCGGCCGGT
>NZ_DAOMFK010000128.1:0-8674 GCF_035429765.1 Nocardioides sp. | reverse complement strand
GGGGTGGTCGCCGCGGACGCCGGCGCCCCGGAGCCGCCGACCGGGCTGGCCGCCGTGCAGACCCCGCAGGCCTTCCGCGCGGCGCCCCTGCTGGCGGCGTACCGGCTGGCGGCGCGGGAGGGGTTCGAGGGCACCGACACCGCTGGCTGCCTGGAGAGGTACGCCGACCTCGAGGTCGCCGCGGTGCCGGGCTCGGCGCGCAACGTCAAGGTGACCTTCCCGGAGGACGTCGCGCTGGTCGCCCGGCTGGTGCGGTAGCCGCCTCAGTCCGGGGCGGTGAGCGCCTCGAGGACCTGCAGCTCCGCGAGGGTGGAGACCCGCCGGCCCTCGGGTGGTGCGGTGACCAGCCGCACCGGGTGGTCGCGGCGCAGGCGGGTGGCCAGCGCGGCGAGGTCCGCGGTGGGCGGGCCGGGCAGCGCCGCGCAGACGGCTGCGGGCAGGACGACCGGCGAGGTGACGATCCGCAGCGCCTCGCGGTCCACCGTCGCGCCGACCAGGCCGTCGCGGACCACCTTGACCGTGTCGGTCACCGGCCGGACCGCGACCACCACCGCGCCGTCCCTGGCCGCCTGCGCGCAGGCGGCCAGGAAGTCCGGCGGGGTCATCGGGCACAGCGGGTCGTGCAGCACCAGCGGCACCCCCGCGTCCCGCACGTCGGCCCAGCGGCTGGGCAGGTCGACCAGCGTGACGCCGGCCGCGGCCAGGGCGAGACCGGCGCAGGCCACCAGGGGCCGGCCGTGGACCAGGGCGAACGGGAGGTCGCCGCGGTCCTGCTCGACCACGGTGCCCAGTGGACCCTGGACGTCCGGGGTCAGGAGGCGAGGACCTCGTCGAGGATGGTCTCGGCCTTGTCCTCGTTGGTGTGCTCGGCCAGCGCCAGCTCGGAGACCAGGATCTGGCGGGCCTTGGCCAGCATCCGCTTCTCACCCGCCGACAGGCCGCGGTCACGCTCGCGACGCCACAGGTCGCGGACCACCTCGGCGACCTTCATCACGTCGCCGCTGTGCAGCTTCTCGAGGTTCGCCTTGTAGCGGCGCGACCAGTTGGTCGGCTCCTCCACGTGGGCGGCCCGCAGCACGTCGAAGACGCGGTCCAGGCCGGCCCGGTCCACCACGTCACGGACACCGACCAGGTCGAGGTTGCACGCAGGCACCCGGACCACCAGGTCCTGCTGGGCGACAATCCGTAGGACGAGGTACTCCCGGTCCTCTCCCTTGATCTGCCGCGTCTCGATGTCCTCGATGACGGCGGCTCCGTGATTTGGGTAAACAACCGTTTCGCCGACGGTGAATGTCATGTGTCAAATGCCCCTTCCTAGGTGACCAGTCTAACACGTCCGGAATCCGGCGCTGACCGCGTTTGCGCAGGTCAGAGGCACAATGGGGGCTTGACAGATCTGCCTTTCGTATGGTGGGCCCCGGCGCGCGCACCCGAGCGGACGGCACCGGCCGCGGACCGCTAGGCTGACCGCGCAGACTGCAGCACGGGCGGCGAGTCGCCGCCCACGACCCGTGAAGGGTGAGGACCCATGCACCTCCGACGCTCCACCGCCCTGGCGACCGGCGCCCTGCTGCTGGCGATCCCCCTCTCCGGGTGCAGCGCGCTCAGTGGCCGTGACGACGCCACCATGCGGGAGTACGTCCCGGCCAACGGCACCAACAACCGCGACGCCTCGGTCGACGTGCTGGGCGCGGTGGTCGTGTCGGCGCAGCCCGGCTCGGGGACCTTCGTGACCACCCTGGTCAACAACTCCGCGGACGAGGCCGCGTCGTTGACCGCGCTCGCGGGCACCCGTGCGGGCGACCCGCTGACCGTGCCGGAGTTCCAGCCGGTCGACGTGCCGGCGCGCGGACTGGTGAACCTGGCCAACCTGCCCAGCGGCGAGGGCGTCACGGTCGAGGGCGACTTCGAGGCCGGGCAGTTCCTGCGGATGACCATCGACCTGAGCACCCAGGAGCAGGTGACCATGGACGTGCTCGTGGTCCCCGACGACGGCAGCTTCGCCGGCCTCGACACCTCGGCCTGAGAACGGGCCGTCACGATCCGCGGCCCGGTCCGTGGCCGCCAGCCCAAGAGGGGAGCCACCCGATGACCTACACGCTGATCCTGCTCCGCCACGGCGAGAGCGACTGGAACGCCAAGAACCAGTTCACCGGGTGGGTCGACGTCGCACTCACCGACAAGGGCCGCGCCGAGGCGGTGCGCGGCGGCGAGCAGATCCGGGAGGCCGGCCTCCTCCCCGACGTGGTGCACACCTCCCTGCAGCGCCGGGCGATCAACACCGCCTGCCTGGCGCTGGACGCCGCGGACCGGCACTGGATCCCGGTGCGCCGGTCCTGGCGGCTCAACGAGCGCCACTACGGCGCGCTGCAGGGCAAGAACAAGAAGCAGACGCTGGAGCAGTACGGCGAGGAGCAGTTCATGCTGTGGCGCCGCAGCTTCGACGTCCCCCCGCCTCCGCTCGCCGACGACGACGAGTTCTCCCAGGTCGGTGACCCGCGGTACGCCGACCTCGGCGAGGAGATGCCGCGCACCGAGTGCCTCAAGGACGTCATCGCGCGGATGCTGCCGTACTGGGAGTCGGGGATCGTGCCCGACCTGCGCGCGGGCCTGACCGTGCTGGTCGCCGCCCACGGCAACAGCCTGCGGGCGATCGTCAAGCACCTGGACCGGATCAGCGACGCCGACATCGCCGGCCTGAACATCCCCACCGGCATGCCCCTGGTCTACCGGCTCGACGAGGACCTGGCCCCGACCGTGGCGGGCGGGGAGTACCTCGACCCGGACGCCGCCGCCGCGGCGGCCGCCGCGGTGGCCAGCCAGGGCCGCTGACCCGGCACAAATGGGGTGCGACCCGTCACAAATGGCGCGCGACCCGTCACAAATGGCGGCGCTGCAGTCACAGCAGTCACACCGGCCCCGCCATTTGCGACGGGTCAGGGCTCGGTCGTGGCCTGCGGCTGCTGGCCGGTGACGACGTACATCACCCGCTGGGCGACCGACACGGCGTGGTCGGCGATCCGCTCGTAGTAGCGGCCGAGCAGCGCGATGTCGACGGCCGGCTCCACGCCGTGGTCCCACTCGGCCGAGAGCAGCTCGGTGAGGCTGGTCCGGCGCAGCTGGTCCATCTCGTCGTCCATCTTCTCCATCTCCGCGGCCGCGTCCACGTCACGGTCGGCGATCACCCGGGTGGCCCGGGCCACCAGGTCCTGGGCGACCTGCGCCATCCGCATCATCGAGGGGCGGGCGTCCTCGGGCACCGCGAGGTAGGGCACCCGCAGCCGGGCGATCTTCGCGACGTGCACCGAGAGGTCCCCCATCCGCTCCAGCTCGCTGACCATCCGCAGCGCGGCCACCACGGTGCGCAGGTCGCCGGCGACCGGCTGCTGCAGGGCGAGGATCGCGAAGGCCCGGTCCTCGACCCGCTCGGCGGCCCGGTCGATCTGGGCGTCCGCGCTGATCACCGCCTCGGCGACGGCGGCGTCGCCGGTCATCAGCGACTCGGTGGCGTAGTGGACGGCGTTCTCCACCTCGCGGCAGATCGCCGCCAGGTCGGCGAACACGGTCTCGAGCTGTTCGTGGAAGGCCTCGCGCATGGGGCCACCGTAGGCAGAGCCGGTGAACCCTCGGAGTCGGGGGGTGAACGGCGGGTGAACAGTGCGTCCGGGCCTCGGCGGTGGCCGGGCCCGCCCGGCCGGCTGCGTACGATCGGTGCCGTGGATCCGACGACCGAGCTGGCGCTGGCCGCTCTCGTCGGCGCTCTCGTGGCGGGCTCAGCGGTGCTGGCCTGGCACTTCTCCGACCGCCAGCTCTACCCGCCACCGGTCGAGGAGCCGGTGATGCCGGCCGGCGTGGCGACGGTGCTGTCGGTGCTGCGCAGCAGCGCGGTCGTGGTCAACGAGGACGACGTGGTGCTCAAGGCCTCCGCCCCGGCGTACTCCATGGGACTGGTCCGCGGCAGCGAGCTGGCCGTCGACGAGCTCACCGCCCTGGTCCACGAGGTGCGCCAGGACGGGCAGATCCGCGAGCACGAGCTGCTGCTCACCCGCCCCGGGCTGCCGCAGCGGCACGTGACCGTGCGGGTCGCGCCGCTGTCCACCCGGCTGGTCCTGGCTCTGGTCGAGGACAGGACCCGGGAGCGACGGGTGGAGACCATCCGCCGCGACTTCGTCGCCAACGTCAGCCACGAGCTGAAGACCCCGGTCGGGGCGATCCGGCTGCTGGCCGAGGCGGTCGACGACGCCGCCGGCGACCCGGAAGCCGTGCACCGCTTCAGCCGCCGGATGCTCAAGGAGTCCGACCGGCTCACCCGACTGGTGCAGGAGATCATCGCGCTGTCGCGGCTGCAGGACGACGACCGCCTGGAGACCCCGGTCCCGGTGCCGGTCGAGGAGGTGCTGGCGACCGCCGCCGACGTCTGCCGCACCGACGCGGACGCCCGCGGCATCGAGCTGGTGGTGCGCTGCGAGCGTGACCTCGTGGTGCCCGGCAACGTCGAGCAGGTGACGGCGGCGGTGACCAACCTGGTCTCCAACGCGGTCACCTACTCCAGCATCGGCACCACGGTGGCGGTGGCCGCCAAGGGGACCGGGGAGACCGTGGAGATCTCCGTCACCGACCAGGGCATCGGGATCCCCGCCGGCGAGGTGGACCGGATCTTCGAGCGCTTCTACCGGGTCGACCCCGCGCGGCACCGCTCCACCGGCGGCACCGGCCTGGGGCTGTCCATCGTCAAGCACGTGGCCGCCACCCACGGCGGGGACGTGTCGGTCTGGTCGGTGGAGGGCCGGGGATCGACGTTTACGCTGACCCTGCCCAGGAGCGAGCGAGAGGTGGCCCCGTGACTCGAGTGCTGGTCGTCGAGGACGAGGAGAGCTACAGCGACGCGCTCGCCTACCTGCTCCGCAAGGAGGGGTACGACGTCTCGCTCGCCGCCACCGGTCCCGACGCCCTGGCGGAGTTCGACCGGACCGGGGCCGACATCGTGCTGCTCGACCTGATGCTGCCCGGGCTGCCCGGCACCGAGGTGTGCCGCCAGATCCGGCAGACGTCCAACGTGCCGGTGATCATGGTCAGCGCCAAGGACGACGAGGTGGACAAGGTCGTCGGCCTGGAGCTCGGCGCCGACGACTACGTCACCAAGCCGTACTCCCCGCGTGAGCTGGTCGCCCGGATCCGGGCGGTGCTGCGTCGCGGCACCGAGCCCGAGCTGGTCCCGGCCGTGATCGAGGCGGGACCGGTGCGGATGGACGTCGAGCGGCACCAGGTCACCGTGCGGGGCAAGGACCAGCGGCTGCCGCTGAAGGAGTTCGAGCTGCTGGAGTTCTTCCTGCGCAACCCGGGCCGGGTGCTGACCCGCGGCCAGCTGATCGACCGGATCTGGGGCAGCAACTACGTCGGCGACACCAAGACGCTCGACGTGCACGTGAAGCGGCTGCGCGCCAAGATCGAGCGCGACCCGTCCGAGCCGCAGCACCTGGTGACGGTGCGCGGGCTGGGCTACAAGTACGAGGCGTGAGCCGGCCCTGGGCCCCGGTGGCCGCCGTCGCGGTCACCCTGGTGCTGTGGGCCTCGGCGTTCGTCGGCATCCGGCACCTGGGCCACGAGTTCTCCCCCGGCGCGCTGTCGCTGGGGCGGCTGCTGGTGGGCGCGGTCTGCCTCGCGGTCGCCGCGCTCGGACGCGGGCTGGTGCGGCCGACCCGCTCGGAGTGGGTCGCGGTGGTCGCCATCGGCGTGCTGTGGTTCGGGATCTACAACCTCGCCCTCAACGCCGGCGAGCGGCGGGTGGACGCCGGCACCGCGTCGATGCTGCTGCAGGTCTCGCCGGTGCTGATCGCGGTGCTGGCGGCGGTGGTCCTCCACGAGCCGTTCACCCGGTTCCTGGCGGTCGGACTGGCGCTGGCGTTCGCCGGCGTGGCGGTGATCAGCCTGGCCGCGCCGGGCGGGCACGGCGACGTCCTCGGCGTGGCGCTGTGCCTGCTCTGCGCGCTGGTGTACTCGGTCAGCGTGATCCTGCAGAAGCCGGTCGTGGCGCGGCTTCCGGCCGTCCAGGTGACCTGGCTGGCCTGCACCGTCGGGGCCCTGGTCTGCCTGCCGTTCGCCGGCGACCTGGCACGCGAGGCAGGGCAGGCGTCGACCGGCTCGCTGCTGTGGCTGGGCTACCTCGGCGTGTTCCCGACCGCGGTCGCGTTCACCACCTACGCCTACGCGCTGCGGCACATGCCGGCGGCGCGGCTCGGCGTAACGACGTACCTCGTGCCGCCGATCACCATCGTGATGGGCGCGGTGCTGCTGTCCGAGACGCCGCCGCCCCTGGCGTACGCCGGTGGCGCGCTCGCCCTCGCCGGGGTCGCGGTCGCCCGGTACACGCCTCGACCGGTCGCCGCACGCGTCCCGGTCGAGGAGCCGGGTGAGGCAGGCTAGCTGCCGGCGGCTAGGTCGAGCGTGAAGGCCCGGTGGTAGCCGGTGTCGTGGTCGGTGATGCGGACCTCGATGATCCCGTGCCGGTCGATGACGTACTCCTCCTCGATCCACGGACCGTGGCCCACGCGCAGCACCTCGACGTCGCGCAGGTCGCGGCCGTCCTGGAGCTGCGCGTCGAACGGGAAGACCACGTCGGCGAACGGCAGCAGGGCCCCCTGCGGCTCGCCGCGGACGTCGAGGTCGACGTACTCCACGAAGCGGAACCAGCCCACGTTGTGGGCCGCCCGGTACGCGCGGCTGAGGACCACGTCGCCCTCCAGCGACACCCGCTCGTGGCGCGAGAGGAGCTCGTCGAAGGCGACCTCCTGCCCGGCCCGGCCCTCCCGGAAGACCCCGAAGCCGCGCGAGAGCCGGTCGGAGAGCGAGTAGCCGGCCTCGGTGTCCGCGGCGATGGCCAGGCCGATCGCGGTGGACGCGGCCGGGTACGGCGAGGAGTGGACGCGTCGGCCGAACCGCTCGCGGAGCCGGCGGGGCACCAGGGGCAGCGCGCTGGCGCCGCCGACCAGGTAGACCCCGGCCACCGCCGAGAGCTCGGCGCCGGCCTCGCCGGGCTCCCCGACGAGAGGCTCCATCGCGTCCAGCGTGGTCTCGACCAGCGGGCCGGCCGCCTCGTAGAAGTCGCCGACCGGGACTGCGACGGCCCGGTCGGCCACCTCGAGGAGGATCTTGCGCGACTGCGGCGTCAGCCGCTCCTTGGCCTGCCGGCACTCCTCGAGCAGCGCCGTCCGGTCGAGCGCCTCCCCTGCCTCGGCGCCGGCCGCCGCCACCGCCAGGTCGGCGAGCACCTGGTCGAAGTCGTCGCCACCGAGGTGGTTGAGCCCGACCGAGGACAGCACCTCGTGACGGGTGCCCTCCACCCCGACGACCGAGGCGTCGAACGTGCCGCCGCCCAGGTCGTAGACGACGACCTGGGTGCGGTGGCTGGTGAGGGTGCGGGCGTGGCGGTGGGTGTACTCGAACCCGGCCGCCGACGGCTCGTTGAGCATCGCGAGGACGTCGAAGCCGGCGGCCCGGAACGCCTGGAGGGTGAGGAACCGCTGGGCGCCGAAGGCGTGGGCGGGCACGGCCACGGTCGCGGAGACCGTCGCACCGAGCTGGTCGGCGACCGTGGAGCGCTGCCGCAGCTCCTCACGCAGTGCGGCGAGGTAGCCGGTGAGGACCTCCACGACCGGCACCTCGGTCTCGCCCAGCCGGACGGTGGTGCCGGCGTGGACCTCCGGGGACCCGAGCACTCGCTTGAACGACCGGGCGAGCGGGGCGCCGTGGTCGCGCGCCGCGGCCAGCGCGCGGTGCCCGAAGACCAGCCGGCCGCGGTCCAGGGCGGCCACCGACGGGACGTGGTCGTGGGTGTCGCCGTCGGGGTCGTGGAACGCGACGATGGGGTAGTTGCCGCGGTCCACCGCGGCCACGATGGTCCGGGTTGTTCCGAAGTCGACTCCCAGGCGCATGGCTCAACCCTAGGCCCGCCGGCCCGCCCGACAGCCTTCGGGACGTCATCCGGACGGAGCCGACGTGACGTTGCGCGGGGTCAGGCCTCCAGCCAGCCGCGGAACGCCTCGAGGTTGGCCGTGGACTCCCCGCGTTCGCGGCGCCACGCCCACTCCTGGCGGATGGCGGACTCGAACCCCAGCTCCAGCAGGGTGTTGAAGGACTCGTCGGAGGTGGCCAGCAGCGCCCCGAGCAGCCGGTCGAGCTCCTCGGCGGTGACCACCGACAGGGGGAGCCGGCCGTGCAGGTAGATGTCGCCGAGCCCGTCGACGGCGAACGCGACGCCGTAGGTGCGCAGGTTGCGCTCCAGCAGCCAGCGGTAGACGCGCTCGTGCTGCTCGTCGGGCCGGCGGCAGACGAACGCGTCGACGGCGACGGTGTGCGGGCCGATCTCGACCCGCACCGGGGTCTGCAGCCGCCGCTCCCCGGGCAGGGAGAAGAAGAACTGGCCCGCGGTGGGCTCGTCGAACTCGATGCCCTGCTCGTCGAGGTAGCCGCGGACGACCTCCGCGCTCACCGGACCAGCTCCGCGGTCATCCGCTCGCGGGCCTGCTCGTAGACCTCCAGGGTCGCGGCCGCCGTCCGCTCCCAGGAGAACAGGGCGGCGTGGCGGAGCGCGCCGGCGCCCAGCCGCGCGGCGTACTCGTCTTCCTCGACGAGGCGGCGCAGGGCCCGCGCCCAGGTGCCGGGGTCGTGCCCCTCG
>NZ_DAOMFK010000127.1:0-8740 GCF_035429765.1 Nocardioides sp. | reverse complement strand
TCGGGCGGATCCGGGATCACGGGTTCTGGGGGCGCACATGAACACGTTTGGCCACTCGCCGCAACGATTGCGCCTTGGGGGAGTGAGGGCGGCCATCCGGGGCGCCACCAACCCAAGGAGATCACCATGGTTGCCCCCATCACCCGACGCCTCGTCTCGATCGGCGACGCGGCCGACGCACTCGCCGTCTCGACCCGCACCGTCCGCCGCTACATCTCCGACGGCCAGCTCGAAGCCGTTCGGCTCGGCCGCAAGACGCTGCGGATCAAGGTCGACTCGATCGAGCGGTTCATCGATGCCCGGCCGGTGGGCAACTGGCGATGAGCTTTCAAAGGCTCAACCGCGGACAGGGCGCGGGCCGGGAGCGGCCAAACGGGGCTGTTCCTTGTTCCCCATATGTTCCCGGAAACGGGAAGAGACCCTCAAAAGGGCCTCTGACCTTGGGTTTCTCTGTGGGCGATACTGGGTTTGAACCAGTGACCTCTTCCGTGTCAAGGAAGCGCGCTACCACTGCGCCAATCGCCCGGGACCTACGAGGTGGGTACGGGATTTGAACCCGTGTACACGGATTTGCAGTCCGTTGCCTCGCCTCTCGGCCAACCCACCGTGGATGGGTCTGCCGAGACCCGCTCCGAGCGGACGACGAGGCTCGAACTCGCGACCTCAACCTTGGCAAGGTTGCGCTCTACCAACTGAGCTACGTCCGCCTGCACGCCGTGACCGGATGCCCGCCCACAGGTGCGATGAGAACCCTAACCGATGCGTGATCCGGACCCCAAATCACCCCCCGGCGGGCGTGTTGGCCGTCGGGAGGGCGCGCAGACGGCCTCCTAGACTCCCGCTATGCGCGCCTGGGTCAACGGCCACCTGCTCCCCGATCCCTCCGGTCCCGCTCTGCCGGTGACCGACCACGGGTTCACCGTCGGGGACGGAGTGTTCGAGGCGGTCAAGGTCCTCCCCGCGGGCCCCTTCGCGCTCACCCGGCACCTGCGGCGGCTGGCCCGCTCGGCGCGCGGGCTGGGACTGCCCGACGTCGACGAGGCGCAGGTCCGGGCCGCGGTGGAGGCCGTGCTGGAGGGGCAGGAGATCGATCGGGGGCGGCTGCGCATCACCTACACCGCCGGCCCAGCCCCGATGGGCTCCGGGCGGGGCGACGCCGCGCCGACGCTGGCCGTCGTACTGGACGAGTTGCACACCTGGCCCGAGACCACCGCGGTGGTCACCGTCCCGTGGCCACGCAACGAGAGGGGCGCGCTCGCCGGCCTCAAGACGACGTCGTACGCAGAGAACGTGATCGCCCTGGCCCACGCCCAGGAGCGCGGCGCGAGCGAGGCGGTGTTCGGCAACTGCGCGGGGGACCTCTGCGAGGGGACCGGGTCGAACGTGTTCTACGTGGTCGACGGCGAGGTCCGGACGCCGACGCTGGCGTCGGGGTGCCTGGCCGGGGTGACCCGCGGCCTGGTGCTGGAGTGGTACGGCGGCCGGGAGGTCGATGAGCCGCTGGAGGCCGTGCGGGCGGCGGAGGAGGTCTTCCTGGCCTCGACGACCAGGGACGTGCAGGGGGTGCACCGCTGGGACGATCTCGAGCTGGTGGCACCGGGGCCGGTCACCCGCGAGGTCGCCCGGGTGTGGGCGGAGCGGGAGCGGGACGACCTCGACCCGTAGGCCCGGATCAGGCCGAGGGGAGCAGGGAGTCGATCAGCGCGTCGACGTCGATGCGCTCGGTGCCGAGCGGGACCATGGCCAGCGAGCGGGTCAGGAAGCGGTAGACCTCTTCGGTGTGGGCGTGGGCCACGAACGAGCCCGAGTTGGACTGGAGCTCGATGACCACCACCGCGCGGCCCTGGAGGTCGATGCTGGGCCAGATGTGCACGTCGCCCTCACCGATGGGGGAGGTGAGGCCGCTGATGAGCAGCTGGCGGTGGAACACCCAGGGGACGTCGCCCTGGCGGGTGTGGAAGGTCATGGTGATCGCGAAGGGGTCCTCGCAGTCGTAGGCGAGCTGCGCCTCGAGCTGACGAGAGGTTCCAGCCAGGTCCACGCAGTCCAGCATGATGTCCTGGGTCATCGCGGTCACCATCGGTCGGCTGTCGGCCATGGGGGCCACCTCCTTCGCACTCCGTGTCTTGCCTTTCGCAAGAGAGACGCCACGCCGCGGGGGCCATGACGCCTTTCGGCTGGATTCTTTCCCATGGCGGACCGCTACGCTCGGAAAACCACACGAACGGCGGCCAGAGGAGAACGGTGACCGACGACACGACGCGTTCGGATCGTGGCGTCTGGAGACGGATTCGCGAGGCATCCAGTCGTCTGCACGTCCATTTGCACCGCAATCCGATCACCGGGCTGGTCACCAAAGTGGTGGTCACCATCTTCGGCGTGTTGGTCATCGGGGCTGGTCTAGTCATGATGGTGACCCCCGGACCGGGACTCGTGGCGATCCTGGTCGGCCTCGGCATTCTCGCCACGGAGTGGCACTGGGCCGAGCGCTGGATGCGGGCGATGAAGGACAAGGCGCGCGAGGCGGCCGACAAGGCGCGCGACCTCGACCCCGCCGTACGCCGCCGCCGCATCGTGCTCACGCTGCTCGGTGTGGTGCTGGTGGTCGTCGCCGTGGCCGGCTACGTCGCGACCTTCGGCTGGCCCGAGGTACTCGTGAGCGTGTGGGACTGGGTGCAGGGTCTCAGCGATGCGGTGCCCGAGCTGCCCGGAATGTGAGAAGGCCCCGGGCATGCGTTAGAGTCGCGCTGCGCGGCGGCTGCTCCGGCCGCGGCGACCAAGGGCGATTGGCGCAGTGGTAGCGCGCTTCGTTCACACCGAAGAGGTCACTGGTTCGAACCCAGTATCGCCCACCGACGCATGCACCCCGGAGTTCCGGGTAGTGCACTAGCGCAGGGGTCCGTCGGTTCTCGGGAGTCCCAACCAGCCCGGCGGGCTCCTGCCCCTCTTCCGCCGGCGGTTGGCCGTTCCCGTTGACACGCGGTGACTCCGTGAGCAGGCTGAGGCGAGGCACTGGCGGGGGTGGAGAGGCCGAGGTGGACATGTCGCAGTTCGGGAAGCTGTTCCGGCGGACCACCCAGGAGGTGGCCGACCTGACGGGACGGACCGAGGCCGAGGTCGATCTCGTCCTCGGCGCAGCCCTGGTGGCATTGGGGACCGCGGCCGCGCTGCGGGTCCTCATGGCCCTCGTCAACCTCGGCGCCGAGGCCGGCGGCAGAGCCTGGTCGGGCTGACCACACCGCCGCGCCTGTCGAGATGACTGCCGACGGGCGGCCCGGCCCGCCTCATAGGGTGACGGCGTGGCCCTCGCCGTCTGCCTCCTGCTGGACGACCGCGCCGACGCGGCCGTGCGCGGGCTCTGGCGGCGGCTCGAGGAGGCCGGCGTCCCGTCCATGCCGTCCCACACCCACGGCCACCACGTCCCGCACCTCACCTACGTGTCGCTGCTTCGCTACGACCTCGCGACGGTGACCGACGCGCTCGCCGCACTGCCCGAACGACCGGCGCTGCCGCTCTACTTCGACGCGCTGGGCAGCTTCCGCCGGTCGCGCTGCTGGCTGGCGCCCGCGGTCACCCCCGGGCTGGCCCCGAGGCACGAGGCGGTGGTGTCGGCGCTCCTGGCGGTGGGGGCGCAGCTGCACCGCAACTACCGGCCCGGGGTCTGGACCCCGCACGTCACCCTCGCCCCGCGGCTGCACCTCGACGACCTCCGCACCGTCGCCGCGACGGTGTACGACGTGCTGCCGCTGACCGCGACCGCCACCCGGGCGGCGCTGATCGACACCAGCACCGGCAATCGCTACCCCCTCCCGCACCTGCTGTGAGGGCCACCTCCGCGGGGTGACCCGGGCCCCCGACCAGGCCTAGGGTGAAGACGTCGGAAGGAGCGGCGATGGCGCGGCGGGCAGCGGTCGTGGTCGGCGCCGGGGCGGTGGCCGGCGGGCTCACCGCCGCCAGGGCGAGACGGTGGTGGCAGGGGCTCCCGGAGGCGCGGACCGGCCGGTTCGCCAACGGCATGGAGTACGCCCGCTGGGGGGACGGGCCGCGGCAGCTGCTGTGGATCCCCGGTGGCCCTGGCAGCGAGGTGCCCCGCGGGGCCTTCGGCAGACTGTCGGCCGCCCAGCTCCGGCCGTTCCTCGACGAGGGCTTCACGGTCTGGCAGGTGACCCGCAAGCGGCAGATGCCGACCGGGTACACCGTCGCCGACATGGCCGACGACCACGCGACGGCCATCGAGCAGGAGCTCGGAGGGCGCGTGGAGGCGGTGGTGGGGCTGTCCTACGGCGGGATGATCGCGCAGTACCTCGCCGCCCGGCATCCCGACCGCTTCGACCACGTGGTGGTGGCCCTGTGCGCCGGGCGGATCAGCGACTGGGGCCGCGACGTCGACCACCGGTGGGCGCTGGCGCGCGCCGAGGGACGCTACCGCGACGCCGGGCTGGTGATGGCCGAGTACATCTTCCCCGACGCGGAGCAGGCACAGGCCCGCCGACTCGTCGGCCCGCTGCTCGCGCGTCTGTTCGCCGGGGAGGAGGTGCCGGCCGGCGACCTGCTGGTCGAGGCGGAGGCCGAGCTGGCGTTCGACGCCCGCGAGGTCCTCCCGCAGATCGGCGTACCGGTGCTGCTGCTGGCTGCGGAGGAGGACCTCTTCTTCCCGCCGGACCTGGTCGCGGAGACCGAGCGGCTGATCCCCGACTGCACCGTGGTCAGCTACCACGGGATCGGCCACCTGCGCGCGGCCATGAGCGACCGCCTGCCGCGCGACGTGCTCGCGTTCGTCGACCGTGGGTCCGCAGGGGTCAGCGCGCCGGCTCGCTGACCACGAGCTCCTCTCCGACCCGCACCGTGCGGTAGCCGTCGCCGAAGGCGCCGGCGAAGGCGTCCAGCGTCCACTGCGTGCTGTCGTGGCCGGACAGCGCGACGAGGGCCGGCCCCCGCTCACGGATCGCCGAGATCACCCGGCGCGCGTCGTCCTCGCCGAGGGGTCGCCACGGCCAGCTCGGGCTGCCGAGCACCGCCTGGGGCACCAGCGGCGTTCCCCAGGCGTGGACCGGCAGGTGCAGGCCCCCGATCACGGCGTGCACGGGCGCGTCCGCGACCCGCTCGACGGAGGCGAGGGTGCGCTCGATCTGCGGGTGTCCGCAGCCGGTGAGGAGCACCAGGCCGCGCCGCGCACGTTGACCACCAGCGCCTGCTCGGCCACGGGTCCGAGCCAGAACAGCATCCGCGGAAGCGGTGGCAGCACCGCCACCCCGGGGCCGATCACCCGCGCCCGCTCGACGACGGCGACGTCGGCGCGGGGGTGGCTCATCTCGGTGGGGACGTACGCCGGCAGGGAGCTCGGCAGCTGCTGCTCGGCGCCGAGGGTGAAGGTGTGCCGGAGCTGCGAGGCGGCGCCGCCGACGTGGTCGGCGTGCAGGTGGGAGAGCACCAGGCAGTCGAGGTCGTCGAACCGGACGCCGAGGTCCGCCGCGTTGGCCTCCAGCGCCGTCCGGCCCTTGCCCAGACCCAGACCGGTGTCGAACAGGAGCGTCAACCCGTCGGCCCGGACCAGGTAGGACACCCCCGCCTCGCCACGGAGCGTGTCCCGCGCGGTGTGCCGCTCCACCAGGGGCAGCACCGACAGCCGACCGACCTCGCCGAGGTCGGTGAGTCTGGTGTCAAGCTCGGCGGTGGTCTCCCGGTCCTCGCTGCGCCGCCCCGCGGCGTACCTCCCCGCCAGCGCCCCGGCCAGCGAGGCTGTCACCGCGAATGTCGTCCGTGCTCCACGCATCCTGACCACCTACTGGTGCGTACGACGTGCCTGGTGCGTCGTACGCACCAGTATCCTCCGGTCCGGCCCGAAACCGCTGTGCGCTGCCTCGCACCCCGTCGATACCATCGAGCCTGCCCGCGGCGCCGCCGCACCACACCACCAGGAGCCCCTTCCGTGCCCGACATCAAGGTCGTCCTCGTCCACGCCGACGCGCGCGAGGAGCGGACGGTCACCACCGGCACGAAGGCCTGGGAGCTGTTCGCCGACGACCCGTCGGTCATCGCGGCCCGGGTCGACGACGAGCTGCGCGACCTGGCGCACGAGCTCAGCGACGGCGCCGTCGTCGAGGCGGTGCCGATCGACACCCCGGACGGGCGCAACATCCTGCGGCACTCCACCGCGCACGTGCTCGCCCAGGCGGTCCAGGAGCTGTTCCCCGAGGCGAGGCTCGGGATCGGGCCGCCGGTGGAGAACGGGTTCTACTACGACTTCGACGTCGAGACCCCGTTCGTCCCCGAGGACCTCGAGAAGCTCGAGACCCGGATGCGCAAGATCGTCAAGGAGGGCCAGCGGTTCTCCCGCCGGGAGGTCTCCGACCACGACGCGATCGCCGAGCTCGCCGACGAGCCCTACAAGCTCGAGCTGATCGGGCTCAAGGGCTCCGGCCACGCCGCGCAGGCCGCGGAGGGGGCCAGCGTCGAGGTCGGCGCCGGCGAGCTCACGATCTACGACAACCTGCGCCGGGACGGCTCGCTGGCCTGGAAGGACCTCTGCCGGGGCCCGCACCTGCCGACGACCAAGCGCATCCCGGCGTTCAAGCTGATGCGCACCGCCGCGGCGTACTGGCGCGGGGACGAGAAGAACAAGCAGCTCCAGCGCATCTACGGCACCGCCTGGGAGTCCAAGGAGGCGCTGGCCGAGCACCTGCACCGTCTCGAGGAGGCCGAGCGTCGCGACCACCGCAAGCTGGGCCGCGACCTGGACCTGTTCAGCTTCCCCGACGAGCTCGGCTCCGGGCTCGCGGTCTTCCACCCCCGGGGCGGGGTGGTGAAGCGGGTGATGGAGGACTACGTCCGGCAGCGCCACATCGAGGAGGGCTTCAGCTACGTCGGCACCCCCCACATCACCAAGGAGGGGCTCTTCCACACCTCCGGGCACCTGCCGTACTTCGCCGACACCATGTTCCCCCCGATGCACATGGAGGGGGCGAGCTACTACCTCAAGGCGATGAACTGCCCGATGCACAACCTGATCTACCGCTCGCGCGGGCGGTCCTACCGCGAGCTGCCGCTGCGGCTGTTCGAGTTCGGGACGGTCTACCGGTTCGAGAAGTCCGGCGTGGTGCACGGCCTGACCCGGGTGCGCGGTCTCACCCAGGACGACTCCCACTCCTACTGCGCGCCGGAGCAGGCCGCCGACGAGGTCAAGCACCTGCTCGCTTTCGTGCTGGGGCTGCTGCGCGACTTCGGGCTGGAGGACTTCTACCTGGAGCTGTCGACCCGGGACGACACGAAGGACAAGTTCATGGGCTCCGACGAGCAGTGGGAGAGTGCCACCCGCATCCTCGAGCAGGCAGCCACGGAGACGGGGCTGGAGCTGGTGCCCGACCCGGGCGGGGCCGCGTTCTACGGGCCGAAGATCTCCGTGCAGGCCAAGGACGCGATCGGGCGCACCTGGCAGATGTCCACGATCCAGTACGACTTCAACCAGCCGGAGGGGTTCGGGCTGGAGTACCAGGCCGCCGACGGCTCCCGCCAGCAGCCGGTGATGATCCACTCCGCGAAGTTCGGCTCGCTGGAGCGATTCTTCGGCGTACTCGTCGAGCACTACGCCGGCGCGTTCCCGCCCTGGCTCGCGCCGGTGCAGGTGCAGGCGATCCCGATCGCCGAGCGGCACAACGAGCACCTGTACGCCGTGGCGCGGCGGATGCGGGAGCTGGGCCTGCGTGTCGAGGTCGACGACTCCGACGACCGCATGCAGAAGAAGATCCGCAACGCCCAGCTGCAGAAGGTCCCGTTCATGCTGATCGCCGGCGACCAGGACGTCGAGGCCGGCGCGGTCTCGTTCCGCTACCGAGACGGCCACCAGGACAACGGCGTCCCGGTGGAGGAGGCCATCCGGCGTGTGCAGGCCGCGGTCGCCTCGCGCGAGCAGGTCTGATGGGTGACACGGTGCACCAGGACGGCCTCGGGGAGCCCGACGCCCTGGACCGTCTCTGGACGCCGCACCGGATGGCGTACCTCAGGGGCGAGAACAAGCCCGCGGACGAGACGCCGGGGGAGTGCCCGTTCTGCCGGATCCCGCGGCTGCCGGACGAGGAGGGGCTCGTCGTGCACCGGGGCCGGCTGACCTACGCCGTGATGAACCTCTACCCCTACGCGTCGGGGCACCTGATGGTCTGCCCGTACCGGCACATCGCCGACTACACCGAGACCACCGACGAGGAGGCCGCGGACATGGCCGACCTCACCCGCACCGCGATGCGGGTGATCCGGTCGGTGTCAGGCGCCCAGGGCTTCAACGTGGGGATGAACCAGGGCTCGGTCGCCGGGGCCGGCATCGCCGCCCACCTGCACCAGCACGTGGTGCCTCGCTGGGGAGGGGACACCAACTTCATGCCGGTCATCGGCCGTACCAAGACGCTGCCTCAGCTGCTCACCGAGACCCGGGCGCTCCTGGCCGAGGCCTGGCCGCTCGGTTCGTGACGGGTCGCGGGCAGTCTGTGACGGGTCGCGCGCAATCTGTGACGGGTCAGCTGCCGTTTGTGACGGGTCGGCGCAGGGTGCCGCGGGCGGTGGCCTCGCGGTAGCGCTCCCGGACCGAGGCGACCACGGGGGAGTCGTGCACCTGGGTCCCGGGCAGCGGCCAGTCCGGCAGTGACCCGGTGAGCGCCCAGGCGGCCTGCCGCGCGGCGCCGCGGGCGACGTACTCCCCGGGCCGCGGGACGTGCACCGGCCGGCCCAGCACCGTCGGGGCGATCGCGCG
>NZ_DAOMFK010000126.1:0-8760 GCF_035429765.1 Nocardioides sp. | reverse complement strand
ACCTGCGACCTCTGGGTTATGAGCCCAGCGAGCTACCGAGCTGCTCCACCCCGCGTCGGTAGCGACCACCTTACGTGAGGACCGCGGGGAACCCAAAATTGCGCGGAACCTAGGGCTTGGCGGGCTCCTTGGTCTGGTTGGCCAGGGTGAGGGCCTGCTCGATCTTGTCGCGAGCGGCGGCGACCTTGGCGGCGTACTGCTCCAGGTTGCCGGCGCGCAGGGCGTTGTCGGCCTCGGCGAAGAGGACGTCGGCGGCGTTGAGCAGGCGGCGGATCTGGACGGCCTTCGAGCCGGTGGGCTGCTCCTCCCCGCCCTGGCCACCGCCACCGCCGTCGCCGCCACCACCCGGCGGGCGGCTGGGGGTCTCAGAGGGGGCGATGTCGAGGACGTCGTTGATCGCCTCGCCCAGGGTGGTGCCGATGCCCGAGCGGCTGCCGAGCGAGACCAGCACGAACTTCAGCACCGGGTAGCTCGCCGTCGACTGCTCCTTGAGGGCGTAGAGCGGCTGGACGTAGAGCAGGCCGCCGCCGACGGGAAGGGTCAGCAGGTTCCCGTAGACCGCCTTGGAGTTGGTGCGGGTGAAGGCGACCAGCTCGTTCTGGATCTCGTCGTTGGCGGCGAAGAGGTTGGCGATCTGGCCTGGTCCGGGGATCTGCGAGGTCGACGGCAGCCGCAGCACCCGCAGCGTGCCGTAGCCGTCCTGGTCCGCCGCGGCGTCGGCCGACAGGAAGGCCGCCAGGTTGTCGCGTTTGGCGGGGACGTAGACCGAGGTCAGCGAGAACGTCGGCACCTCGTCACCGCTGGGGGTCTGCACGGTCAGCCGGTACGGCGGCTGGAGGCTGGTCTGCTTGTCGGGATCGAGCGGCACCTCCCACTGGTCGTTGCGCTCGTAGAAGTCGTTGGGATCGGTCACGTGGTAGGACGCCAGCTGGTAGCGCTGCACCTTGAACAGGTCCTCGGGGTAGCGCATGTGGGCCAAGACGTCCTCGGGGATCTCCGAGCGCTGCAGCACCGTGCCCGGGAACGCCTTGGTCCACGCCTTGAGGATCGGGTCGGACTCGTCCCAGGCGTAGAGCTTCACCGTGCCGTCGTAGGCGTCCACGGTCGCCTTGACCGCGTTGCGCATGTAGTTGATCTCGTCGGTGGGCAGCGTCTGGAAGGTGGTGTTCTGGGCCAGCGAGTCGGTCGTCATGTCCTCGAAGGACCCCAGCTGGGACAGCGGGTAGCGGTCGGTGGCGGTGTACCCGTCGAGCATCCACACGACCCGACCGTCCACGACCGCGGGGAACGGGTCCTCGTCGACGGTCAGCCAGGGCGCCACCTTCTCCACCATCTCCCGCGGGTTGCGGTGGAAGAGGATCTTGGAGTTCTCGTGGACCCGCCCGGACAGCACCAGGTTCCCGTCGCCGAACCGCATCGCGAACAGCACCTTGTGGAACAGGTTGCCGATGTCGACACCGGCCTTCCCGTCGTACGTCGTGGTGCTCTCCGCGCTGCCCTCGTCGGAGCCGCCGGGGAGGTCGAGCTCGATGTCGGGGGAGTCCGCCGCGACCTTCCCGACCACCGAGTAGTCCGGGCTCTTCTCGCCGAAGTAGATCCGCCCCTCGTAGCCGTCGGGCGTCAGGTCGGTGAGCTGTCCCTGCGGTGGGATGTCCTTCTCCGCCCAGGCCGGCTCGTCCCCGGTCACCTGAAGCGCGTTGTCGGCTGCCTTCTGGTTGCCGTAGGCGGCGATCATGCCGTAGCCGTGGGTGTAGACGGTGTGCAGGTTCGCCCAGTTCTTGCTGTTCTCGGGCAGGCCCGCCTGGTCGAGCTCGCGGACGCCGAGCACCAGGTCACGCTCGATGGGGGCCTTGCCGTCGCCGGGCGGGATGTCGTAGCGGTCCACGTCGAGCACCGGCGCGACCGAGTAGTAGCCGCGCACCTGCTGCTTCTGCTCGAAGATCGGCTGCACCAGCCGCGGGTCGATCAGCCGGATCCCCGGGGTGTTCAGCGCCGCCCGGGCGAGCTCGGTGTCAGGCAGGGGGGAGATGCCGCTGTACGGCTCGACGACGGTGTCCTCCAGGTTGTACGCCGCCCGCGTCGCCTCGATGTTGGCCTGGATGTAGGGCGCCTCCTTGTCGGCCTCCGAGGGGTCGACCTGGAAGCGCTGCACCACGCCGGGCCAGATCATCCCGAGCAGGACGGCCGAGAGCACCAGCAGTGCGAGCCCCACCGACGGGAGCAGCCAGGTGCGCCGCCACACGTTGAGGAAGAACAGGATCGCGCAGATCAGCGCGATCCCCGTCAGGATGTTGCGCGCCGGCAGGACGGCGTGGTCGGCGGTGTAGTTGACGCCGGTGAACAGCGCGTGCTTCTGGGTGAGCAGGTCGAAGCGGCCCAGCCAGTAGCCGACGGCCTTCGCGAGCACGAAAACGCCCACCAGCGCCGAGAGCTGCGCCTGCGCGCCCGGCGAGAACCGGTCCCGCTTGTTCTGCAGCCGGATCCCGCCGAACAGGTAGTGCACCAAACCCGCCGCGATCAGCGCCACAACGGTGACCACCATGACGAGCTCGACCAGGTAGTGCAGCCACGGCAGCTCGAAGACGTAGAACCCCAGGTCCCGCTTGAAGTAGGGGTCCTCGCGCCCGAACGACACCGAGTTGCGCCAGAGCAGGAACGCGCGCCACTCCCCGGCCGCCGACGCGCCCGCGAAGATGCCCACCACGGTGGCGATGCCGGCCACCAGCCAGACCCGGCGCGGGGCGACGACGTCGCGGTAGCGGTCCAGGCTCACCTGCTCGGGCGAGGCCGGCCGGAACATCGGCCGCAACCGGTAGGCCAGCAGCATGTTGGCCGCGACAACCGCGGCAACGAGGGTGCCGAACACCAGGAAGAGCAGGATCCTCGTCCAGATCAGCGTGCTGAAGACGCCGCCGTACCCGACCGACTCGAACCACAGCCGCTCGGTCCAGAAGGAGGAGAACCCGGTGAACGCGACGAACAGCCCCGCCAGCACCACCGCGGTCCAGAGCAGGGCTCGCGACCGGCGCGGCGCCGACCCGGCCGGCTCGTGGTCCGCGGCCTCGACCTCGTCGTCGAAGAACCCACTCATCTAGATCGACTCCTCCTGCAACGTCCCCACCAACAGCTCCAGCAGCCCCGGCACCAGGTCCTCCCCGCCGACCACCGACCGGTCGTCGTCGTGGCTTCGCAGCCGCAGAGCACAGTACGTCGTCCCTCCGCGTGTCGCGCCGGCGACGATCCGCACCTCCTGGCGCAGCGGGTGCGCACGGGCGAACTCGGTGGCCTCGCCGGGGTCCTCCGGGAGCTCGGCGTCCACCTCCGGCGGCAGCACCAGCCGCTCCACCACCGCGGCGCAGCCGGCCACGTCGGGTGGCCACATGATCTCCTCGAGCACCTGCTCCAGGGGCTCCTCCGGGGCCAGCGGGTCCTGCTCGACCGCGGTGAGCGCACCCTCCCGCGCCGCGTCGTCCAGGCCCATGTCGGCCAGGGCCGGCTCCTGCTCCACCAGCCGGGCGGTCTCCACCAGCGCGAACAGCCGGGCCGGCTGGTCCCAGCCGCCCTCGGCGGCGTGGGCCTCCAGCTCCCGGACCACCGCGGCCAGCGGAGTGTCCTGGGCGGGCTCGGTCGCGCTCATGCCGCCCCCGCCGTGCAGCTCGGGAGGCTCGCCCCGGGGTCCTCGGCCCACCGCTGGACCGACGTGAGCGCGGAGTGCATGGTGTCGACCCGCACCAGCTCCATGTCGCCGCGCGGGGCGCCCAGGGCGTCCTGGCAGTTGTCGGCCGGCACCAGGAACAGCTTGGCGCCTGCGTCGCGTGCGGCCACGACCTTCTGCTGGATGCCGCCGATCGGGCCGACCTTGCCGGTCGGGTCGATGGTGCCGGTGCCGGCGACGGTCTGTCCGTCGGTGAGCGAGCCGGGCGTGAGCGTGTCGTAGATCCCCAGGGAGAACATCAGCCCGGCGCTCGGGCCGCCGATGTTGGGGTCGATGTTGACGGTGACGTCGAAGGGGAAGTCGTAGCCGGGCCCGGGCACCACGCCCACGCGCGGGTGCCCGTCGACGGTCGTGGGCGTGATCTCGACCGTCATCGGCTTGCCGTCGCGCTGGATCCCGAACTCCACCGGCTCGCCGGCCGGAGCCCCCTGGAGCGCGTCGACCACGTCCTGGGGGGTGCGCACGTCGGTGGTGCCGACCCGGGTGATCACGTCCCTCACCTTCAGCCGGCCCTCGGCCGGCATGCCCTCGGTCACGTCGAGGACCTCGACGACGGGGGTGGCGCGGTAGCCCAGCTCGCGCAGCGCCACCGCGGTGGCGGCGTCCTGGGAGGAGACCATCTGCACCGCCGACTCGGTGCGCGAGTCCTCGGCCGTCTCGTCGGGACCGTAGAGCGCGTCGTACGGGTAGACCGCCTTCTCGTCGCTGAGCCAGGCCTCCATCGCGTCCAGCAGGGTGACCCGGCCGCCGGGCTGGGTGACGTAGACCGTGGTCATCCGCAGCTGGCCGTCGTCGCGGAAGGACCGGTGGCCCTCGACCTGCACGATCGGCTCACCGTCCTGCTTGCCGAGCACGTTGACCGTGATGCCGGGGCTGTAGGTGACGTAGGGCAGCGGCAGCAGGCTGGCCGCCACCACCAGAGCGAAGAGCAGCACCCCTGCCAGCACGGCTGCGTACAGGCGCTGACTCATGCGGCCAAGCCTCTCACCCGCGGGCAACTCAGCTGGCGCGGCGGGGGGCGTCGGCCTCCGGGGCGGGCTGGGCCGGCCTCGAGGTGCGCACCACGACGCCAGTGCTGCGGTCACCGGCCGGCGGCGGTGGGGCTGCGTAGCGGATCCGGTGGTCCCGGCTCAGCGCCCGTCCCATCCGGGCGGCGGCGACCTCGGGGTCGACCTCCCCGCGTTCGCGCTCGAGCCAGGAGACCCACAGCATCGCGGCCACCGTGACCACGACCGGCGGCACCAGCCAGAGCAGGATCTCCACGAGGGCCAGACTAGGCAGACCGACCGGCCAGGGCGGGGAGAAACGCGGGTCAGGGAGTCCCGACCCACTCCTCGGTGCCGCCCTCGAACCGCTGGTGCTTCCAGATCGGCACCTCGGCCTTGAGTGTGTCGATGAGCGCGCGGCTGGCCTCGAACGCCACGTCCCGGTGGGCCGCGGCCGTGGCCACCACGACGGCGAGGTCGCCGACGGCCAGGGGCCCGGTGCGGTGCACCGCGGCCACCGCGTGCACGGCGTACTCCTCGGCCACCCGGCTGCACACCTCGCGCATCCGGTCCAGCGCGCTGGGGTGGGCGGAGTAGTCCAGCGCCACCACGCCGCGGCCGCCGTCGTGGTCGCGCACCCGGCCGACGAACAGGGTGAGCCCGCCGCTGCCGGCCTCCTCCAGGGCCGCCAGCACCTCGGCCACGTCGAGGGGCTCCTCACGCAGGGCCACCAGGCGTACGACGGGAGGCGGGGTCGAGGTCACCGGCCGAGCCTAGCCGCGGTGTCGGCGGGTGCAACCGCGGACCGAGTAACTTGGGGGCATGACCAGCAACCCCGGCGAGGGTCCCGAGGAGCAGCCGAACCCGTTCCGCGGCACGCCGTTCGAGCAGCTCTTCTCCGGCTCCGGCGGCATGCCCGACCTCGCGCAGATCTTCAGCCAGATGCAGTCGCTGATGCAGCCCCACGAGGGCATCATCAACTGGGACTACGCGATGGACACCGCCCGCAAGACCGTGGCCCGCACCCCCGACCCGTCGACCACCCCCCGGCAGAAGGACGCCGTGGCCGACGCCGTCCGGCTCGCCGACCACTGGCTGGACGAGACCACCGGGTTCCCCTCCGGGGTCAGCACCGCCGCGGCATGGAGCCGGGCGGAGTGGATCGTGGGCACCACCGGCGTGTGGAAGGTGCTCGTGGAGCCGGTCGCCCAGCAGCTGATCGGCGCCATGGGCAGCGCGCTGCCCGAGGAGGCCCGGTCGATGGCCGGCCCGTTCCTGGGCATGATCGAGAAGGCGACCGGGCTGATGGTGGCCACCCAGGTGGGGCAGGCCATCGGCGGGCTGGCCGGCGAGGTGCTGGCCGCCTCCGACATCGGGCTGCCCCTCGGCCCGGACGGGGTGGCCGCGCTGCTCCCGGCCAACGTCGCGGAGTTCGCGGCCGGGCTGGAGGTCGAGGAGAGCGACGTGCTGCTCTACCTGGCGCTGCGCGAGGCCGCCCACCAGCGGCTGTTCGCCCACGTGCCGTGGCTGCGCCAGCACCTCATCGACGCGGTGGCCGACTACGCCCGCGGCATCGAGATCGACACCAGCGGCATGGAGGAGCAGCTGCGCGGCCTGGACCCCAGCAACCCCGCCGCCCTGCAGGAGGCGCTCCAGGGCGGACTCTTCGAACCGAAGGACACCCCGGCCCAGAAGGCGGCGCTGTCCCGGCTCGAGGTGACCCTCGCCCTGGTCGAGGGCTGGGTCGACGAGGTCGTCGGCCAGGCCACCGCCGAGCGGATGCCGGCCGCGGTCAAGCTGGCCGAGGCGGTACGCCGCCGGCGCGCGGCCGGCGGCCCCGCCGAGCAGACCTTCGCCTCCCTGGTCGGGCTGGAGCTGCGGCCGCGCCGGCTGCGGGACGCCTCCACCCTGTGGGGCTCCCTGCGGGTGCGGCAGGGCACCGAGGCCCGCGACGGCGTCTGGATGCACCCCGACCTGCTGCCCACCGCAGCAGACCTGGACGACCCTCTGGGCTTCCGGGAGGGGGCGGTGGCTCCAGAGGAGCTCACCGCTGACGAGTTCGACGCCGGGCTCGCCGACCTGCTCGAGGGCCGGCTCGGCGACGCGCCGGACAACCCGCCCGACGAGTGAGCGCCGGGTCGTCGGCGTCGGCCCTGCACGCGGACGCGGTGGCGGTGCTGCGCGCCTGGGTGCCGCCGTCTGCGGCGCAGGAGGCGCTGCGGGCCCGCTACCTCGACCACCTGGCGGCGCACCCGGACGGCCTGAGCCGGGACTGCTACCCCGACCACCTGACGGCCAGCACGCTCGTGCTCTCCGCCGACGGCACCCACGCTCTGCTCACGCTGCACGCCAAGGCGGGGCGGTGGTTCCAGCTCGGCGGGCACTGCGAGCCGGGCGACACCACGCTGTCCGGGGCGGCCCGGCGGGAGGCCGAGGAGGAGTCCGGCCTCGCCGGGCTGGTGCTCGACCCGGTGCCGCTGCGGCTCGACGAGCACGAGGTGCCCTTCTGCGGCCCCCGCGGCGGCGTCCACCACCTCGACGTGTGGTTCCTGGCTCGGGCGACCGGTCCCATCGGACCCACGGTGTCGCCGGAGTCCCTGGCCCTGCGCTGGTGGCCGGTGGAGTCGCTTCCCGGCGACCCGCGGCCGTGGGCCGAGGCCCTCGCCTCGGCGCGGGCGCGCCGCTCAGTCGACAGCTGACCAGCCGTCGCCCTCCGGCGGGTCCAGGTGCGCCGCCGCGGCGTACCCGACGAGGTAGCCCTTGGCGCGCTCGGCGCGCGGGTAGCGGTCCACCCAGGCCCAGAACCGGTCGCTGTGCCCCTGCTCCAACAGGTGGGCCAGCTCGTGGACCAGCACGTAGTCGACCACCCACGCCGGCATCCCCTGAAGCCGGCGCGAGAGCCGGACCGAGCGGTCCGCGGGGGTGCACGACCCCCAGCGGCTGGTCTGGTTGTCGACCCAGCGCACCGAGTCCGGCACCGCCAGCCCGTCGAGGTACTCCTCGCTGAGCCGCCGGGCCCGCGTCATCAGGTCGGCGTCGGTGGGGCGCCGCCGCGCCTCGGAGCGCTCCAGCCGGGCGAGCATGCTCTCGACCCACTCCGCCTCCTGCGCCCGGGTCGCCGAGGCGGGGATCATCACCACCACCCGCTCCCCGTCACGGTACGCCGACACGGTGCGGCGCCGCCGCTTCGAGCGGCGCACCTCCACCTGGCTCCTTGACACCCTGCGACGCTACCGCGTCAGGCGGCGGAGTTCGACCACCGCAGCAACCGGTCGCGGGGCCAGGTGTTCACGATCCGGTCCGGGTCGATCCCGGCCTGCTCGGCGCGGGCGCAGCCGTAGTCGAGGAAGTCCAGCTGACCCGGGGCGTGGGCGTCGGAGTCGATGGCGAACAGGCAGCCGGTGTCGCGGGCCAGCTCCAGCAGCCGGGTGGGCGGGTCGCGCCGCTCGGGCCGGGAGTTGATCTCGACCGCGACGCCGTGCTCGGCGCACGCGGCGAAGACCGCCCGGGCGTCGAACCGGCTGCTCGGCCGGGTGCCACGGCCCCCGGTGACCAGGCGGCCCGTGCAGTGGCCCAGGACGTTGGTCCACCGGTTGCGCACGGCGGCCACCATGCGGCGGGTCATCGCGTCGGGCTCCATGGCCAGCTTGGAGTGCACGCTGGCCACCCGCAGGTCGAGCCGAGCGAGCATCTCCTCGGTCTGGTCGAGGCCCCCGTCGTCGAGGATGTCCACCTCGATCCCCCGCAGCAGCGTGAAGCCGCTGCCGGCGAGCTGCTCGTTGACGGCGGCCACGACGTCGAGCTGCCGGGCGAGCCGCTCGACGGAGAGGCCGTGCGCGACCTTGAGCCGCGGCGAGTGGTCGGTGAGGACGGCGTACTCGTGGCCGAGCTCGAGGGCGGTGAAGGCCATCTCCTCGATCGGCGAGCCGCCGTCGGACCAGTCGGAGTGGGTGTGCAGGTCGCCGCGCAGCGCCGTGCGCACGGCCCGGCCGTCGGGGGCAAGCGGGCCGGCGTGCTCGTGCTCCAGGGCCGCCAGCCGGGCCGGCGTGCGGCCGGCGG
>NZ_DAOMFK010000125.1:2005-8762 GCF_035429765.1 Nocardioides sp. | reverse complement strand
CCGGTGACCATGTTGCGGGTGTACTGGATGTGGCCGGGGGTGTCGGCGATGATGAACTTCCGCGTCGGCGTCGCGAAGTAGCGGTAGGCCACGTCGATGGTGATGCCCTGCTCGCGCTCCGAGCGCAGGCCGTCGGTGAGCAGCGCCAGGTCGGTGTAGTCGTAGCCCTTGGACTGGCTGGTGGCCTCCACGGCCTCGAGCTGGTCCTCGAAGATCGACTTGGAGTCCAGCAGCAGCCGCCCGATCAGGGTGGACTTGCCGTCGTCGACCGAGCCGGCGGTGGCGAAACGAAGCAGATCCATCAGAAGTAGCCTTCCTTCTTCCGGTCCTCCATGGCTGCCTCGGAGAACTTGTCGTCACCGCGGGTCGCGCCGCGCTCGGTGACCCGGGCGATCGCGATCTCGTCGATGATCCGCTCGATGGTGTCGGCCTCGGACTCCACGGCGCCGGTCAGCGTCAGGTCGCCCACGGTGCGGAAGCGGACGGTCTTCTCGATGACCGTCTCGCCCTCGCGGCAGGGGTTGAACTCCGACTCGGTCATCCACATGCCGCCGCGGTCGAAGACCCGGCGGGTGTGGGCGAAGTAGATGGTGGGGATCTCGATGCGCTCGCGGCCGATGTAGTGCCACACGTCGAGCTCGGTCCAGTTCGACAGCGGGAAGATCCGCATGTGCTCGCCCTCGTGGATCTTGCCGTTGTAGAGGCTCCACAGCTCGGGGCGCTGGTTCTTCGGGTCCCACTGGCCGAACTCGTCGCGGTGGGAGTAGACGCGCTCCTTGGCGCGGGCCTTCTCCTCGTCGCGGCGACCGCCGCCGAAGGCAGCGGTGAAGCCGTGCCGCTCGAGGGCCTCCAGCAGGGTGCCGGTCTGCAGCCGGTTGCGGCTGGTCTTGCCGTCGTCGATGACGATGCCGTCGCGGATGGCGTCCTCCACGCTGGCCACGATCAGCTGCAGCCCGAGCCGGGCCACCCAGGAGTCACGGCAGGCCAACACCTCGGGGAAGTCGTAGCCGGTGTCGATCTGGAGCACCGGGAACGGGATCTTCGCCGGGTAGAACGCCTTCTCGGCCAGCCGCAGCATGCAGATGGAGTCCTTGCCGCCCGAGAACATCAGCACGGGCTTCTCGAACTCCGCCGCGACCTCGCGGAAGATGTGGATCGACTCCGCCTCCAGCTGGTCGAGCTGGCTCATCTGGTAGTCGACGTGCGTGGGTGGTGCACTCATGCGGTGTACGGGCCTCTCGTCGGGACAGCGTCGACCATGCTATCGGGGCCGAGGGTGGCCCGCTGAATCGCCGGGCGGCACGACTGGTAGACCTGAAGTGTGTATCCGTCGGCAGGACCCGGGTGAGCGGCAGGGATCGAAGAGGCTCATCAGCCTCGTGACGGGCACGGTGGCGGCGTTGCTGCTGTCCATGTCCGGGGCAGCGGTGGCCTCCGCACCGACTCTCGCACGGGCGGTGGTGCCGACGCCCCCCGTGGTCACCGCCGTCGCGGCCGGCAACGGCGACTCGCTGATGGTGGGCGAGGACGGCCTGGTCTACGGCACCGGCCTGAATCGTGGGCAGCTGACCGGCACCGCGGACAGCCTCACCCCCGTCCCGCTGACCGGGCTCCCCGCTGACGTCTCGGCCACCGCGGTGGCCGGCGGCTACGCCGGCTTCTCCCTGGTGATCGGCGACGACGGCCTGGTCTACGGCACCGGCGACAACTTCTTCGGCCAGATCACCGGCCCCCGGACCTCGAAGTCGACCCTCACCCCGCTGACCGGGCTCCCCCTCGGCGTCAACGCCACCGAGGTCGCGGCAAGCGAGTACTTCTCGCTGGTGCTCGGCGACGACGGCGTCGCGTACGGCGCCGGCTCCAACGGCACCAGCGCGCTCACCGGGACCCTGGACCCGAAACGCACGCTCAGGCCGATGTCCGGCCTCCCGGCGGGCGTGTCGGCCGTCGCGGTCGCCGCCGGTGGCTACCACTCGCTGGTGCTCGGCGACGACGGCATCGCCTACGGCACCGGCGACGGCTCCCAGGGCGAGCTCACCGGCACCACCAGCCGGAACACCCTCACCCCGCTGACCGGGCTCCCCGAGGGCGTCTCGGCCACCGCCATCGGCGCCGGTGCAGGCGGCGGCGGCGGCTACTCGCTGGTGCTCGGCGACGACGGGGTCGCCTACGGGACGGGCGCGAACAACAACGGGCAGCTCACCGGTGAGGACGAGAGCCCGAGGACCACCCTCACCCCGCTGGCCGGGCTCCCTGCCGGGGTCCGGGCAGTCGGGGTCGACTCCGGGGTGATGGGGGAGTTCTCCCTGGTGGTCGGGGACGACGGGGTCGTCTACGGCACCGGCAGCAACGGCGACGGGCAGCTCACCGGCGCCCCCGGCCAGCGGAACGAGCTCACCCCGCTCACCGGCCTGGCCCCAGGCGTCCTGGCCACTGCGGTCGCCTGCGGGAACGCCCACACCCTGGTGCTCGGGGACGACGGCCTCGTCTACGGCACCGGCAACAACGAGTCCGGGCAGCTCACCGGGACCGCCACCCCGATCACCACGCTCACCCCACTGGTGTGGAGGATCAGGAACCTCACGGTGCCGACGATCACAGGCTCGCCCGTGGTGGGCAGGACGCTCACCGCACGCGTCGGCACGTGGGAGCCGGCGCCCGGCTCCTACGGCTACCAGTGGTACCGCGACGGGGTGGCCCTCGTCGGCGGCACCGCCAAGACCCACAACGTGGTCGCCAAGGACGTCGGCACGAGGCTCAAGGTCAAGGTCACGGCCAAGCGCGCCGGCTACCAGTCGGCGTCGAAGACCACCGCGGCCACGGCCAAGGTGACCCGCGGCTGACTGACCGGCCGGGCTGACCCGGCGCCGTCGGGAGACGGACGGGCCGACCTGATAGGACAGCCCCGTGGACTGGATGCTGCTGCTCGCGGTGGCCGGGGTTGCCGCGGGTGGGCTCGCCCAGGCGGTCACCGGCCTCGGCTTCGCGCTGGTCGCGGCCCCCGGCCTGATCGCGCTGCTCGGGCCCACGCGCGGCGTCGCGGTCGTGGTGCTGCTCGGCACGCTCGCCTCGGTGGTCCCGCTGCTGGGTCAGTGGCGCGACGTCCAGGTGCGCGACGGGATGGCCCTGCTGGTCCCGACGCTGCTGGCCACCCCGGTTGTCGGGTTCCTCGTCGCCGGGGCTGACACGGCGGTCGTGGCGGCGGCCGCAGGCGTCGGGGTCCTCCTCGGCGTGGCCCTGCTGTGGCGCGGGCTGCGCTGGCGCCGGCTGCACTCGCTGCCGGGGGCGATCGCCGCGGGCATCACCAGCGCCACGCTCAACGTCGTGGGCGGGGTCGGCGGGCCGCCGGTCGCCCTGTACGCCGCCAACGCGGGCTGGTCCCCGCTGCACACCCGGGCGACACTGCAGGCGTTCTTCCTGGTCCAAGGCGTCGTCACCGTCGCCGTGGTCGGGCTGGTCTGGCCGAGCCTGGCGATGGTGCTCGCGCTGGTGGCCGGTGCCCTGGTGGGGATCTGGCTCGCGCCGCGGCTGCCCGCGGAGACCGCGCGGCACGCCGTACTGGCGGTGGCGGCGTTCGGGGGGCTCGGGCTGGTCGTGGGGGCTGTTGTGTAGGGGCGGTGGCTAGCCGCGGTAGATGTCGCGCCGATGGTCGATCCGCAGCACCACCACCTCGTGGAGGGCGTCGTTGATCCGGTACAGGACGCGGTAGGTGCCGCGGCGAGCCGCGTAGATGCCGGCCAGGTCACCACGTAGTGGTCTCCCCACGCGCTGCGGGTTGTCGACCAGGGCGTGGGTCATGAACTCGATGACTGCCGCCGCGACGGCATGGGGGAGGTGCTGCTGGATCGCCCGGACGGCGGGTGGGGTCAGGACGAGCTCGTAGGGCCCGTCGGCCGTCACGCGCGGAGGGCCCGGACGGCGTCGACGCCACGCACCACGTCGCCGCTGACGTAGGCGGCATCGGCTTCGCGGATGTCGGCGAGGGCGTCGGGGTCGCTGAGGATCTCGAGGGTCTCCTCGAGCTGCGCGAGGTCGTCGGGGCTGAGGATGACCGCTGCCGGGCGACCGTTCCGGGTGACCGTCACGCGGTCGTGCTCCTGCTCGACGCGGTCGACGACCTCACTGAAGTGATCGCGGACCTCACGCAACGACTCGGTACTCATGGCCACAATTGTGGCGCGGAGAGGGTGTGGTCGCAAGCGTCCGACGGGTTGGGGTCGCGTGGCTGGTGCCCGTGTGAGGCCCGCCCGACCTCTGCCGATTGGACCCAAACGACAGACATATCGGCAGAATCCATGCCGTTTCGGTCCAATCGTTCGGCCGCGAAACCACGCGACCGCCGTCAGGCGTGGAGCGGGGCGGTACGCCGCGCCCGGATCAGCTGCGACCCAGACCCCGGTAGGTCCAGCCGGCCGCCCGCCAGGCGGCCGGGTCGAGGCAGTTCCGCGCGTCCAGAACCTTGCGCTCGCGCATCAGCGGGGCGAGGGTCGCGGGGTCCATCCCGACGAACTCCTGCCACTCGGTGAGCACGATCACCAGGTCGGCCTGGTCGCAGGCCTCCTCGACGCCGACGGCGTACTGCAGGGTCGGCCACAGCCGGCGGGCGTTGTCGTTGGCCTTGGGGTCGTAGACGATGACGTACGCGCCCATCAGCTGCAGCCGGCCGGCGACGTTGAGCGCGGGGGAGTCGCGGATGTCGTCGGAGAGCGGCTTGAACGCCGCGCCGAGGACGGCCACCCGGGAGCCGACCAGGGGGCGGCCGAGCAGCTCGATCGCCTTCGAGACCGTCTTGGCCCGACGCTGCTCGTTGAGCGCGTCGACCTCGCGCAGGAACGCGAAGGAGTCCGCGACCCCCAGCTCACCGGCGCGCGCGGTGAGCGCGCGGACGTCCTTGGGCAGGCAGCCGCCGCCGTACCCCAGCCCGGCGTTGAGGAACGACCGGCCGATGCGGGCGTCGTGGCCGATCGCGTCGGCCAGCACGGTGATGTCCGCGCCCGCGGCCTCGCAGACGTCGGCCATCGCGTTGATGAAGGAGATCTTGGTGGCCAGGAAGGAGTTCGCCGCCACCTTGACCAGCTCCGCGGTGGGGTAGTCGGTCACGATCACCGGAGTGGCCGGCTGGGCGATCGGGCCGTAGAGCTCCACCAGCGTGGCAGGCGAGGTGTCGTCGCCGTCGGCGCGGCCGATGACGATGCGGTCGGGGCGCAGCGTGTCGTTGACCGCGTGGCCCTCGCGGAGGAACTCCGGGTTCCACACCAGGGTGACCTCGTCGCCGGCCGGGGCCACCTCGCGGAACCGGCGCAGCAGGGCGGCGGCGGTGCCGACCGGGACCGTGGACTTGCCCACCACGAGGGCCGGGCGGGTCAGCAGCTTGCCGAGGGAGTCCACGACGCTGTCGAGCTGCCCCATGTCGGCGGCGAGCTCGCCGGGCCGCTGCGGGGTCGCCACGCACACGAAGTGGACGTCGGCCCAGTCGCCCACGTCGGCGTAGTCGGTGGTGAAACTCAGCCTCCCGGCCGCGACATGGCGGGCCAGCAGCTCGTCCAGGCCCGGCTCGTGGAAGGGCACCTCGCCCCGGTTGAGCAGCTCCACCTTGTCGGGGTCCACGTCCAGGCCGCGCACCTCGTGGCCGATCTCCGCCATGGCGGCGGCGTGCGTGGCGCCGAGGTAGCCGCACCCGATCACGGACACGCGCATGCTGTCCCGCCTTTCCCATGGATGGAGGGCTCAGCCTATCGGGCACGGGCTCAGCCCCCGCAGTCGTGCGGGCAGCCCGGCCGGTCAGGGCGGGTCGTTGCGGAACTGGAACTGCACGCGCACCGACCCGTCGAGCGGGACCACCAGGGTGGTGTTGCCGGGTGCCCACTGGTCCGGGACCAGGAACATCCGGTCCCCGCCGTGGATGAGCAGGCGCAGGTGCCGGTAGCGGTAGTGGAAGGTCTGGCCCTCGGCAGCAGGCAGAGCCGACACCTCGACGCTGGAGTCGCGCAGGTAGAGCTGCTCCTTGGTGTCGAGGATGACGCTGGGCAGGCGGTCGAGATGCCGCGCGTCGTTGCGGGCCACCCCCCGGCCGGTCCACTGCGCGACGGTCGCGGTGGCCCAGAACAGGTTGACCACGATGAAGAGGAACAGCACCACGCCGGCCACCCGGCGCTGGGCGACCGCGGAGCCCTGACGCGGCACGTCCTCCGGATGCAGTCGCCTCCCCATCCACGAGGCGTAGCCGACCAGGACCGACCCGACACTGAGCAGCAACGGGGTGACCAGCTGGTACGCCGCCCAGTCGCGGACCAGCGCGTACCCGACGACCAGCGCGACGCCGACCCCGACCAGGGTCCAGCCCGCACGCAGCGTCCACCGGGCGGTGCGGTCGTAGCGCTCGAGCAGGGGCTGCCGGCCCTCTCCTGAGGTGGCGGCCGTGATCCCGCGGTCGACGGTCGCGTGCAGCGCGAGCCCGCCGACCGCGACCAGGGTGAGCACGAGAAGCGGGAAGAGCAGGGGCTGAGGGCTGCGCATGACGTAGTCGCGGGTGCTGAGCCCGATAGTGTCGACGTCGATCCCGAAGTACTCGTACTGCGTGCGCGAGGAGACGTAGCCGAAGTAGAAGAGCAGCGCGCTGAGCGCGGTGGCCGGCGCGATGATCGTGGTGCCGACGCTGACCCAGCGCTCCAGCGGCCAGCCGCCCTGCTCCTCGGCCATCGGCGGCTCAGCCTCCGGTCGAGTCGCTGCTGGGGGAGTCGCTCGGCGACTCCGTGGG
>NZ_DAOMFK010000125.1:0-1905 GCF_035429765.1 Nocardioides sp. | reverse complement strand
GTCCCCACCAGGACCAGGGTCACGGTCTGGTCGGTGTCCTCGAGCTGGGTCGCGGAGACCGTGCACTCCTGGCTCTGGGTCTCGGCGCTCCAGGTCCAGGAGCTCGCGCAGGCCGGGCCCCCGGAGCCGCACGGCTCTCCGCCCAGGGAGAAGACGCCGTCGGGGTCGAGCGCGACCTGGTCGACCACCACCTCCACCCCGGTCGGGATGGTGTCCCCGAGCCAGTTGGCGTGGGCGCACTGGTCGGCCCCGTCCTGGTCGGTGTTCCCGCCCACGGGCAGGGTCGGCACCGAGATCGACACGTCCTGGTCAGGGGGCAGGGGCTCCTCGGACCCGGTGGGCTCGGGGGCCGGGGTGGGGTCGAACGACTCCGACCCGGTGCCCGGATCCGGGGCGACCGCCGGCGTGCCGCTCGCCCCGCAGCCCGCGACCAGTAGGGCCACCGTGATCAGGGCCGCGATCCGGGGTGCACGATGCGCTCGGCTCATGGCGACACCTCCACTCACGAGGAGGCGCCGGCCTGACGCGGGGATACACCGCGCGTCAGGTGCGCAGGTAGCGCTCCAGCGCGGTCAGCTGGTCCTCGGGCCGGAAGCCGGTCGCCTCCAGCCTGGTGAGGGCCAGCGTGCTGTACGCCGGGCGCGGCGCGAGCTTCCGGCCGGCGGCGTACTGCTCGGTGGTGACGTCGGTGACGTCGCCCGGATCCCGGCCGGAGCGGGCGAAGACGGCCCGCGCCAGGTCGGCCCAGGAGGTGGGCGGGCCGGCGTTGGAGACGTGGTAGGTGCCGTACGTCGCGCCGACGTCGAGGAGGTGCCGGGTGGCCCGGGCGAGCTCGTCGGCGAAGGTGAGCCGGCCGACCTGGTCGGCCACCACGGTGGGGGAGGCGCCGGTGGCGGCCAGGTGCTGCATGGTGCGCACGAAGTTGCGGCCCTCGCCCACCACCCACGAGGTGCGCAGCAGGTAGTGCCGCGGGGTGCCGGCGACGGCGAGGTCGCCGGCGGCTTTGGACTGGCCGTAGACGCCGAGCGGGGAGAGCCGCTCGTCCTCGCGGTGCACCTCGTGGATGCCGTCGTAGACGTAGTCGGTGGAGTAGTGCACGAGCGTGAGCCGGTGCTCGGTGGCGATCCGGGCGAGCATCGCGGGGGCCACCGCGTTCGCCGCCCAGGCTTCCACCCGGCCCTCCGGGGTCTCCGCGGCATCCACGGCGGTCCAGGCCGCGGCGTTGAGCACCACGGCGTACTCCTGCCACGGCCAGGCCGCCAGCGCGTCGGCGTCGGTGACGTCGAGCTCGTCGCGGTCGACGCCCCTGGCCTCGGGGAACGCCGCGCCGAGCGCTCGGCCGAGCTGGCCGCCCGCCCCCAGCACCAGTGTGCGCAGCGGGGGCATCGGGGTGACCTGCTCGAGCCGCGGGTTGGCCCGGTCCTTCTCCGAGACGTCGCACTCCGCCAGCGGGATCGGCCAGGGGATCGCCGCGGTCGGGTCGGCCAGGTGCAGCGCCGGGTAGGCGGTGGTGGGGCGCCAGTGCTCGTTGACCAGGTAGGTGTAGGCGGTGCCGTCCTCGAGCGCCTGGTAGCTGTTGCCCACCCCGCGCGGCACGAACACCGCCACCGCGGGGTCGATCTCGAGGTGGAAGGTCGTCCCGAACGTCGGGCCCTCGCGCATGTCCCCCCACGCGGCGAACACCCGACCGGTCGCCACCGAGACGTACTTGTCCCACGGCTCGGTGTGGATGCCGCGGGTCGCGCCGCGGGAGGCGTTGAAGGAGATGTTGTTCTGCACGGGGCCGAAGTCGGGCAGCCCCAGCGCGGTCATCTTGGCGCGCTGCCAGTTCTCCTTGAACCAGCCGCGGGCGTCGGCGTGCACCGGCAGCCGGACCACCAGCAGCCCGGGGATCGGGGTCGGCTC
>NZ_DAOMFK010000124.1:0-8875 GCF_035429765.1 Nocardioides sp. | reverse complement strand
CCGCGCGGTGGTGGCCCGGGTCGCGGGCGAGGAGCGCTGGTGCGCGGTCGAGGACCTGGGCCGGCTGCGCGACGGCCTCGGGGTGCCCGTGCCACCGGGCACGCCCGAGGCGTTCGCCGAGCCGGTGGAGGACCCGCTGGGCGACCTGGTCGGCCGCTACGCCCGCACCCACGGCCCGTTCCACGCCGAGGACGTGGCACACCGGCTCGGGCTCGGGGTCGCGGTGGCCCGCCACACGCTGTCCCGTCTGGTCGCCTCGGGGCGGCTGGTCGAGGGCGAGTTCCGGCCCGCCGGCTCCGGGGCGGAGTGGTGTGACGCCCAGGTGCTCAGGCGGCTGCGCAGCAGGTCGCTGGCCCGGCTGCGCAAGGAGGTCGAGCCGGTCGACCCCGAGGCGCTCGGCCGGTTCCTGCCCGCCTGGCAGCGGGTGACCGGGGCGCTGCGCTCCGGAGGGCTGCGCGGGCCCGACGGGGTGCTGGCCGTCGCCGAGCAGCTCGCCGGGTGTCCCGTGCCGGCCTCCGCGCTGGAGTCGCTGGTCCTGCCGGCACGGGTCGTGGACTACCAGCCGGCCCACCTCGACGAGCTCACGGCGGCCGGGGAGGTGCTGTGGGCGGGGCACGCCGCCCTGCCCGGCACCGACGGCTGGGTCTCGCTCCACCTCGCCGACCAGGCGCCGCTGACGCTGCTCGAGCCCTCGGCGCTCCCCCTCTCCGACCTGCACCGGGCCGTGCTGGACGCGCTGGCGCCGGGCGGGGCGTGGTTCTTCCGCCAGCTCGCGGACGCCCTGGCGGCCGACGACGCCACCCTGACCGAGGCGCTGTGGGACCTGGTGTGGGCCGGGCGGGTCAGCAACGACACGCTCGCCCCGTTGCGCGCCCGCACCCGCTCCGGACGGACCACCCACCGGCCACGCCGCCCACCTCCGCGGACCCGGCTGGCCGCCTCGGGCCGGGCCGGGCTCCCCTCCCGCACCGGTCCGCCGAGCGCCGCGGGACGCTGGACGCTGCTCCCCGGCCTGGACACCGACCCCACCCGCCGCGGGCACGCGACCGCCGAACGGCTCCTCGACCGGCACGGCGTGGTCACCCGGGGCGCGGTCGGGAACGAGCGGGTGCCCGGTGGGTTCGCCGGGGTCTATCGGGTGCTGTCGGCCTTCGAGGAGTCGGGGCGGTGCCGGCGCGGCTACTTCGTGGCGGGCCTGGGCGCGGCGCAGTTCGGCACGGCGGGCGCGGTGGACCGGATGCGCACGTACGCCGAGCCGGGCGAGCAGCCGGTGGTGCTCACCCTCGCCGCGACCGACCCGGCCAGCCCCTACGGCGCGGCGCTCCCCTGGCCCGAGCGTGGCCCGGTCGAGGGGGCCGCCCCGGCTCACCGGCCCGGACGCAAGGCGGGCGCACTGGTGGTGCTCGTCGACGGCGCCCCGGTGCTCTACGTGGAGCGGGGTGGCCGCTCGCTGCTGACCTGGACCGAGGACGGCTGCCGGCTGGCGCTCGCGGCCGGCTCCCTGGCGGCCGCCGCGCGGCAGGGCGCACTCGGCCGGATCACCGTGGAGCGGGCCGACGGCGAGGAGCTGCTCGGTGCCGGCCCGACCCCGTTGCGGGAGGCGCTGCAGGAGGCGGGCTTCGTCTCGACGCCCCGAGGGTTGAGACTGAGGTCATGACCAGGCGCGCTCGGCCAAGCACCGGAGGGGCCGGTGCCTGAAGGAGACACCGTCTGGCGCACCGCCCGCGCCCTGGACCGGGCGCTGGCCGGGCACCCGCTGACCGAGACGGACTTCCGGGTCCCCGCACTCGCCACCGTGGACCTCACCGGAGGGCTGGTCAGGCAGACCGTCTCGCGCGGCAAGCACCTGCTCACCCACATCGACCGCGAGCACCTGTCCTGGACGCTGCACACCCACCTGAAGATGGAGGGCAGCTGGCAGGTGTACGGCGAGGGCCAGCGCTGGCGTCGCCCGGCCCACCAGGCGCGGGCCGTGCTCGGCGTGCCGGGCCGGGTGGCGGTGGGCTTCTCCCTGGGGATCGTCGAGCTGCTCCCGCGGAGCGAGGAGCACCGCGTCGTCGGCCACCTGGGGCCGGACCTGCTCGGCGTGGACTGGGACGAGGAGGAGGCCGTCCGGCGGCTGCTCACCGCGCCGGAGCGTCCGGTGCGCGAGGCCCTCCTCGACCAGTCGAACCTGGCCGGCATCGGGAACATGTACGCCACCGAGCTCTGCTTCCTGCAGGGGCTGCACCCGGACCGGCCGGTGGGAGAGGTCCCGGACCTGCTGCGGCTGGTCCGCCGGGCGCACCTGGTGCTCGAGACCAACAAGGACCGCCCGGTGCAGGCGACCACCGGAGACCTGCGCGAGGGCCGCCGGGTGTGGGTCTACCGACGCGAGCGGCAGCCGTGCCGGCGGTGCGGGACGCCGGTCCTGGTCGGCCTCCGCGGAGAGCCCGGCCGCGAGCGCGCGGCGTACTGGTGCCCGCGGTGCCAGCCCGCGGACTGAGCTCCGGGGCGCGGCCGGGTCTCAGGCGGCCGAGGCCACCACGTCGCCGGCGGGGGGCACCGTCACCGGCAGGGCGGTGGCGCCCACCTCGGCCTCGTGCCGGGCGACCCGGTCACTGACCTCGCGCAGGACGTCGGACAGCGCGACGTCGAGGGCGGCGCACAGCGAGGCCAGCAGCTCGGAGGAGGCTTCCTTCTGGCCGCGTTCGATCTCGGAGATGTAGCCCAGGCTCACCCGGGCCTCGGCGGAGACCTCGCGCAGGGTCATGCCGCGGTGCATGCGCCGGCTGCGCAGCACGTCGCCGAGCGAGCGGCGGAACAGCACCATCGGGGTCCTCTCGGGGAACGTCGGGGCTCCTCACGGTACCTGAGGAGTCCCCCTGCCTGTGGTGCCAACGCTACCCGAGCGGCCGATAGTCCCGGGGGAGGGCGCGGGCCAGCGCCGCGAGTGCCTCGCGGCAGGTCTGGTCCTGCACCGCCTCGCGGTCCCCGGTCAGCGCCAGGTCGACGGTCCAGCTGGAGCCGGGCGCGGCCACGCCGACGTACACGGTCCCCGGCGGCCGGTCCTCCTGGCGGTCGGGACCGGCCACTCCGGTGGTGCTGAGCGCATAGGTGGCGCCGGCCAGCCGGCGGACCCCTTCCGCCATCGCCTGGGCGCAGGCCGCGGAGACCACACCCTGCCGGGCCACCAGCTCGGCCGGGACGCCGAGCAGGGAGACCTTCAGGTCGGTGGCGTAGGACACCACGCCGCCCCGGTAGACCAGCGAGGCGCCGGGCACGCTGGTGACGCGGGCCGCCAGCCGACCCCCGGTGAGCGACTCGGCCGTGGCCAGCGTGGCACCGGCGGCCCCCAGCGCCGCGAGCAGCTCGGCGGCCTGCGGGTCGGTCATGCCGCGGAGCGCAGCCGGTCGCGCTGGCGCCAGGCGTCGCGGAAGAACTCGTAGCCCGACCACATCGTCATCGCCACGGCTGCGGCGAGCAGCACCTGCATCAGGTAGAACAGCACCTCCCCGGCCAGCCCGAAGACGTCGAAGGCGCCGCCGTGGGCCGACCCGTGCGGCAGCGGGAGGCTGAGCCCGGCGAGGGCGACCCCCTGCAGGGTGGTCTTGATCTTGCCGCTCATCGAGGCGGGGATCACGATCTGCTTGAGCACCGACAGCCGGAGCAGCGTGACACTCCACTCGCGCACCAGCACCACGATCGTCACCCACCACCAGATGTCCCCGACGATGGACAGGCCGATGAACGCCATGCCGGTGATCGCCTTGTCGGCGATCGGGTCGGCGATCTTGCCGAAGTCGGTGACCAGGTTGCGCGAGCGGGCGATGTCGCCGTCGACCTTGTCGGTGATCATCGCCGCGACGAAGATGGCGAAGGCCACCGTCCGCCACAGGATGGAGTCGCCGCCGTCCTGCAGCAGGGCCCACCCGTAGAACGGCACCATCACGATGCGCAGGGTGGTCAGCACGTTGGGGAGGTTGAGGTTGCTCACCCGGTCCGGCGTGCCGGGGTCGACGGGCTGGCTCATGCGGGGGCTCCGATCGGTCGCGCGACGAGGTCGGCGGCGTCGGTCGCCACCACCCGGGCCCGCACCAGGTCCCCGACCCGGGTCCCGGAGGCCTCGAGCAGGACGGTGGCGCCGTCCACGTCGGGTCCCTGGTGGGCTGCCCGACCCGACACCTGGCCCCGGACCGACTCCACCAGCACCTGGACCTCCTCGCCCACCCGGTCCTCGGCGCGCTGGCTGGTCAGCTCCTCGACCAGGTCGGTGACCCGGGTCACCCGCGCGCGGATCTCGTCCTCGTCGAGCTTGCCGGCGAGGCCGGCGGCCTCGGTCCCGTCCTCGTCGGAGTAGCCGAAGACCCCGGTGACGTCGAGGCGGGCGTCCACCAGGAAGTCGCAGAGCACCTGGAGGTCCTGCTCGGTCTCTCCGGGGAAGCCGACGATCACGTTCGAGCGCACCCCGGCGAGCGGGGCCAGCGAGCGCACCCGGTCGAGCAGCGCCAGGAAGCTGTCGGGGTCGCCGAAGCGCCGCATCCGGCGCAGGACGCCCGCGCTGGCGTGCTGGAAGGACAGGTCGAAGTACGCCGCGACGCCCGGCGTGGTCGCGATCGCCTCCACCAGGCTGGGCCGGGTCTCGGCGGGTTGGAGGTAGGAGACCCGGACCCGGTCCACGCCCTCGACCGCGGCCAGCTCGGGCAGCAGGGTCTCCAGCAGCCGCAGGTCACCGAGGTCCTTGCCGTAGGAGGTGGAGTTCTCGCTGACGCAGAACAGCTCCCGCACGCCCTGGTCGGCCAGCCAGCGGGCCTCGGCCAGGACGTCGGCGGGGCGGCGGCTGACGTAGGACCCCCGGAAGCGGGGGATCGCGCAGAACGTGCACCGGCGGTCGCACCCGGAGGCCAGCTTGAGCGGCGCGACCGGCCCGGTCCCCAGACGATGCCGGGCGGCCGAGACCCCGTGGTGGCCGGGCACCGCGAGCTCGGCGTCCGCCCGGTCGACCGGGGAGATCGGCAGCAGCAGGCGACGGTCCTGGGGGGTGTGGGCGGCCGGCGCCTCGCCGGCCAGCACCGACCGCAGCCGGTCGGCGATCTCGGGGTAGTCGTCGAACCCCAGCACCGCGTCCGCCTCGGGGAGCGTGTCGGCCAGCTCCGCGCCGTACCGCTCGGCCAGGCAGCCCACGGCCACCACCGCGCGCGTGGTGCCGTGCTGCTTCAGGTCGGCCGCCTCCAGCAGCGCGTCCACCGAGTCCTTCTTCGCCGCCTCGACGAACCCGCAGGTGTTGACGAGCACGGTGTCCGCGCCGTCCGGGTCGGCGACCAGCCGGAATCCCCCCGCCTCGAGCCGCCCGGCGAGCTCCTCGGAGTCCACCTCGTTGCGGGCGCAGCCCAGCGTCACCACCGCGACCGACGGGCGGGCGGCGGGATCGGTCGTCGGTGTCGTCATGATGGGCACGAGTATGCCCGGTGGCGGGTCGTCCGTGCCGCGGCAGGTGTGACGGAGCAGACCCGTGGCGCCCCTGGTTTGGAGGATTACGTCGTCCATATCGTCGACTCGGGTGGTGACCCCGTCCGTGGGCCCCCCGTGAGGCACTCGCCATGGTTGATTCCAACACCGTGCTGTGGGGCCAGACGCTCATGTACACCGCCTACTGCCTGGCGATCATCGCGGTCATCAGCTGGTTCGCCCTGCGGGTGACCCGGCCCGTCGACCAGGCCCCGCCGGTGAACCCGAAGCTGTTCTACTCCTTCGTGGCCTTCCTGGTCGTGCTCGGCGTCTCGCTCCACCTGATCACCTACAACACCATCCCGTGGGTCAAGGACGACCTGCACGCCACGCCGGTGGCGGCGGAGAACACCTTCGCGCTCACCGTGGCCGACCACGAGTTCCAGCTGCCCAGCGAGCGGATCGACGTCCCGTGCGATGAGCTGGTGAAGTTCAGCGTCACCAGCGAGGACCTCACCTACGGCTTCGGTCTCTTCCGCAGCAACGACTCCATGGTCACCCAGATGCAGGTGGTGCCCGGGCACGCCAACGACCTGGTGTGGACCTTCGAGAAGAACGGCCTGTACTCGATCCGGTCGACCGAGTACAGCGGTCCGAAGGGCTTCGAGATGGTCGTGCCGAACGCGGTGAGCGTCACCGGCTGCGACAAGGACGACCCCGCGACCGACCAGCTCGCGGCCCAAGGAGCGGCACGATGAGCCTCACCGACACCCTGCTCGACGGGAACAAGCACAGCTTCCGCCCGGAGACGCTGACGCCGATGCAGAAGCTGACGCTCAAGTACGTCATCTTCTCCACCATCTACTACGCCTTCGCCGTCATCGAGGGCATGCTGATGCGGATCAACCAGGTGGACCCCCAGGGGCTGCTCTATCCCAAGCGCTACTTCGCCATGCTCACCGCGCACCCGCTGGTCGGCATCTTCGGCGCGTCGTACCTGATGGTCTTCGGCGCCTTCACGTTCCTGCTGCCGTTCCTGCTGAAGAAGCCGCTGTGGTCGTTCAAGGTGGCGCACTGGACGCTGTGGCTGATCGTGGTCGGCGTCTTCACCTTCTGGTTCGACGGCTTCCTGACCCACTACGCCCCGCTGTACACGCTCTACTGGCCACTACCGGCCGACTTCGACCAGTTCGAGCCGGTGGGTGGGGCGATCTTCATCGCCGGCATCGCGCTGGTGATGGCCGGGACGCTGCTGTTCGTGCTGCAGGTGTTCAAGACCCTCACCTACACCCCCGCGGGGCGGGAGAAGGAGCCGGTGGGCCGGCTGCTGGGGGACGCCCTGGGCCTGTCCACGCTGTGGCGCGTGGTGCGGCTGCGGGGCTTGAAGTCCGAGCAGGAGCACCTGGTGTCCCTGCCGGTCGCCGCGATCACCCGTGGCACCGTCGACGTCGCGCTCAACGCTGGGATCATCCTGTTCAGCGGCGTGCTGATCCTCACCTACATGGTGGCCGAGATCTTCGGGACCTCGCTGAAGACGACGGCGATCGACGCCCTGCTGTACAAGAACTGGTACTGGTGGGGGCTGGACCTGGTCGCCGACGGCCTGGTGCTGGTGTTCGTGGCCGGCACCTGGTACCTCCTCGCCTCGCTCATCACCGGCCGTGAGGTGTTCATGGCGCGCTGGGCGCGGTTCGCCCTGGGCCTGGAGCTGGTCGTCTCGTGGACCGTCTGGTCGCACCACCTGCTCTCCGACCAGGCCCAGCCGGCCATGCTGAAGGTGGGCTCCGGCGAGATGGTCACCGCGTTCGAGCTGATCACGCAAGGGCTGGCGTTCTTCATCACGCTGGCCACCCTGTGGCAGGCCCGACCGCTGAAGATGACCAACGAGCTGAAGTTCCTCATCGGCGGGCTGCTCGGCTTCGCGCTGGCGGTCCCGGCCGGGATCATGCAGGCCGACGCGGGGCTGAACCGGATCCTGCACAACACCCAGTGGATCGTCGGCCCGCACGTCCACGTCGCGATCCTGGTCGGGCTCACCATGACGCTCTACTCCGCCGTGTACGTCCTGCTGCCGATCCTCACCAACGGCGCCGAGCTGTGGAGCCAGAAGCTCGCGAACGTGCACTTCTGGTGCCACCTGGTCGGCGGCATCGGGATGGGTGCCTTCATGGGCATGGCCGGGCTGCAGGGGATGATGCGGCGCACCATCTACTACGACGGCGAGTTCCGGCCCTACATGATCCTGGCCGCCGTGAGCGGGGCGCTGCTGGCGGTCGCGCTGCTCGCGTTCCTCACCAACGTCGTGATGACGCTCGGGCTCCGGGGGGCGGTGGGTGTGTTCACCAGGTCCGACCTGCCGGTCGACGACCTGGTGCCCGCCCGGGCGGAGAGCTGAGGCTCGGCCTGGCCCTGGAAGCGCCCGGGGCCAGGCGGGCCTCAGTCCGCGACGTACGTCGCCGTGGCGGGTTGGCCCGTCGTGCCGACCTTGCCCTGGTCACGGCCGTCGACGACGACCTCGACGCTGCCATCGGAGGTCTCCACCCGGACCGGCGGGACCACCTTGAGCGAGCGCGAGTCGCCGTAGGCGAGGTCCCCGGCCAGCGCGATCTTGCCGTTGCCGTCGCGGACGACGACGTGCGCTCCCCCGCCGGCGGCGCGGACCAGCACCGGGACGACGGCACCGGCAGGCGCGCCACCCTGGTGGATGCCGCCCGAGCCCGCGGCGAGCCCCGGAACCTGCCGGAGCTCCACGGGGCCGTCCATCACGATGCGCGCCAATGACCAGGCCAGCACCACCGCCATCACCGCGGCCACCAGCACCGACCAGTTCGGCCCGCCTCGCGTGCCCCGCAGCGAGCCGTGCGACCCCGACCCCAGCTCGGCCTCGAACACCCGCCGCGGGCTGACCGGCGCGTGCGCGTACAGCTCGTCGTAGGACGCCAGCAGCGGCGCCACGTCCACCCCCAGCACGCGGGCGAGCGTGCGCAGGTGGCCACGGGCGTAGAAGTCGCCCCCGCAGGGTGCGAAGTCGTCGACCTCGATCGCCTCGATCACGTGCGGACGGATGCGGGTGCGCTCGGCGAGCTCCTCCACGCCCAGCGAGAGCCGACGGCGGGCGCCGGCGAGGACCGGCCCGACCACCGGCTCGCGGAGCGGCTCCACGACCTCGGTGGGGTGCTCGGCCCAGTCGCTGCCCTCGGCCACCCAGGGGCTGCGGCGCAGCTCCTCCGCCTCGGGCAGGACCACCGCGCTGACCTCGGCGGCGGGGTCCAGGGCGAGCGCCCCGAGGGTGACCTCGGCCCGGCGCCCGGGTCGTACCTCACGCAGCGGTGCGGGGGTGGGGCTGGCTCACCGGATCTTTCGCCGACCGCGAGCGGCTGCGCCGCGAGAACCTCAAACTGTCCGCGAAGCTGCGGCTGGCCGACCTGCAGTTGCAGCGCCTCGAGGC
>NZ_DAOMFK010000123.1:0-8891 GCF_035429765.1 Nocardioides sp. | reverse complement strand
GCGAGTTCGTCCACCTCGACGACGTCGAGATCGACATCGTCCACGGCGACCGCTCGCCCAAGCAGGTGCCGATCTACATCGGCGCCACCGGCATGCAGATGATGGAGCTGGCCGGAGCCATCGCCGACGGGGTCGTCCTCAACTACATGGTCGGCCCGTCCTACAACGCCCAGGCCATGGCCGCCCTCGCCGCCGGTGCCGCGAAGGCAGGCCGCACCCTGGACGACATCGACCGGCCCCAGCTCGTGGTGTGCTCGGTCGACCGTGACCGGGCGCTCGCCCTGGACCGCTCGCGGGAGCTGCTGACGCAGTACCTCGGCCAGCAGCCGCACATCATGAAGGCCAGCGGCGTGGACCCGGCCCTGATCGAGGAGATCGGGAGGGTCCTCACCTGGCCCGCGGGACCGGAGGAGATCCGCAGCGCCATGCGGCTGGTGCCCGACGACGTGGTCCAGCAGATCACCGCGTCGGGAAGCCCTGAGGAGTGCCGGGCCAAGGTGGCCGAGTACGTCGAGGCGGGCGCGACCTGCCCGATCCTCTACCCCCTCGGCGACGACGTCCGGCTGATGATCGACACCTTCGGTGACTGAGGAGGCAGCATGAGGAGCTTCGCGGGGAGGGACATCCTCTCGCTCAAGGACATGGAGCGGGACGAGTACTTCCAGATCTTCCAGGTGGCCGAGGGGCTCCGGCCGTACGCCGAGAAGCGGCGCAACGGCGACCTGCTCACGCACAAGACGCTGCTGACCGCCTTCTACCAGCCCAGCACCCGGACCCGGCTGGCCACCGAGGCGGCCATGCACCGGCTCGGCGGGCACGTCCTGGGTTTCTCGGACGCCAAGATGACCCGCGCCGGCGACTTCTACCAGGAGTCGATGAAGGACACCGTCCACATGCTGGAGTTCTACGGCGACGTGATCGCGATGCGGCACCACGTCCAGGGCGCCCCCCACGAGGCGGCCCGCTGGGCCTCGGTGCCGGTGATCAACTGCGGTGACGGGTGGGGCGAGCACCCCACCCAGGTCCTCACCGACCTCTACACGATCTGGAAGGACAAGGGCACGCTCGACGGGCTGCGGGTGCTGTGCGTCGGCGACATGCGGATGCGCACCATGCACTCGATCCTCTACGCCATGTCCCAGTTCGACATGGAGGCGATGGTCGTCTCGCCGCCGGAGATGTCGCTGCTGGGGGAGTTCAAGGCCGAGCTGGACGCGCGCAACGTCGCCTACCGCGAGGTCGCCTCGGTCGAGGCCTGCCTCGCCGAGGCCGACGTGATCTACATGGAGCCCGTGGTCCAGGCCGACTACACGCAGTCGCGCGTCGACCCAGACGCCGGCCACGGCGTCACCCCGCCGGAGTACCGCGTCACCCGCGAGCTGCTGCGTGACAAGGCCAGGCGGGACGCGATCATCCTGCACTCGCTGCCCCGGATGGACGAGCTTCCGGCCGACGTGGACAGCACCCGGCACGCCCGCTACTGGTTCGAGGCCTACAACGGGGTCGTCATGCGGATGGCGCTGCTGGCGCTGGTCCTCGGGGCCGTCGAGTAGCGGGGGCTGACGATGCAGACCCACCTGCGGGGCCGGGACGTCATCGACTTCCAGGAGTGGACCAGGGACGAGCTCGAGACGGTCCTCGACGTGGCGTTCGCGCTCAAGCGGGACCGGGCGCTGGGCCGTCCGCACCCCTACCTGCGGGACAAGGTGCTGGCCATGCTCTTCTTCTTCTCCAGCACCAGGACCCGGGCCTCGTTCGAGGCGGGCATGGCCCAGCTCGGCGGCCACGCGCAGTTCATCGAGAGTCGCTCGACCCAGATCGCCCACGGCGACACGGCCAAGGAGATCGGGGAGATCCTGGGCCGGTACAACGACGGGATCGCGATCCGCAACGTGGACTGGGGGGTCGGCAACACCTACCTGCGGGAGGTCGCCGAGGCGAGCAGGGTGCCGGTGCTGAACATGCAGTGCGACCTCTTCCACCCGCACCAGGCCCTGGCCGACCTGATGACGATCATCGAGCGGCTCGGGGACCCTCGAGGCCGGACCGCCACCGTGAGCTGGGCCTGCGCGAAGACGTACTCCAAGCCGCTGAGCGTGCCCCAGAGCCTCATCATGCTGCTGCCCCGGTTCGGCATGAACGTCCGGCTGGTCCACCCGCCCGAGTTCGGCCTGCTGCCCGACCTCGTCGACCAGGCCCGGGAGAACGCCCGCCGGGCACACGCCTCGTTCGAGGTCATGGACGACTTCGACGCAGGCATCAAGGACACCGATGTCGTGTACGCGAAGAGCTGGGGCGCGACCCTGACCACGTCGGACGAGGCGGAGGAGGCGCGCCTGGTCGCCGCCCACGAGTCCTGGATCACCGACGCCCGCCGGCTCGCCACCGCGGCCCCGGACGCGATCTACCTCCACCCGCTCCCCGCGGAGCGCGGCGTCGAGGTGACCGACGAGGTGATCGACGGCCCGCAGAGCGCCGTCTACGACCAGGCCGAGAACCGCCTGCACGGCCAGAAGGCGGTCATGGCGCTGACGATGGCGTGACGTCCGCGCCCAGGCCTAGCCAGCACACGGGAGGGGGAGTAGACCAGTGAGCATGGTGACAGTGTCGGAGTACTGGCGTCCCGCCAGCCTGGAGGAGGCCCGCGAGCTGCTGGCTCGACCGGGGGCCGTGGCCCTGGCCGGGGGCAGCCGGCTGGGCGGTTCCCGCGCGGTGCCGCCGGTGGAGCTGGTCGACCTCCAAGCGCTGGGCCTGGCCGAGATCGAGGACCGGGCGGGGGCCGAGCTGCGGATCGGGGCGATGGCGACCTTGCAGCAGGTCGTCGACTGCGACGCCGCCCCCGAGGTCGTCCGCGAGGCGGCGCGACGCGAGGAGCCGAGCACCCTGCGGGCCCAGGCCACCGTGGGCGGCTGCGTCGCGACCGGGGACGCGGAGAGCGAGCTGCTGGCCACGCTGCTGGTGCACGAGGCCGTCGTGCACCTGGGCGACGGGAGCGCCCCCGACGAGATCCCCCTGGAGGAGCTGCTGGCCGGACTGCCGCTGGCTCCCGGCCGGCTGGTGACCGCGGTGACCCTCCGGGTGGGAGGCCGCACGGCGGCGGTCCGGACTGCCCGGACCCCGGCCGACCGCCCGATCGTGGCCGCAGTGGTCCGCGCGGACGACGGGGTACGTCGCCTGGCGCTGACCGGCGTGGCGCCGACCCCGGTGCTGGTGCAGCCCGGGGACCCCGTCGACCCGGTGGGTGACTTCCGCGGGTCAGCGGAGTACCGCCGCGCGCTGGCCGAGGTCCTGGTGGCCCGAGCACTGGAGGCGATCGCATGAGGGACATCGAGCTCACCCTCAACGGCGTCCGGACGCAGGTCTCCTGCGCACCGGGCGACTCGCTGCTCACCGTTCTGCGGCGGCTGGGATGCGTGAGCGTCCGGTACGGCTCTGAGACCGGCGAGACCGGCGCGGCCGCCGTACTCGTCGACGGCAGGCTGCTGGCGGCCGACGTGCTGCTGGCGGCCCAGGTCGACGGCCACGAGGTGACGACCGTCGAGGCCCTCGACGTCGCCACCGGGGAGCTGCACCCCATCCAGGCCGCCTTCGTCGAGTCCGGGGCCCTGCAGTCGGGCTACTCCGCCGGCGCCATGGTCCTGGCCACGAAGGCGCTGGTCGAACGCACCCCCGATCCCACGGAGTGGCAGATCCGCGACGCCTTCTCGGGGATCCTCGACCGCGAGACCGGCTACGTGAAGGTGGTCGACGCGGTGAAGCGGGCAGCCGCGCTGCTGCGTGGGGAGAAGCCGGAGCCGATGGCGCCGGTGCTGGTGGAGCCTCTCGGCGACGGCCCCGGCGGTCCGCCGCCCGACGCGCCGTCGGCCATGCCGCGGCTGGTCCCCTCGCCGGACGTGCCGCCCACCACCGTGGTGGGACAGAGCCCGCCCAAGGTCGACGCGGTCAAGCTGGTCAAGGGTCGCCCGGCGTTCGTCGACGACGTGGTGCCGCGCGGCATGCTGTACGCCAAGGTGCTGCGCAGCCCGCACGCGCACGCTCGGATCGTGGCCATCGACGACTCCGAGGCCACGGCGCTACCGGGCGTCCACGCCGTCCTCCACACCTTCAACACCCCGCGCGTGAAGTACGCCTCCGGAGGCCAGAGCTGGCCCAACCCCCACCCGTGGGACCAGGTGAGCTTCGACGACAAGGTGCGGCACGTGGGCGACCGGGTCGCCGCGGTCGCGGCGGAGAGCCTCGACCTCGCCGAGGAGGCCTGCCGGCGGATCCGGGTCACCTACGAGGTGCTGCCCGCGGTCTTCGACGAGCTCGAGGCGATCGCCCCCGGCGCACCGGTGATCCACGACGAGACCGACACCGAGGGCATCCACGACGCCCAGCGCAACATCAGCCACCACATCGGTGGCCAGACCGTCCCCGACGAGCGCCTCGACGCGGCGTTCGCTGCAGCCGAGCACGTCTTCGAGCAGACCTTCCGCGTCCAGCAGCAGCAGCAGTGCCCGATCGAGCCGCACATCACGATCGGCTGGCTGGACTCCGACGAGCGGCTGGTGCTGCGCACCTCGACCCAGGTTCCCTTCCACGTCCGCCGGATGGTGGCCCCGCTCCTCGGCCTGCCGGTCAAGCGGATCCGGGTGGTCAAGCCGCGCATCGGCGGCGGGTTCGGCGGCAAGCAGGAGATGCTGCTGGAGGACGTCGTCGGCCACCTGGTGCTGGCCACCCGCAGGCCGGTCCGGCTCGAGCTCACCCGGGAGGAGGAGTTCGTCTCCTCCCGGATCCGCCACGCGCAGACCCTCACCTTCCGCACCGCGGTCGACGGCGAGGGCCGCCTCCTGGCCCAGGACCTGCGGGTGGTCGGCAACACCGGTCCCTACGCCACGCACGGCTTCACCGTGCAGTCGGTCACCGGGCAGCGCGGGCTGTCGGAGTACAACTCCCCGGCCAAGCGGTACACCGCCGACGTCGCCTACACCAACCGGCCGGTCGCGGGAGCGTTCCGAGGGTACGGCGCCCCGCAGGCCCTCTTCGCGCTGGAGTCGCACATGGACGACATCGCGCGCGGGCTCGGCCTCGACCCGATCGAGCTGCGGCGCCGGAACTGGGTGCGCACCGGGGACCCGCTGGACATCCTCCCGCAGCTCGGCGAGAGGGGTGCCACAGAGATCGCCCCGGAGGACATGCCCCGGGTGACCAGCTGCGCCACCGACGAGTGCGTCGCCCAGGCGCGGCGGGCGATCGGGTGGGAGCGCCGCACCGACCCGGCGTGGCGCCAGCCCCCCGACCGGCCCCACGTCCGGCGCGGGATCGGCTTCGCCCTGTGCATGCAGGCCACCGCCATCCCCAACCTGGACATGGGTGGCTGCTCGCTGAAGATGAACGACGACGGGTCGTTCAACCTGCTGGTCGGGGCGACCGACCTCGGCACCGGCGCCGACACCGTGCTCGCCCAGATCGCCGCCGAGGTCCTCGGCGTCCAGGTGGACGACGTCCTCGTGTACGCCGCCGACACCGACCTCACCCCGTTCGACGTGGGCGCCTACGCCGACAGCACCACCTACATCTCGGGCATGGCGGTGAAGAAGGCGGCCGAGCAGGTGCGGGAACGGATCGCGCTGCGGGCCGCACGTCTGCTGGGCCTCGAGGACGCCGGAGAGGTCGTGCTTCGAGCCGGGCACGCCTGGAGCCGAGACGGCCGGTCGGTGTCGCTCGGGGAGGTGGCCCTCAACGCCTTGCACGTGGAGGACCAGGAGCAGATCATGGCGACCGCCTCGCACGTGTCGGCCGAGTCGCCGCCGCCCTTCGCCGCCCAGTTCGCCGAGGTCGAGGTGGACACCGAGGCCGGCCAGGTGACCGTCGGCAGGCTCGTCATGGCTGTGGACTGCGGGGTGGCGATCAACCCCACGACCGCCAGCGGGCAGGTCGAGGGCGCGATGGTGCAGGCGCTGGGCTACGCCCTCACCGAGGAGCTGGTGCTGGACGAGGCCGGCCGCGCGGTGAACGCCCGGTTCGGGCCGTACTGGATCTTCCGGCCCGACGACACCCCCCCGATGGAGGTCTACCTCGTCCAGACGATGGAGGCCAGCGGCCCCTTCGGCGCCAAGTCGGTCGGCGAGATCGCCATCGACGGCGTCGCCCCCGCCGTCCGCAACGCGATCCTCGACGCGACAGGGGTCGCCGTGAACGAGCTCCCGCTCACCCCGGAGCGGGTGTGGCGGGCCCTGCACCCCCAGCCGGCCGGATGAGCGGTCCGCTCCTGGTGCGCGGCGGAACCCTCGTCGACGCCGCGGGTCCCCACCGCGCGGACGTGCTGGTGCGGGACGGACGGATCGCCGCGGTCGGGGCCGACCTCGGAGCCGCCGGCGGCGAGGTGGTGGACGCGGGCGGCGCCTACGTCATCCCCGGAGCCATCGACGTGCACACGCACTTCGCGCTGCCGGTCGGCGCCGTGACCTCGGCCGACGACTTCGAGTCGGGGACCCTGGCCGCGGCGTGCGGCGGCACCACCTGCGTGGTCGACTTCGCCGGCGCTGGTCGGGAGCCGTGGGAGGAGGCGCTGGCCACCTGGCACGCGCGCGCCCAGGGTCGGGCCGTCGTCGACTACGGCTTCCACCTCACCGTGACCGAGCTCCCTGCCGAGCCCGGGTCCGCGGTCCGCCGGTTCGCGGACTTCCTGGCCCGAGGGGTCGCGAGCGTGAAGCTCTACATGGCCTACCCGGACCGGCTGATGGTCGACGACGACACCCTGGGGCGCGCCCTGAGTGCCTCGCGGGCGACCGGAGTGCGGGTCTGCGTGCACGCGGAGGACGGCGCGACGGTGGAGTCTCTGGTCACCGCCGCGATCGCCGAAGGTCGCACGGGCCCCGACACCGTGCCGTCCGTCCGCCCACCCTCGGTCGAGGCCGAGGCGATCCGCCGGGTCGCGGGGCTGGCCCGGCGAGCCGGCGCCTGGCTGTACGTCGTGCACCTGTCCAGCCGGGAGGGGCTGGAGGCCGTGCGCGCGGCCCGCGCCGACGGGGTGGACGTCCACGCCGAGACCTGCCCCCACTACCTGCACCTGGAGGCGTCCCACCTGGCGAACGGCGACCCCGACTACGTGTGCGCCCCACCGCTGCGCACCGACGCGGACCGCGCCGCGCTCTGGCAGGCACTGGGCACGGGGGAGGTCGAGGTCGTCTCCACCGACCACTGCCCGTTCACCGTGGCGGACCGCCGGCGCGGCACCGGGGGGACCGGCTGGGTCGACTTCAGGCAGGTGCCGGGCGGCCTCAGCGGGGTCGAGACCCGGCTGTCCCTGGTCTACCAAGGGGTGCTGGCCGGAGACCTCTCGCTGCCGCGGTGGGTCGACAGCACCTCGGGTGCACCGGCACGTCTCTTCGGGCTCGACGGCGTCAAGGGGGCGCTGCGGCCGGGCCTGGACGCCGACCTGGTGGTCTTCGACCCTGGGGCGACCCGACGGCTCGACGCGTCCCGGCTCCACTCGCGCTGCGACCACAGCCCGTACGCCGGACGGGTCGTCCAGGGCTGGCCGGCGCTCACGCTCGTCCGGGGCCGCGTGGTCGCGGTCGGCGGCGAGCCTGCCGACGTACCTCCGGGGTGGGGGCGCTTCGTGCCTCGTTCCCCGCTGGGGTGACCGCTCCCCGCTACCGCTCGAACTCGGTGCTCAGCGCCCAGATCACCGCGACGTCGAACGCGATCAGGACGAGCGCCCACAGCGGGTAGTGGGGGAGGAAGAGGAAGTTCGACAGGGCCGAGAGGGCGGCCACACCGATGCCGACCGCGATCGCCCACTTCTTGCCGGCCAGGATCGAGGCGCCGACCAGGACCATCACCGCGCCCACGACGATGTGCACCCAGCCCCAGGCGGACAGGTCGGTCTTGAAGAGGTAGTCGTCGACGGCGCCGTAGATCTTGTCGTTGTGGGCCGCGGCCATGCCTTGCGCGGCCTGGAACACCCCGCCGCTGATCAGGATGACCCCGGCGAACACGGAGATCCCGGACGCCCAGGCCATGCGGGAGCCGGAGGGAGACGCGGGCGAGGTGGAGTGGGACATCGGGCCTCCCTGGGGGCGGGGTGTGGGTGCTGCCCCCATGATGTCGCGTGAGGCGGCGGGACGACGGCCGCGACCCGCCGAGCGGGTGGGTACGGTGGGCCGGTGATCCTCCGCGCTTCCGGCCTGCTCTTCGACAGCGACGGGGTCCTGGTGGACTCCGACGACGCCGTGCAGGAGGTCTGGAGCCGCTGGGCGGAGCACTGGGGGCTCGACCCCGACGTCGTGGTGCCGCAGGTGCACGGCACTCCCAGCCGTCGGACCGTCGCGCGTCTGGTCGCCGCACCTCACCGGTCCGAGGCGCTCACGATGATCGACCGGATGGAGCTGGAGCAGGCCGACCGGGTGCGGGCGATGCCGGGGGCCGCGACGCTGCTGCGCTCCCTGCCGCCCGGAACCTGGGCGATCGTGACCTCGGGCACCGGAGCCCTGGCCCGCGCCCGGCTCGCGGCCGCCGGGCTCCCGACACCGACGGCGCTGGTCACCGCCGACGACGTCGAACGGGGCAAGCCGGACCCGGAGCCCTACCTGACCGCCGCGGGCCTGCTCGGCGAGCGGCCGGCAGACTGCCTGGTCTTCGAGGACTCCGCCGCCGGGATCGCGGCCGCCCGCGCCGCCGGCGTGGGCCACCTCGTCGGCGTGTCCAAGACCGATCTGTCCGCACCGGGGGCGGGCGTGGACGCGTTCGTCCCGGACCTGCGGCACGTCGTGGTGGCCGGGGCCGAGGTCCGGATCGTCCAGGAACCGGTCGGCGGTTGAGCTCGCCGCCTTGACAGGACCTTGTCTGTGACCTATATTCGATCATAGGTACGAGTCAACAATCCGGCGCTGAGGGGCTCGGCC
>NZ_DAOMFK010000122.1:0-8901 GCF_035429765.1 Nocardioides sp. | reverse complement strand
TCGAGATGCAGAGCGAGGGCGGAGCCGCCGGCGCCCTCCACGGGGCGCTCCAGGCCGGGGCGCTGAGCACCACGTTCACCGCCTCCCAGGGCCTGCTGCTGATGATCCCGAACATGTACAAGATCGCCGGTGAGCTGACCTCGACGGTCTTCCACGTGGCGGCCCGGTCGCTGGCCACCCAGGGACTGTCGATCTTCGGGGACCACCAGGACGTGATGGCGGTCCGCCAGACCGGCTTCGCGCTGCTGTCGTCAGGGTCGGTCCAGGAGGCGCACGACCTGGCGCTGGTCGCCCACGCAGCCACGTTGCGCACCCGCATCCCGTTCGTGCACTTCTTCGACGGCTTCCGGACCTCCCACGAGCTGAACACCATCGAGCGGATCGACGACGACGTGCTGCGCGCGGTCGTCCCCGAGCACCTGGTGCGCGAGCACCGGGGCCGGTCGCTCTCACCGGAGCGGCCGTTCATCCGTGGCACGGCCCAGAACCCCGACGTCTACTTCCAGGCCCGGGAGAGCGCCAACCCGTTCTACGCGCGCACGCCCGAGGTCGTCCAGCAGGTGATGGACGAGGTGGCCGAGCACACCGGTCGCGGGTACCACCTGGTCGACTACGCCGGCCACCCCGAGGCAGAGCGGGTCGTGGTGGTGATGGGCTCCGGGGGCCAGGCGGTCGAGGAGACCTGCGCGCACCTCAACGCCGCCGGCGAACGGGTCGGTGTGCTCCGGGTGCGGCTCTACCGGCCGTTCCCGGCCGAGGCGCTGCTGGCGACGCTGCCCGCCACGGCCACCGCGGTGGCCGTGCTGGACCGGACCAAGGAGCCGGGGGCGGGCGGGGAGCCGCTCTACCTCGACGTCGTCGCCGCGCTGGCCGAGGGCCTGGCCGACGGCCGGGCCACCACGATGCCGCGCGTCGTCGGGGGCCGCTACGGGCTCTCCTCGAAGGAGTTCACCCCCGGCATGGTGGCGGGGGTGTACGCCGCGCTGGCCGCCGACCCGCCGCCCCGACGATTCACCGTCGGCATCGTCGACGACGTCTCGGGCACCTCGCTGACCTACGACGCGGGCCTGGACATCGAGGACCCGCAGACCCTCCGTGCGGTGTTCTTCGGGCTGGGCGCGGACGGCACGGTCGGGGCCAACAAGAACACCATCAAGATCCTGGGGGCCGATCCGGACCTCTACGCCCAGGCGTACTTCGTCTACGACAGCAAGAAGTCCGGCGGCTCGACGGTCTCCCACCTGCGGTTCGGGCCGCACCCGGTGCGGGCGCCGTACCTGGTCGGCCAGGCCGACTTCGTCGGCTGCCACCAGTTCGCCCTGCTGGACACGCTGGACGTGCTCGGCGTGGCACGACCCGGCGGCACCCTCCTGCTCAACGCGCCGATGCCGGCCGAGCGGGTGTGGGACGCCCTGTCCCGGCCGGTGCAGGAGCAGATCATCGCCAAAGGGCTGACCGTGCACGCCATCGACGCCGGCCGGGTCGCCCGTGAGGCCGGCCTGCCCGGGCGCACCAACACGGTCCTGCAGACCTGCTTCTTCGCGATCTCCGGGGTGCTTCCCCCCGAGCAGGCCGTCGCGCAGGTGAAGGCGGCGATCCGCAAGACCTACGGCAGGCGCGGCGAGGAGGTGGTCGCCCGCAACGAGGCGGCCGTCGACGCCACCCTGGCCGAGCTGCACCGGGTCCCCGTGCCGGCCGAGGCGACCGCGCAGCGGCCCGCACCGCCGGTCGTGCCCGACTCGGCTCCGCCGTTCGTGCGCACGGTGACCGCGGCGATGATGGCCGGGCGCGGGGACTCGCTGCCGGTGAGCGCGCTGCCCGTGGACGGGACCTGGCCCAGCGGGACCACCGCCTTCGAGAAGCGCCGCATCGCCGACCGGGTGGCGCAGTGGGACCCGGAGGCCTGCATCCAGTGCGGGAACTGCGCGTTCGTGTGCCCGCACGCGGTGATCAGGTCCAAGTTCTACGACCGGTCGGTGCTGGAGACCGCCCCCGACGGGTTCGAGTCCGCGCCGCTGAACGCGGTCGGACTCCCTGACAGCCGCTACACCCTCCAGGTGTACGCCGAGGACTGCACCGGCTGCGGGCTGTGCGTGGAGGCCTGCCCGATCACCCCGGTGCCGGGCAGCGACCGCCGGGCGATCAACCTGGTGGAGGCGGCGGACGCCCTGGTCGCGGGGCCCGCGCACGTGGCGTACTTCGAGACCCTCCCGGTCAACAGCCGCAACCGCGTCGACCTCGGCACCGTCCGCGGCACGCAGTTCCTCGAGCCGCTGTTCGAGTTCTCCGGAGCGTGCACGGGCTGCGGCGAGACGCCGTACCTCAAGCTGCTCACCCAGCTCTTCGGTGACCGGCTCACCGTCGCGAACGCCACCGGCTGCTCGTCGATCTACGGCGGGAACCTGCCGACCACGCCGTGGGCGGCGAACGCGGAGGGGCGCGGGCCGGCCTGGTCGAACTCGCTGTTCGAGGACAACGCGGAGTTCGGGCTGGGCATGCGGCTGGCGGCCGACCTGCACACCCGGCTCTCCCGCCAGCGGCTGGCCGCGCTGCGCGACCGGGTGGGTGCCGACCTCGCCGACGCCATCCTCGGCGCCGAGCAGCTGCGCGAGTCCCAGCTGCGGGCCCAGCACGACCGCGTGGGCGAGCTGCTGCGCCGCCTCGACGGGCTCTCGGGACCTGAGGTGGACGACCTGCGCAGCGTCGCCGACCACCTGCTGCGCCGCAGCGTCTGGATCGTTGGCGGGGACGGCTGGGCCTACGACATCGGCTCCGGAGGGCTGGACCACGTGCTGGCCAGCGGACGCGACGTGAACGTGCTCGTCATGGACACCGAGGTCTACTCCAACACCGGCGGCCAGTCCTCGAAGGCCACCCCGATCGGCGCGGTCGCCAAGTTCGCCAGCGCCGGCAAGGTCGCGGCGAAGAAGGACCTGGCGCTGCAGGCCATCGCCTACGGCAGCGTGTACGTCGCACGCGTGGCGATGGGGGCTGACCCTCAGCAGACGCTGCGGGCCTTCCGTGAGGCGGAGGCGTACGACGGGCCCTCCCTCGTCATCGCCTACAGCCACTGCATCGCCCACGGCATCGAGATGCGGCAGGGGCTCGAGCAGCAGAGCCGGGCCGTCGACTCCGGCCACTGGCCGCTGATGCGCTACGACCCCACCATCCGGGGCAAGGGCGGCAACCCGTTCATGCTCGACTCGCCACGGCCGACGATCCGGCTGGAGGACTACGTGTACCGGGAGCTGCGCTACCGGAGCCTGCGCAACGCCGCGCCCGAGGAGGCCGAGCGGCTGCTCGAGCTCGCCCAGGAGGAGGTCAACCGCCGCTGGACGACCTACGAGGAGATGGCCACCCGCAGCGCCGCGCAGTTCAGCCCGGACGCCCGGAGGAAGACATGGACCTGACCACCAGCTACCTCGGCCTGCCGCTGTGCAGCCCGGTCGTCGCCTCGGCCTCACCGGTGTCGATGACGCTCGACGGGGTCCGCGCCTGCGCCGACCACGGGGCCGGTGCGGTCGTGCTGTACTCGCTGTTCGAGGAGGAGGTCCGCGCCCGGGAGGTCGCCGACCTGCTCCTCACCGAGGCGCACGAGCACAGCTTCGGGGAGGCGCAGGGCTACTTCCCGGAGGCGCCGACGGTCTCCTTCGGGGGCGCCCGGCCCTACCTCCGGCACCTCGAGCGGTCGGCGGCCGCGGTCGACGTCCCCGTCATCGCCAGCCTCAACGGCAGCAGCCCCGGAGGCTGGACCTCGATCGCTGCGTCCATGGAGTCGGCCGGGGCGGCGGCGATCGAGCTCAACATCTACGCCGTGCCGGGCGACCTCACCGTCGACGGCCGAGTCGTGGAGGACCGGCACCTGGAGATCCTGGCGGCGGTCAAGGCGGCGGTGTCGGTGCCGGTGGCGGTGAAGCTGAGCCCGTTCTTCAGCGCCCCCGGGGCGATGGCGCTGGCGCTCGATGCGGCCGGTGCCGACGGGCTCGTGCTGTTCAACCGGTTCCTGCAGCCCGACGTGGACGTGGAGGCCCAGCGGGTCCGGCCCGGGGCCACCCTGTCCGTCCCGGCGGAGGCGCGGCTGCCGCGGACCTGGATCGCCCTGCTGCACCGGCGGGTGCGGGCCTCGCTGGCCGCCACCACCGGGGTCGAGTCGGGTGACGACGTGGTGGCCTACCTGCTCGCGGGGGCCGACGTGGTGATGACCGCCTCGGCGCTGCTGCGGCACGGGCCGGCCCACGTAGGGACGCTGGTGGACGAGCTGTCCGCCTGGCTGGACCGCAAGGGGTACGCCTCGGTCGCGGCCGCCCGGGGGGTGCTCGCGGTGGGTGCGGACGTCGACGCCACGGCCTACGAGCGCGCCGGCTACGTCCGGGCCCTCCGGGACGCCCAGGGCCGGTACGGCAGGCTCCCGTCCTAGGCGCCGGTCAGATCCCCAGGGCGCCGCGCAGGTCGGCCTTGATCGCGTCCAGGCGACCCGCCGCCGCGATCCGGGCCGCGGCCACCTCGTCCTCCGGGGCCACCGGGACGACGACCTCCAGGTAGCACTTCAGCTTGGGCTCGGTCCCGCTGGGTCGGACCACCACGCGGGCCTGGTCGGCCAGCGTGTAGCGCAGCCCGTCGGTCGGTGGCAGGGCGGCGGAGCCTCGCGCCAGGTCGTCGACGCGCTCGACGGCCAGCCCACCGAGGCTGACCGGAGGCGTGGTCCGCAGGGTCTCCATCGCCTGGGAGATCAGCGAGAGGTCGGCCACCCGCACCGCGAGCTGGTCGGTGGCGTGCAGACCGTGGCGGCGCGCCAGGTCGTCGAGCAGGTCGTCGAGCGTGCGCCCCTCTGCCTTCGCCGCGGCCGCCAGCTCGCACAGCAGCAGCAGTGCCGAGACGCCGTCCTTGTCCTTGACGTGCTCGGGGTCGCAGCAGTAGCCCAGGGCCTCCTCGTAGCCGAAGGCGAGCCCCTCCACCCGGCCGATCCACTTGAAGCCGGTGAGCGTCTCGGCGTACCCCTGGCCGGCGGCGTGCGCCATCTTGCCGAGCAGCGAGGAGGAGACGATGGAGGTGGCGAAGACGCCGGTGCGGCCCCGCGCCAGCAGGTGCGCGCCGAGCAGCGCCCCGACCTCGTCGCCGCGCAGCATCCGCCAGCCGTGCGGCCCGGGCACCGCCGCCGCGCACCGGTCGGCGTCGGGGTCGTTGGCGACCACGAGGTCGGCGTCGGTCTCGCGGGCCAGCGCCATGGCCAGGTCCATGGCGCCCGGCTCCTCGGGGTTGGGGAAGGAGACCGTGGAGAACTCCGGGTCCGGCTCCTCCTGCTGGGGGACGACGTGCGGCGCCGGGAAGCCGGCCAGCTCCAGCACCTGCAGCACCGACGTACCTCCGACGCCGTGCAGCGGCGTGTAGACCAGGCGCAGGTCCCGCGGGCCGTCCTCGGCCAGCCCGGCGATCGTGTCGAGGTAGCGGTCCACGATGCGCTCGTCCAGCACGGTCCCCCCGTCGCCGCGGGGCAGGTCGGCCAGGGGCCCGACGGCGGCGATCCGCTCGGCGATGCCGATGTCCGCCGGCGGCACGATCTGGCTGCCGTCGCCCAGGTAGACCTTGTAGCCGTTGTCCTGGGGAGGGTTGTGGCTGGCGGTCACCATCACGCCGGCCACGCAGCCCAGCTCGCGGATCGCGAACGCCAGCAGCGGGGTGGGCAGCGGCCGGGGCAGCACCAGTGCCCGCAGGCCCGCGCCGGTCATCACCTCGGCGGTGTCCCGAGCGAAGACGTCGGAGTTGTGCCGGGCGTCGTAGCCGATCACCACCGAGGCGCCCGGTGCCGCGCCCTGGTCCTTCAGGTACGCCGCGAGGCCGGCGGCCGCCCGCAGCACCACGACCCGGTTCATCCGGTTCGGGCCGGCGCCCAGGGCGCCGCGCAGCCCGGCGGTGCCGAACTCGAGGGTGCCGGCGAACCGGTCCGCCAGGTCCGCCGGGTCGCCCCCGGCCTCGACCGCGCCGATGACGGCCACCAGCTCCTCCCGGGTCTGCGGGTCGGGGTCCTCTGCGGCCCAGGCCCGGGCGCGCTCCAGCAGCGAGGTGGCGTCGAGTGCGGTCATAACGGCACCGTAGCGCCCATGAGGGTGTTCGTCTTCCGTGACTCCTGGGTGCTGCCTGCGGCGCCGGACGTGGTGGGCACGGTGCTGGCCGACCTGGCCGGCTACCCGACGTGGTGGCCGCAGGTGCTGGCGGTGGCGGCGCTGGGCCCCGACGACGCCCGGGTGCTGTGCCGCTCCCGGCTGCCCTACACCCTCGACCTCGTCCTGCACGCCGTGTCGCGGCACCCGCCGCTGCTGGAGTCCACGCTCACCGGCGACCTGGAGGGCCGGGTGCGCTGGCGGCTGTCCGCCCGCGGCGAGGGGACCCTCCTGGACTTCCACCAGGAGGTAGTGGTCACCGGGCGGCTGCTGGGCCTGGCGTCGTGGACGGCCGCACCCCTGCTGCGCTGGAACCACCGGCAGATGATGGCCGGGGGCATCGCCGGGCTGCGGTCCCGCCTGGAGGGCTCGCGCCGGGAGGGCTGAGGCCGCGGCGCGGCGTACGTCTGTGCTCGCCCCACCCGCCCCACCTGTCACCCCGGGCAGGGCACACTGGCACTTCGCACGGGTTGCTTCCCCCGACATGTGCGGGTCTCCCCGGGCGGGGAAACCGACACCCACGCAAGCCCCGGCGATCCTCAGCCCCGGTCGAGCGCAGGCCGGTAGAACGCCTCACCGGCGAACGGCCCGCCCACGTACGCCGCCTCGTCGGCGTCCTCGAGCCGCTCGGGGAGGTCGGCGGCGTACCGCTCAGCGTCGTCCTCCGGGTGGTAACCCAGCCGGTGCCCGGCCGCCAGGTCCCACCAGGCCCGGGTGTTCGCCGAGATGCCGTAGAGCACCGCGAACCCCGGCGCCGGGGCGGTCAGGGCGGCCTCCACCATGCGTACGCAGTCGCCGGGGGACAGCCAGGTGGCCAGGTGCCGTCGGGCCTCGGGCTGGGGCAGGAAGGAGCCGATCCGGCACACGACGGCGTCGAGGCCGTAGCGGTCGGCGTAGAGCCGCAGCGCCGCCTCGGCAGCGACCTTGGCGACACCGTAGAAGGTGTCCGGCCGCGGGGCCGCGTCCTCGCCGAGCGGCTGGTCGCCGCGCGGGGTGCGGCCGACCGCATGGTTGGAGGAGGCGTAGACGATCCGGCGTACGCCGTGCTCGACCATCGCGTCCAGCAGCGCGCCGGTGGTGACCAGGTGGGAGTGCAGCGAGTCCGGCAGGCTGGCCTCGTCGGGGCGGCCGGCGAGGTGCACCACCGCGTCCAGCCGCTCCTGGGCGAACACCTCCGCCACCGCGTCGGCGTCGGCGCAGTCGACGGTGTACCACGGGTCGTCGACGCCCTCCAGCGGCGGCACCAGGTCGAGGCCGACGATCTCGTGGCCCCGGTCGGCGAGGCCGATGGCCACCACCTGCCCGATGCTCCCGGCGGCGCCGGTCAGCAGGACGCGCACGTCAGATCCGGGGGACGACCCGGCCGAGCAGGTCGCCCATCCGGGTGGCGGCGGCCCGGCCCGCCTCGAGCACCTCCTCGTGGTTCAGCGGCTCGCCGGTGATCCCCGCGGCGAGGTTGGTGACCAGGGAGATGCCGAGCACCTCCATCCCCGCCTCCCGAGCCGCGATCGCCTCCAGGGCGGTGCTCATGCCGACCAGGTCCGCGCCGAGCGTGCGCACCATCCGGATCTCGGCGGGGGTCTCGTAGTGCGGCCCGGGCAGCTGCACGTAGACGCCTTCCTCGAGGCCGGGCTCGACCTCGCGGCACAGGTCGCGCAGCCGTTTCGAGTAGAGGTCGGTGAGGTCCACGAAGTGGGCACCCTCGATCGGCGAGGTGGCGGTCAGGTTGAGGTGGTCGCTGATCAGCACCGGAGTCCCGGGCTGCCAGGTCTCCCGCAGCCCCCCGCAGCCGTTGGTCAGCACGATGGCCCGGCAGCCGGCCGCGGCCGCGGTGCGTACGCCGTGCACGACGGCCGCGACACCCCGGCCCTCGTAGTAGTGGGTACGGCCGAGGAAGACCAGCAGCTGGCGGTCCCCCGCGCGGACCGACCGGATCCGCCCGGCGTGTCCCTCGACCGCGGGGGGTGCGAACCCGGGCAGGTCCGTGCTCGCGAGGTCTGCGGTGGCCACCCCCAGGGCGTCCACGGCGGGGAGCCACCCCGAGCCCATCACCAGGGCGATGTCGTGGCGATCGACGCCGGTGAGGTCACGGAGGCGGTCGGCGGCCTCCCGGGCGAGGGCGGTGGTGTCGGTCACGGCCCGACTCTAGTCCTCTCCCCAGGGGGCGACGCGAGACGTCGCGGGCGGGCAGGATGTGCCCATGATCGATCACCTCGGCATCAACTGCGCCGACCTGGCCGCCTCGGCCGACTTCTACGACGCTGTGCTGGCCACCCTCGGCCACCGCAGACTGATGGACGTCGGCGTGGCGATCGGGTACGGCACCACCCAGCCGACGTTCTGGATCTCCACCTTCGAGGGCATGGGGGCCAACCGGGAGGTGCACGTGGCCTTCGCCGCCCCCGACCCGGCCCACGTCCGGGCGTTCCACGAGACCGCGGTCTCCTGGGGCGCGGAGTCCCTGCACGAGCCGCGGCTGTGGCCCGAGTACCACCCCGGGTACTTCGGGGCGTTCGTCCGTGACCCCGACGGCAACAACGTCGAGGCGGTCTGCCACACGGCCGGTCCCGAGGACTGAGCGCGCGGCTCGCCGGGCTCAGCCCTCGGTCGCCCCGTCCCCGGGCTCGGCCGCCCCGTCCCCGGGCTCGGCCGCCCCGCCCACGGGCGGCGTCCCGGGCGTCGGCCTCGGCGGCCGGCGGATGTAGCGGCCCAGGCGCCCCTCGCCGCGGGCGGTCACCTCACC
>NZ_DAOMFK010000121.1:0-9020 GCF_035429765.1 Nocardioides sp. | reverse complement strand
CGGGCTGGTCGCGGTCGCCCTGGGCGTGCTGCTCGCACGCACCCTGCTCGGCCCGGGCCGGTCACGCCGACGCCGCCGGCCCGCCCCCGTCGAGGACGGGGGCCCCCACGCTTCAGGAAGGAACGCGCGATGACCCTGCACGGACCCGCCACCCGGTTGACGATCCTGGTCAAGGAGGACGACCAGTGGCACCACCGCCCGCTGTACACCGAGATCGTGCACCGGGCGCACCAGGCCGGGCTCGCCGGTGCCAGCGTCTTCCGCGGGATCGAGGGGTTCGGCCGCTCCGAGCACATCCACACCACCCGGATCCTCTCGCTGGCCGAGGACCTGCCCGCTGCCGTGGTGATCGTGGACACCGACGAGAGGATCCGGGCCTTCCTGCCCCAGCTCGACGAGCTGGTGACTGACGGGCTGGTCGTGCTCGACCAGGTCGAGGTGGTGAGGTACGTCGGCCGTCAGGGGCCCGGGGACGTGGTCCGGTGACGGTGCTGCTCGTGCTGGTCGGGGGCGCGGTCGGGGCGCCGCTGCGCTACCTCACCGACCTGCTCGTGCAGGCCCGCCACGACAGCGTCCTGCCCTGGGGAACGCTCACCGTCAACGTGGTCGGGTCTCTGGTCCTGGGGGTGGTCGCCAGCGCCGTGGTCCACGCGGGGAGCCCGGCCTGGCTGCTGACGCTGGTCGGGACCGGGTTCTGTGGCGCGCTGACCACTTTCTCCACCTTCGGCTTCGAGACGTTCCGGCTGCTCGAGGACGGGTCCTGGGCGGAGGCGCTGGTCAACGTCGGGCTCAGCCTGGTGGCCGGGATGCTCGCCGTGGTGGCGGGCTGGTCCCTCGTCGCCGCCGTCGCCTGATACGCCGCCACCTGCCGCGCGACCCGTCACGTCTCGCAGGCGACGCCCGGCGTACGCGCCGGGGGGTAGCGAGCCGCCAGGGACGCCCTAGGAGGTGAGCGCGTCCAGGACGCCGGTCAGCCAGATCCAGTTGACCAGGCACGCCTGCTCCATCGGGGTGGCGCCGCTGGTCTCCGGGGCGATGCTGTGGGCGGCCCCGAGCCGGTGGTAGAAGTCCGAGAACGAGCCGTCGTGGCGGACGATGAAGCCGCGCTCGTCGGTGCGCATCCCCTCGCCCTCCGCCCGGGGCACCACCTGCCCGTCGGCGTCGATCTGCTCCCCGAACCCCCCGGACACGTCGTAGCCGGTGAGCAGGGGCACGACCTCGGTGATCCGGCGCGTCACGTCCGCGTAGCGCTCGAGGTCCCCGAACGCGTAGTGGTACGCGTACGGCGGCAGTCCGGAGAGATGGTCCTGGTGCAGGTCCAGCGCGCCGACCACCTGGGGGAGCGGGTCTTGGCGCACCAGCTCCAGCATCAGCCGGGACTCGGCGGGCAGGTCCACGCCCAGGGCGGGGTGGTCGGCCATCACCCACGAGTCGAAGGGCCGACCGGGACCGAGGTCGCCCTCGAGGGAGCCGTCGGGCATCCGGTAGCGCAGGAAGTCGTTGTTCCCCTCACCCATGTGGTGGTCGGCGTTGTAGCGCAGCCCCCGGTCGAACCCCGAGGGGTTGCCGAGCGGGTAGACGATGAGCCGCAGGTCACGCTCGTGGGCGGCCTCGACGAGCTCGTCGAGGTAGTTGAGGACGGTGAGTGCCCCGGCCACCTCGTCGCCATGGATCGTCCCCCTCACCACGACCACCCGCTCGGTCCCACGCAGATCGCCGGGATCGAGTCCCTTCGAGGCGATGCGCAGCAGCTCCCAGGTCCCGGCGCGGTACTCCAGGGGGTGACCGGAGCACACCAGGTCGGACCGCGCCCGGACGTGTGCGCGCAGCAACGCGTGCAGCTCTGCGGACGGCATGGCGCTGGTGAACACGCAGGACCCCTCTCGGCCAGCCGACACTCTGCCGGGCCGGACCCGGCCGGGCAAGTGCACCGGCACGTGCACGTGCCACGCACGTGCGGGCTACAGGGCGCTGCCGCAGTGGGTGCAGAACCTCTGGTGCGGACCGTGCTTGGTGCCGCACTCGGGGCAGAAGATCTCCTCCTCGGCGTCGCCGGCGGCCGGCGTGGGGGCTGCCGTGACCGTCCCCGCTGCGGCCCCAGCGCTCGGCGGGGCCGACAGCGGGGTCGGCGTCATGACCGCGGTCGGTGTCACCGCTGCCGGTGGCGCGGGAGCCGGTGGCACGGGAGCCGGACCGGGGCTCGGGGACACCACGGCGTAGGTCTGCGCGGGGCCGGGCCGGCTCCGCCGGCGGCGTACGACGAGCAGCACGACCGCCACGGCGGCCAGCGCGAGCACCGCGATGCCGACCAGGACCCCCACGACCAGCCCGGTACTGCTGCCGGACTCCTCCGGCGGCGGCGGGTCGGGCAGGTCCTTGGCCTTCTCGAGGTACTGCGTGGCCAGCTCGTGGGTGGGCTGGCTGTCCACCACCGACTGGAGCTCCTCCACGGCCGTGGTCTTGTCCCCGGCGAAGTAGGCGTCCAGCCCGGCGCGATAGGCGACGCTGTCCTCGCTGAGGGTGTTCGAGGTGCCCGCGTCGCCGAGGAGCTCGGCGACGATGCTGGCCGGTCGCACGAAGTTGAACTGCTGGGTCTCGATCTGGCTGTTGATGCCGAAGCTGTTGAACGCGACGACCTCGCTGTCCAGGTTCACCGTCGGCCCGCCGCTCATCCCGCCCGACACCGCCGCGGAGATCTCGTAGACGGTGAGCAGCCCGTTCGAGACGGTCTTCTTGGAGCTGATGGAGCCTTCCTTGAAGGAGGGGGAGAAGGTGGCGTCGGTGACCAGGTCGACCGAGGCCGGGTAGCCGATGGCGACGATCGCGGTGCCGATCTCCAGGTCGTCGGTGTTGAGAGGTACGGCGTTGAGGTTGGTCGCCTCGACCTTGAGCAGGGCCCCGTCGCCCTGGCTGAAGGACTGCGACTTCACCACCCGGGCCGGCAGCGCCTTGCCGGTCTGGACCCCACCAGCGCTCACCGACCAGGCGACCGTCACGTCCCGCGAGGGCCGGCGGACGTTCGCGTCCGGTGCCATCACCACGTAGTCGCCGAACCCGAGCACGTCGTCCAGGGTGAGCGTCTTGCTCACGTAGTAGCCGTTGTCCAGCGCCCACTGGGCGGCGTCACGGAAGAACATCGGCCGGACCTCGCCGACGTCCACGCAGTGTCCGGCAGTCGCGATGTAGCCGCCGGAGTTCACGACGTATCCCGTGCAGGAGAAGGAGTAGTAGAAGGGGTTGCCGTCGTTGAGGAACTGGCCGTTGTAGGTGTCGTAGACGCGGCCTGCCCACTCGATGTCGAGGTAGACGATGCTGGGCGTCGTGTAGGCGCTCACCCGCTCCATCGGCGTCGTCTCGGGAGCCGCGGTGGGGGAGCTGTCCGCGCGGGGCGCGGGATTCGTGGAGCCGGTCGCGGCGGCGCCTCCCGGGAGGAGCAGCGCGGCGGCTGCGACGGTGGCGATGAGCAGATTCGTCTTCATGGGAACTCCCCGCTGGCAGTGGCCGGCGGCCGGCCTCGTGCCTGTCCTCGCTTCTGAGGCTAGTCCGCGAGCCCGGCCTGCGGTCCCCGAGCAGGCGTACCGGTCGTGGGAGATGCGTCACTCCCCGGCGGTCACTCCAGCGGCTCGAAGCGGGCGGTGAAGTGGCGCAGGGTGGGCGGCTCGTCGACGATGCGGTAGCCGACCAGGCGGTCGGCGTGGGCGGCCACGTGGCGGCAGGCCTCGATGACGTAGTCCATGTGGCTCTGGGTGTAGGTACGCCGGGGGATGGCGAGCCGGACCAGGTCGAGCGCGGCGGGCACCTCGGTCCCGTCGGGCCGGCGGCCGAACATGACCGTGCCGATCTCGCAGGAGCGGACCCCGCCGGCCTCGTAGAGGGCCACGGCGAAGGCCTGGCCCGGGTACTGCAGCGGCGGGATGTGCGGCAGCATCGCCCGCGCGTCGACGTACACCGCGTGTCCGCCGACCGGCTGCAGCACCGGGATCCCGGCCGCCAGGAGCGACTCGCCGAGGTAGGCGGTGGAGCGCACCCGGTAGCGCAGGTAGTCGTGGTGGACCACCTCGCGAAGGCCCTGGGCCACCGCTTCCAGGTCCCGCCCCGCGAGGCCGCCGTAGGTGGGGAACCCCTCGGTGAGCACCAGCAGCTCCCGGCAGCGCCGGGCGAGGTCGTCGTCGTCCATCGCCAGCCAGCCGCCGATGTTGCCCATCGGGTCCTTCTTGGCGCTCATCGTCATGCCGTCGGCCAGCGCGGCGATCTCGTGGACGATCTCGGTGACGTCGTGGCCCGACCAGCCGGGCTCGCGCTCCCGGATCAACCAGGCGTTCTCGGCGAAGCGGCACGCATCGAGGAACAGCGGCTTGCCGTAGCGGTCGCAGACCTCCCGGACGCGGCGCAGGTTCGCCAGCGAGACCGGCTGGCCGCCCCCGCTGTTGTTGGTGATGGTCATCATCACCAGGGGGACCTCGTCGGTGTGCTCGTGCAGCAGCGCCTCCAGGGCGGGGACGTCCATGTCGCCCTTGAAGGGCCACGAGGAGGCGGGGTCGTGCGCCTCGGGGACGACCAGGTCCACGGCGGTCGCCCCGGTGTGCTCGACGTTGGCCCTGGTGGTGTCGAAGTGCGTGTTGTTCGGGACGATCCGGCCGGGGCCGCCGAGCACGCTGAAGAGGATCCGCTCGGCCGCGCGGCCCTGGTGGGTGGGGATCACGTGCTCGAAGGGGAACAGCTCCCGCACCGCGTCGCGGAACACGTAGAAGGACGGGGACCCGGCGTACGACTCGTCCCCGTGCTGGAGCGCGGCCCACTGGTCGCGGCTCATCGCTCCGGTGCCCGAGTCGGTGAGCAGGTCGATGAGGACGTCCTGGGCGTGCACCTGGAAGAGGTTGAAGCCCGCCTCCTGCACGGCCTCCCGGCGGTGCTGCGGCGTGGTCATCCGCAGGGGCTCCACGGAGTGGATCCGGAACGGCTCGATGATCGTGCGGAAGGTGGGGGCGTCCATGGCCCCATCTTGGCGTCGGCGCGGGCCGGACGGAACCTAGGGGGCCGGCGGGGTGTAGGTGAGCTCCAGCCCGTTGGGGACGGGACGTTCGGCGCCGTCCGACGGGGAGTTGCGCACGCCGACGACCCCGGACCGGTTGGCCGCGACCATGGTCGACGAGCCGCCGCCGTCGAGGTTGAGCGCGTCCTCCGCACCCAGCCGCCGCATCATCCGGCCGAGCTCGACCAGCGTGGCGCCGCGGCTGAAGGACTGGCGCCCGTCCACGACCAGCAGCAGCACGTCCCCGGTGTCGCGGTCGATGCCGACCGCGGTACGCGGGTGCAGCTCGCGGTCGTCGCGGGCGGTCACGACCCCGTCGCTCAGCACGATCGTGCTGCCGCTGATCGCGACGGCGGGCGCGCCCTCCAGCCCCCAGGTGATGGTGGCGCGCGTCCCTACCCGCATCCGGGCCAGGGCGTCGGCCCCGGCGCCACGGCCGACGAGCACCAGCCCGGTGACCGGTTGACCCTGGCTGAGCACCGGCTCGTTGGAACGCACGACGCCGCGGCGGACGACCACCTCGCGCACGTGCCGACGCTGGCCGTCGGTGACCCGCCGCCCCGCCGTGGTGCCCCATCCGCGGGTGTAGACCCCGACGCCGCCGGGCCGCACGGTGGGGGAGTTGACGTTGGTGAGAGGCACCCTCGGACGCTCGGCCACCGAGCCGGTCATCGCCAGGGTGCCGATCCGCGGGGTGCCGTCGGCACCGATCGAGAAGGTGTTGTTCCAGCCGTACGCCGGGGCGTTGCGCATCCCGATCTGGCGGTCGCGGCCCACGCCGAGCGGCGCCCCGGTGTCGTCGATGTCGAAGAAGTCCCCGTTCACCCCGGCCACCGCAGCGTCACGGGCGAGGAGGGAGGTGAGCGGCCCCCGCTGCCGGACCAGGTCGAAGGAGGCGTAGTCGAGCGCCAGCCCCTCGGTGGCCAGGTCGGCGGTCAGCAGGTGTGCCCGCAGGGTTCCGCGGGCGTCGGTCCGGTCCCAGCGCCGGTAGGTGACCCCCGGGGCCACCGTCCAGCCGGCCCGGCGGCTGATCGTCGCGGAGGCCGCCAGCCGGGCCCGCGACACCGGTGCCGCCACCGGGCCGGGCCGGCCGTCCGAGCTGTGCACCGACGGTCCGGAGGACGCCGGCCCCCGGCCCCCTCCGGTTCCCGCGCCCTCGGCCCGGGCGGGCTGGCCGGGGGCGAGCGCAGCCCCGAGCAACAGGCTCGCCGCCAGTGCGGCGAGCACCCGGACGGGGCGGGAGGGCAGCGGTCCGAGAGCCATGGTGGGAAGCCTAAGGAGCTCCCCGCGGCGTGAGCGGGAGGCGGCCCCGGGAAATGGCCGGGGTTTTCCGCGTCATGGGGTGGCCGTGGGGCCGTCCCATCTTCAGGAAGACCCGGATGCGTGGTCGGACGGGCCCATGGCCGTCAGTGCCGAGCACGAATGGGGGGCGTTCGGACGCCTGGCGGTCGAGCAGTCCCGAGAGGGTCACGGCCGGTCACGGTCCGGGGGCTTCCAACGGCGGGCGTACGGCGCGGCACGGGGGGCTGCGCCGTACGTCCCGCCCGGGTCCCTCACCCGTCGACGGCGGTGCCGTCCGGGGCGAACCCGGCGAGCCGGGCGACCAGGGCCACCAGCTGCGGGGAGGAAGGCAGCGGCCTGCCGTCCAGCACGGTGACCGGCGCCGGGCCGCGACCGGAGGAGACCAGCCACACGCCGTCGGCCGTGTACAGGTCCGCGACCGGAACCAGCACGTGGCGGGCGCTCCTTCCCTCGGCGCGGGCGGCCGCGAAGACGCCCTCGACGGTCACCGACTCCAGGATCCCGGTGCCTCCGGTGGGGGTGCTCAACAGCTCGCCGGCACGCGCCACCAGCAGCCCGGAGGTGGGTCCGTCCAGGGCGTACCCGTCGGTGGAGGTGAAGATCACGTCGTCGGCGCCGCGGGCCCGCGCCTCCCGCTGGGCCGCGACGTTCACCACGTAGGAGAGCGTCTTGACCCCGCCGAGCAGCCAGGGGGCGTCGACGAACGCGTCGGACGGGTGACCGCGGCTGAGGGTCACGGCCGAGACGGCCCGGGCGCTGCCCGCCTCCTCACGCGACCGAAGCGGACCACGGTGCACCACAGTCAGCAGAGCCGTGCAGCCCGAGGGGCTCCACTCGCGACCGCGGGTCAGCAGCAGCTTGAGGACGGCTTCGCCGGGCACCGACCAGGCCTGGAGCGCCTCAGCCACCAGCGCGCGCCACGCCTGGTCCGGCGGGTTGGCCAGCTCCATCGCCGCCGCGGAGGCCGCGAGACGGACCAGGTGGTCGTCCAGTCCCACCACCCGGGCCACGCCGTCGGCGGCGGTGACCACCCGGGCGGAGTCGAAGCAGCCGTCCCCGCGGGTCAGGCCCAGGTCGTCCGCGGTCACCACCGGCTGGTCGGGGTCGAGGACGCCGCGGCCCATCACCGCGACCAGCCGCCCGCTCCTGCGCCCAGACTCCATGGGGCCAGACTCCATGGGGCCAGCCTCCCACGAGCGGCGGCCGGGCCGGCGACACGCGCCGGGCGGCCTCCTGCCTCTACCCTGGGGGCATGCCGAGACGAGCCGACCAGTGAGCGACACCCCGGAGGGGGGGCCCGGCTCCCCGACCGGCCCGACCTTCGCCGACCTCGGCATCGACCGGCGCGTGCTCCGGGCCCTCGACGACGTGGGCTACGAGTCGCCCTCGCCGATCCAGGCGGCCACCATCCCCGCGCTGCTCGAGGGACGGCACGTGGTCGGTCTCGCGCAGACCGGCACCGGCAAGACGGCGGCGTTCGCCGTCCCCATCCTCTCCCAGCTGGACCTCAAGCAGAAGGCCCCGCAGGCCCTCGTGCTCGCCCCGACCCGGGAGCTCGCGCTGCAGGTGTCGGAGGCCTTCGAGCGCTACGCGGCCCACCTGCGGGACGTCCACGTCCTGCCCGTGTACGGCGGACAGGGGTACGGCGTCCAGCTCTCGGCCCTGCGCCGGGGCGTCCACGTGGTCGTCGGCACGCCGGGCCGGATCATGGACCACCTCGACAAGGGGACCCTCGACCTCTCCCAGCTGCGCTTCCTGGTCCTGGACGAGGCCGACGAGATGCTCAAGATGGGCTTCCAGGAGGACGTCGAGGCGATCCTGGCCGAGACCCCGGACGACAAGCACGTCGCGCTGTTCAGCGCCACCATGCCGGCGCAGATCCGGCGGATCGCCAAGCGCTACCTCACCGACGCGGCCGAGATCACCGTCAAGAGCCGGACCACCACCGCGGCGAACACGCGACAGCGCTACCTGCACGTGGCCTACCAGCAGAAGCTGGACGCCCTGACGCGGATCCTGGAGGTCGAGAACTTCGAGGGCATGATCGTCTTCGTCCGCACCAAGCAGGTCACCGAGCAGCTGGCCGAGCGGCTGCGCGCGCGGGGGTTCTCGGCGGCCGCGATCAACGGCGACGTCCCGCAGGCCCAGCGTGAGCGCACCGTCCACCAGCTGCGCGAGGCGAAGCTGGACATCCTGGTGGCCACCGACGTCGCTGCCCGCGGCCTGGACGTCGAGCGGGTCAGCCACGTGGTGAACTTCGACATCCCGACCGACACCGAGTCCTACGTCCACCGGATCGGCCGGACGGGCCGGGCCGGCCGGTCCGGTGAGGCGATCTCGTTCATCACCCCGCGCGAGCGGCACCTGCTCCGGGCGATCGAGAAGGCCACCCGGCAGCCGCTGACCCAGATGCAGCTGCCGACGGTCGAGGACGTCAACCTCACCCGGGTGGCCCGGTTCACCGAGGCCATCACCGGAGCCCTGGGATCGACCGAGCTGGGGTTCTTCCGGGACCTGGTCACCGACTACGAGCAGGAGCACGACGTCCCGGCCGCCGACGTCGCCGCGGCTCTCGCCGTGCTGCTGCAGGCCGGGGAGCCGCTGCTGCTCGAGGCCGAGCCGGCGCCGGCGGCACCGCGCCGCGGCCAGGCAGGACCGGGACGACCGGGGGCGCGGCCGGGCGAGG
>NZ_DAOMFK010000120.1:0-9025 GCF_035429765.1 Nocardioides sp. | reverse complement strand
GACGGCGGGGGTCGCGAGGGCGAGGTGTCGGTGCGGAGGGGGGCGGCAGCGCCGGGGGCGTGGGGCCAGGACCGGCGGGGGCGGCCGTCGGTGCCGCGCTGGCGTACGGGGCGTAGGGGAGGGGCTCGGGTGCCGTCTCGGGCGGCCCGGTGTAGCCGCCCGCGGCGCGCTGGCCGCCGCCGTGCCCCCGGTTGGTCAGCACGACCAGCACGATCAGGCCGGCGACCGCCAACGGCCAGGGGAACCAGTAGCGTCTCCAGGTGTCTCCGGCCAGCATCAGCCCGGCCAGCACGCCCACCCCGACGAGCGCCACGACGAGGCTGCGCTCGTCGAGGGAGATCGCCGCCCGGTCGGTGCCCTCCTCGGGCAGCAGCAGCCACAGCGCGCCGTACAGCAGCAGCCCGGCGCCGCCGAAGAGCGCCAGCACCACGAAGAGGATGCGCAGCACGAGCGGGTCGACGTCCAGGTGCCTTGCCAGGCCGCCGGCGACGCCGGCGATCTTGCGGTCCACGCCGACGGTGCGTCGGATCCGGCCGACGCGGCGCACGTCCTCCGAGGAGGTGCGGGGGCCGGGGTCGACCGGGTCGGAGGGACCGCGGTCGGGGGTGGCAGGGGCCTCGGGCGGAGTACTGGTCATGACTCCACTCTCGTCCCCGGCCCGGCCCGGCACCATCGGGAACCACCCTGAGCGGGACCCGGTCCCGGGCCGCCCTCCTCAGGGTCCGCTCGGGGTCAGACCTCATGGTCCGGGGGCGCCGGCTGTGTGACGATGGCGGGGAGATGAGCGCCCAGTCCACCACCAGCGGGTCCACCAGCAGCGGGCACGAGTTCCGCAGGGCCTACCGCGACAGCCAGCAGCCGGTCCTCGGTGGCGTCGCGGCGGGGCTGGCCCGCCACCTCGGGGTGCCGGTCCTGTGGGTGCGGGTCGCGTTCGTCGTGGCCGCGGCGCTCGGGGGCATGGGCGTCGTGCTGTACGGCGCCTTCTGGATGATCCTGCCCTCCGACTCGCGCTTCGAGGAGGCGGCGCCCGGGCTGGAGAGCGCCACCCGGACCGGGAAGCGGCCCGGCCGGGTCGCCCGGCTCACCGACCTGGGGCCGGTGGTGGCGGTCGGGGCGCTCGCGGTCGGGCTCCTCCTGCTGCTGGGGGCGCTGCTGGGGACCGGGGCGTTCTTCTGGCCGGTCGTGCTCGGAGCCGCGGGCGTCACCCTGCTGTGGCGCCAGGCCGACGAGGTGCAGCGTGAGCGGTGGCTGGACTCCAGCGGCCGGATCGACCCGTTCCGGGCCCTGTTCGGTGCCGGCGGCTGGGCGTCGTACGCCCGCGTCGCGGCCGGCGCGGTGCTGGTGCTGGGAGCCCTGGTGGTGTTCTCGCTGCGCGCCGGTGACCTCGGAGCGGCCCGGGACATCACCGTGGCCGGGCTCCTGGGCATCGTCGGTCTGGCGATCGTGGTCGGCCCGTGGATCTACCGGCTGGCGGCCGACCTCACCGCGGAGCGCGCCGAGCGGGTCCGCACGCAGGAGCGCGCCGACCTCGCCGCCCACCTGCACGACTCGGTGCTGCAGACGCTCGCCCTGATCCAGAAGAACGCCGACGACGCGCCGCTGGTCGCCCGGCTCGCCCGGTCCCAGGAGCGGGACCTGCGCGCCTGGCTGTACGACGACCGTGCTGGCGACGACACCACGTTCGCCTCGACGCTGCGCACGCTCGCCGGCCAGGTGGAGGACGCGCATGGTGTCTCGGTGGACCTGGTTATCGTGGGGGACTGCAGCCTCACCGACCCGGTGCGCGCACTCGTGAGCGCCACCGGCGAGGCGGTGACGAACGCCGCCAAGCACGCCGGCACCGGCCGGGTCGACGTGTACGCCGAGGTCTCGGCTGCGCTGGTGGAGGTCTTCGTCCGCGACCGCGGCGTGGGGTTCGACCCGGCGGCGGTGCCGGAGGGCCGGTACGGCGTACGGCACAGCATCGTGGACCGGATGGAGCGGCACGGCGGCACCGCGGAGATCCGCTCGGCCACCGGGGAAGGCACCGAGGTGCGGCTGCACATGCCGCGACAGGAGGAGAACCATGGCTGAGCGCCGCCCGGTCCGCATCGTCATCGTCGACGACCACGCGATGTTCCGCGCCGGGGTGCGCGCGGAGCTCGGCGCGGTCGGCACGGGCACCGTCGAGGTGCTCGCCGAGGCGGCCGACGTGGCCGAGGCCGTCGCCGCCATCCGCCAGCACCGGCCGGACGTGGTGCTGCTGGACGTCCACCTCCCGGGCGGGGGAGGGGTCGCGGTGATGCACCAGGCCGGCGTGCCGGAGGTGCGCTACCTCGCCCTCTCGGTCAGTGACGCCGCCGAGGACGTGATCGGCACGATCCGCGGCGGCGCGCGCGGCTACGTCACCAAGACCATCACCGGGCCCGAGCTGGTCACCGCGATCGGGCGCGTCGCTGACGGCGACGCGGTCTTCTCGCCCCGCCTCGCCGGCTTCGTGCTGGACGCGTTCGCCGGGTCGATCGACGTGGCGGCCGTCGACGAGGACCTCGACCGGCTCACCGAGCGGGAGCGCGAGGTGATGCGGCTCATCGCACGCGGCTACTCCTACAAGGAGGTCGCCAGGGAGCTGTTCATCTCGGTCAAGACGGTGGAGACCCACATGTCGAACGTGCTGCGCAAGCTGCAGCTGTCCTCCCGTCACGAGCTGACCCGATGGGCCTCCGACCGCCGTCTGCTCTAACGCGCGCGCTCGCTACGCTGACGCCATGGAGTTCCTCGACCACACCCTCGTCCTGCTGCACTTCCTCGGCTGGGGCTCCCTCCTCGGCGGGATGGTGGTGCAGCTGCGCAGCCCCGAGCGCTCGGTGAACGCCGCGATGCGCGACGGCATCGGGCTGGCGTTCGTGGCCGGCCTGCTGCTGGTGGGGGTGCTCGAGGCGGAGGACGAGACCGTCGACAACGCCAAGATCGCGGTCAAGTTCGGCATCGCGCTGGTGATCCTGGTCCTCACGATGGCCAACATGCGCAAGCCCCGGATCCCCAACGGGCTCTTCTTCGGGCTGCTGGGCCTCACCGTGGCCAACATGGTGGTGGCCATCTTCTGGTGACCCCCGCGTGACCGCGGCCCCGGCGGGCCCGGACTGTCCGTGCCGGCACGTAAGGTGGGCGCGAGATGAGCGACACCTTCCCGATCCCCGGGCTCGAGCTCCCCGGCCCGCCAGCGAGCCCGCCCGCACCCCGAGCAGAGGAGCTGCTGGCCGGTCTCAACGAGCCGCAACGGGCCGCGGTCGTCCACGAGGGGGCGCCGCTGCTGGTGGTGGCCGGCGCCGGGTCGGGCAAGACCCGGGTGCTCACCCGGCGGATCGCCTGGCTGGTGTCCCAGCGGGGCGCGCATCCCGGCTCGGTCCTCGCGATCACCTTCACCAACAAGGCCGCGGCGGAGATGAAGGAGCGCGTCGAGGAGCTGGTGGGCCGGCGTGCCCGGCTGATGTGGATCTCGACCTTCCACTCCGCGTGCGTGCGGATCCTGCGCAAGGAGATCGGGGTCCTCGGCCGCAGATCCAACTTCTCGATCTACGACGCGGCCGACTCCAAGCGGCTGATGACGCTGGTGCTGCGCGACCTCGACGTCGACCCGCGGCGCTACCAGCCAGCGGCGGTGCTGAACTGGGTGTCGGACGCCAAGAACGAGCTGCGGGACCCCGACGAGGCGGCCAAGGACGCCCGCAACTCCTTCGAGGAGACCTGCGCGGCGGCGTACTCCTTCTACCAGCGGCGGCTGCGCGAGGCGAACGCGCTGGACTTCGACGACCTGATCATGACCACGGTGCACCTGTTCGCGGAGTTCCCCGAGGTGCGGGAGACCTACCGGCGCCGCTTCCGCCACGTCCTCGTGGACGAGTACCAAGACACCAACCACGCGCAGTACGCCCTGATCCACCAGCTCTGCGCCGAGAACCCGGAGGGGGCCGGGGAGGAGACGGCGGAGCGCAGGGTGCCGGCCAGCGAGCTGATGGTGGTCGGCGACGCCGACCAGGCGATCTACGCCTTCCGCGGGGCGAGCATCCGCAACATCCTCGACTTCGAGCAGGACTTCCCCGACGCCACCTCGATCCTGCTGGAGCAGAACTACCGGTCGACCCAGACCATCCTCAACGCCGCCAACGCCGTGATCGGCCACAACGCCGGCCGCAAGCCCAAGCGGCTGTGGTCCGACGCCGGTGCCGGCCCCGCCATCGTCGGCTACGTCGCCGACGACGAGCGCGACGAGGCGCGGTTCGTCTCCGAGGAGATCGACCGGCTGACCGACACCGGGGACGCCCGCCCCGGAGACGTCGCGGTGTTCTACCGCACCAACGCCCAGTCCCGCGTGTTCGAGGAGACCTTCATCCGCACCGGCATGGCCTACAAGGTCGTCGGCGGGGTGCGGTTCTACGAGCGCCGCGAGGTGCGCGACATCCTGGCCTACCTGCGGATGCTGGCCAACCCGGTCGACGAGATCTCCCTGCGCAGGATCCTCAACACCCCCCGCCGCGGGATCGGCGAGCGCGCGGAGGCCTGCGTGGCCGCGCTCGCCGAGCGTGAGGGCCTGAGCTTCTGGGAGGCGCTGCGTCGCGCCGAGGAGGCGCCCGGCCTCGCGACCCGATCTCTCAACGCGATCCGGGGGTTCGTCTCGCTGGTCGAGGAGCTGCAGGCGATGGTGGCCGCCGACGAGCGCCCCGACGTCATCGTCGAGTCCGTCCTGGAGCGCACCGGCTACCTCGCCGAGCTGGAGACCTCCGAGGACCCGCAGGACGCCACCCGGGTGGAGAACCTCGCCGAGCTGGTCGCGGTGGCCCGGGAGTTCTCCGAGTCCGGCGACCGGGAGGGACCGGCGCAGGTCGTCGAGGAGGCCGTCCCGGTCACCCCGACGCTCGGGGACTTCCTCGAGCGGGTGGCCCTGGTGGCCGACAGCGACCAGATCCCCGACACGCCCGAGGGCGAGGACACCGGGGTGGTCACGTTGATGACGCTGCACACGGCCAAGGGACTGGAGTTCCCGGTGGTGTTCGTGACCGGCCTCGAGGACGGCGTCTTCCCCCACTCGCGCTCACTGGGCGACCAGCCCGAGCTCGAGGAGGAGCGGCGTCTCGCCTACGTCGGGCTCACCCGCGCCCAGCGGCGGCTCTACGTCTCCCGGGCGCTGATGCGCTCGGCGTGGGGCGCGCCGATGCACAACCCCGCCTCGCGGTTCCTCTCCGAGCTCCCGGTCGAGCTGGTCGACTGGCGGCGCGAGGAGTCCGCCCAGACCAGCTGGTCGCGGCGCGACCTGACCGGCGGAGCCGGGGGTCTGGCCACCCCCACCGCCGCGGGGCGGCGCCACTTCTCCTCCGCCGCACTGCGGATCGACGCCGCGGCCAAGGCCAAGCCCGCCCGCCCGATCCCCTCGCTGGATCCCGGCGACCGGGTGCTGCACCCCTCGATGGGGATGGGCACCGTGGTCTCCCTGGAGGGCGCCGGGGAGAAGACCGTCGCCGCGATCGACTTCGGCTCCGAGGGGGTCCGCCGGCTGCTGCTGCGCTACGCGCCGGTCGAGAAGCTCTGAGCCAACCCGCACCAGCGGGTGCGCGGCCCGGGGCGCGACCGGGACCGGCGACGAAGGGCGGTGCGGCACGCCGGGCGCATGGCCCTGCAGCGGGTGGGTACCTCGGCGGCGTGGACGATCAGGGGGTGACGCCGTGAGCGACCAGCGCGGCGTAGGGGTCCACCGGGTCGCCGCCGCCCGGGCGGACCTCCAGGTGCAGGTGCGGCCCCGTGGTGTGGCCGGTGCTGCCGACGGTGCCGATCTGCTCGCCGGAGCGGACCTCCTGCCCCACCGAGACCAGGAAGGACGTCTGGTGGCAGAACCACAGCTCGGTGCCGTCGTCCAGGGTGATGACGGTCTTGTTGCCGTAGGCGCCGTCGTACCCCACCGAGGTGACCACGCCGCCGGCGACCGCGTAGATGGGCGTGCCGGGGGGCGCGGCGAAGTCCAGGCCGGTGTGCATGCTCGACCACAGGCCGTACTCGCCGAACGTGGCGGTGAGGTGGTAGCCCACGGTCGGGAGCACCCATGCGTTCTCGACGATCTTGGCCGACTGCGCCTCGGCCTGCTTGGCGAACTTCGCCAGGGCCACGTTGCGCTGCTTGGCCTGCGCCTCGGCCTGCTGCACGAGCTTCTCGTCGGTCGCGTCGGCCAGCGTGTCGCGGGAGGAGTCGCGGCTGACCACAGCGCTGCGGCCCACCAGCAGGCTGGCCTGGGAGACCTTGCTCGAGCCGCTCAGCGCGTTCGCGTGCACCGGCGCCGTGGCCGGGGAGGCGGCGGTGGTGAGTACGTCGGCGGCACCGCCGGAGGACACCGCACCACCGACGGCGACGGCCAGGGTGGCGACCCCCGCCAGGACCGGCGCGGGCGGCAGGGTGCGGAAGAGGGGACCACGTGATCCCGCGTGCCGGGCCGCCTTGCGTTTCCCGGCCGTGACCTGGGTCGACGAGGCCACCGAGGGCCGGCGGCCAGAGCCGCGGCGGTCAGCCCGGTGGTTACCCATGTTGTTCCTTACGTTCGGGGGATCGGGACAACGACCCCAGACTGTAACGGAATAGTCACGGACCCAGAAATCAGGACTTGCCTCGATTGTGGAGAACGGGTGTGCCTCGAGGGTGCGAACCGATGAATCCGGCCGCAAAACTTGTAGACCGGTCCACACCGCGCGTGGGGCAGGTCACGACGGGCGGGCGGCGCGGCGGGCGCCGTACCCCGTGGCGTGCGTCACATTCGGGGACGAACGGTCGATCGGGGCGCTGAACGGCACGACCCGAGGTTCGCCGGGGGCCACCGCCGGTCTAGGGTGCAAATCAGCACACCCCTGGCAGTCGACCATGTGAGGACTGGGCATCGTGGACCTGATGGAGTACCAGGCGAAGGAGCTCTTCGCCAAGCATGACGTTCCGGTGCAGCTCGGCACCGTCATCACCGACGCCGCGGACGCCGCCGCGGCCGCGGAGGCGCACGGGGGCCGCGTGGTGGTCAAGGCGCAGGTCAAGACCGGTGGCCGGGGCAAGGCGGGCGGTGTGAAGCTGGCCCGCGACCCGCAGGAGGCCGAGGCCCGGGCCAAGGAGATCCTCGGCATGGACATCAAGGGCCACACGGTGCGCCGGGTGCTGGTCGCGCCGGCCGCCGACATCGCCGAGGAGTACTACTTCTCCTTCCTCGTCGACCGCGCCCACCGCAACTACCTCTGCATCGCCTCGATCGAGGGCGGTGTGGAGATCGAGGTGACCGCGGTGGAGAACCCCGACGCCGTGGCCAAGGTGGCGATCGACCCGCTGGTCGGCGTGGACGACGCGAAGGCGGCCGAGATCGTGGCGGCGACCCGGTTCCCCGCCGAGGTCGCCGACCAGGCGGCCGAGGTGATCCGCAGGCTGTGGGACGTGTTCATCAAGGAGGACGCCACGCTGGTCGAGGTGAACCCGTTGGTGAAGCTGGCCGACGGACGGCTGGAGGCACTGGACGGCAAGGTGACCCTCGACGGCAACTCCGACTTCCGCCAGCCCGCGCACCCCGCCTTCGAGCTCCGCGAGGAGGAGGACCCGCTCGAGCTCGCCGCCAAGGAGAAGGACCTCAACTACGTCAAGCTCGACGGCGCCGTCGGGATCATCGGCAACGGTGCCGGGCTGGTGATGTCCACCCTCGACGTGGTCGCGTACGCCGGTGAGCAGCACGGCGGCGTGGAGCCGGCCAACTTCCTCGACATCGGCGGGGGCGCCTCGGCGCAGGTGATGGCCGACGGGCTGCACATCATCCTCAACGACCCACAGGTCAAGGCGGTGTTCGTCAACGTGTTCGGCGGCATCACGGCGTGCGACGCCGTGGCGGACGGGATCGTGCACGCGCTGGAGATGCTGGGCGACGAGGCGAACAAGCCGCTGGTCGTCCGCCTCGACGGCAACAACGTCGAGGAGGGCCACCGCATCCTCGCCGAGGCCAACCACCCGCTGGTGACCATGGTGGACACGATGGACGGTGCGGCCGACAAGGTCGCCGAGCTGGCGAACGCCTGATCACGGGAAGTAGAGGGAACAACGACATGGCTATCTTCCTGACCGACCGGAGCAAGGTCGTCGTCCAGGGCATGACCGGCTCGGAGGGCATGAAGCACACCACCCGCATGCTCGCCTCCGGCACGGCGATCGTGGGCGGGGTGAACCCCCGCAAGGCCGGCGAGCAGGTCGACATCAACGGGACCAGGATCCCGGTGTACGGCACCGTCGCCGAGGCGATGGCGCAGACCGGGGCGGACGTGTCGGTGGTGTTCGTGCCGCCGGCGTTCACCAAGGACGCCGTCATCGAGGCCGTCGACGCGGGCATGCCGCTGATCGTGGTGATCACCGAGGGCGTCCCCGTCCACGACACCGCGGTCTTCCGGGCGTACGCCGAGGCGAGGGGCAGCCGCATCATCGGCCCCAACTGCCCCGGGCTGATCAGCCCCGGCAAGTCCAACGCGGGCATCATCCCCGCCACCATCGCCGGGGGCGGTCCGATCGGGCTGGTGTCGAAGTCGGGCACGCTGACCTACCAGATGATGTACGAGCTGTCGGAGTACGGCTTCTCCTCCGCCGTCGGCATCGGCGGTGACCCGATCATCGGCACCACGCACATCGACTGCCTCGAGGCGTTCGAGAACGACCCCGAGACCGTGGCGATCGTGATGATCGGCGAGATCGGCGGCGACGCCGAGGAGCGCGCCGCGGCGTACATCAAGGAGCACGTGACCAAGCCGGTGGTCGGCTACGTCGCCGGGTTCACCGCCCCGGAGGGCAAGACGATGGGGCACGCCGGCGCCATCGTGTCGGGGTCCTCCGGCACCGCCCAGGCGAAGAAGGAGGCCTTGGAGGCGGTCGGGGTCAAGGTCGGCAAGACGCCCTCCGAGACCGCCCAGCTGATGCGCGAGGTGCTCGCCTCCCGCTGACGGCCACCGGGCTCAGCCGCGCGCCGGCTTGCCGCCGGCCGCGTCCGGCGCCGGCA
>NZ_DAOMFK010000119.1:0-9335 GCF_035429765.1 Nocardioides sp. | reverse complement strand
GCCCGCGCGCGGCGTACCGCCGCCCGGCTGGAGGCTGCGCAGGCCGAGCTCACCCCCGCTCGCGCCCAGCTGGCCGCCGCCCGGGCCCGGCTGCAGGCCGCCAGGATCGAGGACCGCGAGATGCAGCGCCGGCTGGACGAGGCGGTCGCCCGGCTCCAGCAGGCCCGCGCCGACGTGGCCCAGGGCCGCGCGGCCCTCGGCGAGCAGCGCGACGAGGTCGCCTCGATGATCTCCTCGATCTACCAGGAGGGTGACCCGGAGCTGCTGGCCCTCGGCGCCATCATGAGCTCCCAGACGCCCGCGGACCTGACCCACCAGATGGAGGCGCGGTCGGTGATGGTGGGTGAGCAGACGCGGGCGTACGACGAGCTGCGGGCCGCCGAGGTGCTGCTCGTCGTCCGCGAGGGGCAGGTCGCGGACGCCAAGGCCGAGGCGGCAGCCCGCCGGCGGGAGGCGGCCGAGCACCTGACGGTGATGCAGGCCGCCGAGCAGGACGCTGCCGATGCCGAGGCTGCGGTCCGGACCTCGGTCTCCCGGAACCGCCGGGCCACGCAGGCCGCCGAGCGCGCGCGGGCCGCGGACCTGCGCCAGCTGCGCGCCCTCCAGGCGGAGGAGGAGCGGATCCAGGAGATGCTGCGGCAGCGAGCCCAGGCCGCGCGCAACGGCCACTCCGGGTCGCCGCAGCCGTCCGGGGGGTACCTCAGCTACCCCGTGAACGGACCGGTGACCTCCCCGTTCGGCTACCGGGTGCACCCGATCTACGGCTACTACTCCCTCCACGACGGCACGGACTTCGGCGCCGGCTGCGGCCAGCCGCTCTTCTCCGCGGCGGACGGCACCGTGCTGTCGTCGTACTGGAGCACCGCCTACGGCAACCGGATGATCATCGACAACGGCTACGCGCGCGGGGTCGGCCTCGCCACGATCTACAACCACGCGATCCGCTACACCGTCGGGGTGGGCGACCACGTGCGCCGAGGCGAGGTGATCGGCTACGTCGGCACCACCGGCTGGTCCACGGGCTGCCACCTGCACTTCACCGTCATGGTCAACGGCACGCCCGTGGACCCGATGGGCTGGCTGTAGCCGCTTGGGCCGGCCGCTGCGCCTCCGGCGGGTACGGCACGGGCTTGGCGGTGCTGGGAGAATCCCGGCATGGCGAGGGAACAGGGGCGCAAGCTCATCGCGCAGAACAAGAAGGCGCGCCACGACTACCTGATCGAGGACACCTGGGAGGCCGGGCTCGTCCTGACCGGCACCGAGGTGAAGTCGCTGCGCGCCGGCCGGGCGTCCCTGGTCGACGGCTTCGCCGAGATCGACGGCCACGAGGTGTGGCTCCAGGGGGTGCACATCCCCGAGTACACCCAGGGCACGTGGACCAACCATGCCGCCCGCCGCAAGCGCAAGCTGCTGCTGCACCGCTCGGAGATCGCCAAGATGGAGCGCAAGACCACCGAGAAGGGCTACACGCTGGTGCCGCTCGCCCTGTACTTCAAGGACGGCCGGGCCAAGGTGGAGATCGGGCTGGCCCGGGGCAAGAAGACCTACGACAAGCGGCACGCGCTCGCCGAGCGGCAGGCCAACCGCGAGAAGGAGCAGGCGCTCGGCCGCCGGCTCAAGGGGATGGCCTAGTTAGTACGGTCCCAGAACGGGGTCCCAGGGGCCTCCGGACCCCGCGTGGGGACCGCACTAACCGAGGTAGCGGACGGTGAGGGGGGTCTCCAGGGCGGGGGAGTCGTGGGTCGGTCCCCCAGGGCCCACCCGGAAGGCACGGGCCTCGGGGCGGGAGGAGACGGCCTCGACGAGCCGGCCGTCACGGAACAGCAGCCCGCAGCCGTCGTCGGCGGCGTACCCGGCGGGGAGCCGGCCGGTCCCGACCAGGTCGAGGTACGTCGGACGCCGGTCTGCCTCGCCGTCGTAGTGCGGACACGCCGAGCCTCCGAGCAGCCCCAGCCCGTCCGGCAGGGGGAGCAGCGGGCCGAAGGAGTCGGTCACCGACGCCTCGAACCAGCAGTTCATCCCGGCGCTGATCCCGGACAGCACCACGCCCGCCTCGGCCGCCTCGCGGAGGATGTCGTCGAGCCCGTGCAGTCGCCACAGCGCCAGCATGTTGGCCGTCGACCCCCCGCCCACGAACACCACGTCCTGGCTGAGCAGGTAGGACCGCAGGTCGACCACCGAGAGCTCGGAGAGGTGGAACAGCCGCAGGGCGCTGGTCTCGGCGCGGCCCGCGAACGCCTTCTCGAACTCCGCGACGTACCCCTCCGCGTCACCGCTGGCCGTGGGCACGAAGCAGATCCGGGGCAGTCCGTCGGGACCGCGGCGGCGCAGCGCCAAGGAGAGGAGGAAGTCGTCCAGCAGGGGGTTGTCGGGCTCCATCGAGAACCCGCCGCCACCGAGGGCGAGGATCGTGGTCATCGGGGACATCGTGGCAGGCTTGGCGGCCGTTGGGAATGGATGCGAGGGGCACGGGTGTTGACGCGTAGGATGGGACCACAACTCAAGAGGGGCTGATCGGTTTCGACTTGGGACGTACGTCCCAGGGGAAGCGGGTCGAGAAGCCAGCGTCATCTCGCTAACGATCGCTGGAAACCATAAGTGCCAACGCTAAGCGCACTGACTTCGCTCTCGCCGCCTGAGCGGTGATCGAAGGGTCTGACCGGGCACCTGCCTTCGTCCCGGACCCAGGCCTCATCTAGAAGGCTTGCTGCTCATCTCCTGTCGCGAGGGGTGAGCGGGACTCTTTCGCGACTGAGCCCGTCGGCGACGTGTGAGTGCGAGCGCCGGGGCTGAGAAGACGACACCACTCACTGCACCCGGAGAAGACCTGGTACGGCGCTCGAGGACGCGGGTTCGATTCCCGCCAGCTCCACCAACCGACCCACCACGGTGACGTCCGCTGCTGCGGTGCCCCTGGTGTGTCACGCGACGCCCGGTTGTGCCGGCGGTGTCCTTCCGGCCATCAGCCGGACGACCGCCTCCCGCTGCTCGGCGGAGACCGCCCCCCAGCCGGGCTGGTAGCCGCACACCTCCCGCAGCGGGGTAGCGGCGTTGGTGCCGTACATCACCTCGATGTCGTCGACGTCGATCAGCGCCGGGTGCGCCACGCCGCAGGACTGGGCCACGCGGAGCAGGTCGCGCCGCAGCGTGCGGATGTAGTGGTTGAGCCGCACCGACTTCAGGTCGGGGTCCAGCCCGTGCGACAGCCACGGGTCCTGGGTCGCGACACCGGTCGGGCAGCGGCCGGTGTGGCACTTCTGGGCCTGGATGCAACCGATGGCGAACATCGCCTCGCGCGCGACGTTCACCAGGTCGCAGCCGAGGCCCATCGCGACGATGGCGTTGTCGGGCAGCCCGAGCTTGCCGCTGCCGATGAAGGTCACGTCCTGGGCGATGCCGGCACGCGCGAACTGGGCGTAGACCCGGGCGAAGCCGACCCGGAACGGCAGCGCCACCGAGTCGGAGAACACCAGCGGCGCGGCGCCGGTGCCGCCCTCGCCGCCGTCGACCGTCACGAAGTCCACCCCGCGGTCGCCGGCGGCCATCGCGGCGACCAGCTCGGTCCAGAAACTGAGGTCGCCGACCGCGGACTTGATGCCCACCGGCAGCCCGGTCTCGGCGGCCAGCAGCTCCACCCAGTCCAGCATGCTGTCGACGTCGTGGAACTCCGCGTGCCGCGACGGGCTCACGCAGTCGACCCCGGGCGGGATGCCCCGGATCTGGGCGATCTGCGGGGTCACCTTGCTGCCCGGCAGCAGCCCGCCGAGCCCGGGCTTGGCGCCCTGGCTCAGCTTGATCTCCAGCGCCCGCACCGGGGCCGAGGCGACCAGGTCCTTGAGCCGCTTGAGGTCGAAGCGGCCCTGCTCGTCGCGACAGCCGAAGTACGACGTGCCGATCTGGAGGACCAGCTCGCCCCCCTGGCGGTGCGCCGGCGAGAGGCCACCTTCACCGGTGTTGTGCAGGCACCCGGCGAGCGCGGCCCCGCGGTTGAGCGACTCGATCGCCGGCGCGGAGAGCGACCCGAAGCTCATCGCGGAGACGTTCACGACCGAGCCCGGGCGGAACTTGAGGGCGCGGTCCCGCGGGCCGCCCAGCACCTTCGCGGACGGCAGCGCCACCTCCTCACCCGGTGGGAGCGTCGGCAGCGGCGCCACGTCGGAGAAGGTGCGGTGCTTGATCACCGGGTAGCCGGCGCTCTGCTCCACGTCGTTGTCGGTGCCGAAGCCGAAGTAGTTGTTCTCCAGCTTCGCCGAGGCGTAGATCCACCGCCGCTGGTCCCGGCTGAAGGGTCGCTCGGAGTTGTTGTCGGTCACGATGTACTGCCGCAGCTCCGGGCCGATCGTCTCCAGCAGGTACCGGCCGTGCCCCAGGATCGGGAAGTTCCGCAGGATCGCGTGCTTGCGCTGGAGCAGGTCGTACGCCGTCACGCCGGCCAGTGCCGCCGCCGGGAGTGACTTGACCAGGCGGGACGTCCTCATGCTCGTGCCTTTCTCCTCAGTCACGCAGGTACCGCCGGGCTCCGGCGAGCTCGCGCTGGTAGGCGGGGGTGGCGACCGGGATGACCTCCACGGCCTGCCCCGTTCCGGGCGAGTGGACCATCAGGCCGTCGCCGGCGTACATCGAGACGTGGTGGACCACGCCGTCGGCGGCGTAGAACAGCAGGTCACCGCGGCGCAGGCCGCCCGCGACCGGACGTCCGGCCGTGGACTGCGGTGCGGCGTCACGCGGCAGGACCAGGCCGTGGACCCGGTAGTCCAACGAGGTCAGCCCCGAGCAGTCGAACCCGAAGCCCGAACGCCCGGCCCACAGGTAGTCCAGGCCGACGAACAGGCGTGCGGTCCGCACCAGCCCGCGGCGGGTGGGTGCCAGGGCGGGGGTTCCCGTGGGGTGGACCACGACGGCGGCCTCCAGCAGCCGCTGCGTCCCGCCCCCGGGCAGGGCCACCCGCACCAGCCCGTCCTCGGTGCCGAGGTAGGGGAGCCGGGTGCCGAAGCTGACCCGCAGCACCGGAGCCGCCGCCGCGTCGTCGCTCCGTAGCCACGCTGTGCGGCCCACGACGGTGACCTGCTGGTCCCTGCGCAGCGGGGGCGTCCCGGTCAGCTGTCGGCGGGGCACCCAGCCCGGGTAGCCGCGCGCGTCCTGCGGGGTCGGCTGGTCGGGGACGGTCACCCGGGCCCACCCGGGCCGCAGCGAGACCACCCGCACCCGGTCCCCCAGCAGGGACTGGGTGTCCGCCCGCCCGTTCAGCCCTCGCCGCTCGGCCAGCGACATCGCCGACAGCCACTGACCGATGCGGGCGGGGGCAGCCAGCGCGGGCGCGTCGACCGGCCGGGGCGAGTCGGGACTGCGCCACAGCGTCGCCACCGAGACCCGCACCCACGCCGGGCGACCGGCCCGGAGCGCGGTGCGCGCGCCCGACGCTGTGGGCGAGGATGACCCGGCGGTCGACCCGGCGGTCGGGCGGGTCGTCGTGGCTCCGGTGCCCGTCGAGGGGTCGGTGGAGCACGCCACGACCGCCAGCGCGGCCGCCACGGCCAGTGCCAGGCTGTGTCGGCGGACCCCCGCCATACCGCCAGCCTGTGCTCTCCGCACGGACCGGTCAAGGACGCGGCTCACACCGGGGTCGGTGCTGGCTAGGATGCCCGTAGGGAGAACGGAGGGCGGATGAACCTCGAGAAGGTCGTGTTCGGGTTCTTCGTGGTCCTGGCCGCCACGCTCAACTTCGGGTTCTTCATCGGCGACCTGGGCGACCCCGAGCTGCACAACGTCTACGAGCTGTTCGCGGCGGTCGTGGTCAACCTGATCGCCACCGTGCTGAAGTTCGGCGACCGCACCCAGATCGGCGCCGTGCACCTGGCCACCAGCCTGGTGGCCAGCCTGCAGCTGATCGCCGCTGCGGTCGTGTGGACCTGGGCCAGCCACGTGTCCGGCGCCGGCCTGACCCCCGAGGCCACGGCGAGCGTGGTGTCACTCTCGGGTGGAGCACTGTTCGCGAACGTGGTCTCGGTCGTCCTGCTGGTCGTCGAGACGGTCTCCTTCCAGCAGCGCCGCTGAGGCGAGACCCGACCGCGATGGCGAACCCGCTGCTGGACCACTGGTACCGGCTCCTCGCCGGCCGGAGCCGACGTCAGCACCACGACGGCGAGGAGCAGCCGCTGCCCGACCTCGCCGGCGAACAGGCCACCGCCGGCATCCTGCTGGTGCTGCGCCGGATGCGGGTCCCGCTGATCGTGCTGATCCTGATCTTCGCGGTCAGCGTGCTGGGACTCACGCTGGTCCCGGGCGTGGACGCCGAGGGTCACCCGGCCCGGCTGAGCATCTTCGACGCCTTCTACTTCATGAGCTACACCGCGACCACGATCGGGTTCGGGGAGCTGCCGTACCCCTTCACCGATGCTCAGCGGATGTGGGTGACGGCGTCGATCTTCCTCTCCGTCATCGGCTGGGCCTACGCGATCGGCTCCTTGCTGTCCCTCCTGCAGGACCGGGCCTTCCGCCGGGCCGTGGACCGGCGGATGTTCGGGCGGAAGGTGGCGCACCTGGCGGACCCGTTCTGGCTGCTGGTGGGGTACGGCGAGACCGCGCGGCGGATCGCCCGCTCGCTGGACGACCTGGGCTACCGCTTCGTGGTCCTCGAGCGCGACGAGGAGCGCGTGGCGTCGGTGGACCTGGACGACTACCTGGCGGACGCTCCCGCGTACGCCGGGGACGCCCGCAGCACCGCCACCCTGGCCCTGGCCGGCCTCGGTCATCCGCGCTGCGAGGGCGTGCTCGCGCTGAGCGAGTCCGACGACGTCAACCTGGACGTGGCGATGACCACCGCCCTGGTCAGGCCCCGGCTCCCGGTGATCGCGCAGACCGGCTCGGCCGAGATCGAGGAGCGGATGCACGCCTTCGGCTCCCCCGAGGTGATCAACCCGCTCGACCGCTTCGGCGACCACCTGCGCATCCTCTACCGCTCGCCGGCGGCGTACCAGCTGCTGGGCTGGCTGACCAGCGCCCCCGGATCCCCGCTGCCGGCCCGTCGGTCCCCGGTCCCCCCGGGGCGCTGGCTGGTGTGCGGCTACGGTGCCTTCGGCCGCGACGTGACCGCCGACCTCCGCGCCGAGGGCGTCGACGTGACCGTCGTCGAGGGGGACCCGGTGCCGGGGACGTCGGAGCGGTTCGAGGCGGAGGCGCTCGAGGCGGCCGGCCTCGCTCGGGCGGCGGCGTTCGTCGCGGCCACCGACAACGACATGACCAACCTGTGGCTGGTGGAGCAGGCGCGCCGGATCAACCCCGGAGCGTTCCTGGTCGCGCGCCAGAACAAGTCGGGCAACGCCACCCTCTACGAGAGCGTCGGGGTCGACCTGGAGATGGTCCGCGCCGACGTGGTCGCGCACGAGGTGCTGGCCCGGCTGGCGCACCCGGCGCTGATGGGCTTCCTGTCCCGGGTGCCCGGGATGGGAGAAGCCTGGGCCGCGGCGATGGTGCACACGCTGGTCGAGCGCTGCGGGACCAGTACGCCGTACCTGTGGCGGGTCGCGCTCACCGCTGAGGAGACCCCCGCGCTGGCCCCCTGGCTCGCCGGTGGCGGGGTCCCCCTGGCCGACCTGATGCGGTCCCCGCAGGGGAGGGACCACTCCCTGGCCGCGGTGCCGCTGGCCCTGGAGCGCGACGGCGAGGTGACGACCGGCCCCTCCGGGGAGGAGGTGCTGCGGGAGGGCGACCTGCTCCTGCTCGCCGGCAGGGCGACCGCGCGGCGGTCCCTGGCTGCCACGCTGTTCCAGGAGACCACTGCTGCCTACGTCATCGACGACCGGACGGTGCCGTCGACCTGGCTGTGGCGCCGCTTGTCGCGTGCCTCTCGCTGAGCGCAGCGGCCCTCAGCAGAGCCTGGCCGACCAGGGCATCAGCCCCTGGAACCGGGAGAACTTCACCGGGTCGTCGAGCGTCCAGTCGGCCACCGAGTTCGCCGTGGAGTCGTAGTAGGAGAGCCCCGCACCGCCCATGGCGACCATGTCGTGGTAGGTCCGGTCCAGCCACGTCGGGTCCACCGCGGAGGCGACCGCGGTCTGCCCGGTCTCGCCGATGGCCCAGGCGGTGCCGTGCTCGGTCGCCCACGCGGCCATCTTCGCGTAGTACGTCGTGAGGTCGAGCACCTTGGTGCCCACCTTGCCGTTGCGCACCGCGCCGTAGTCGTTGTAGGCGTCGATCGCGAGGATGTCGATGTTCTCGTCGCCGGGCCACTTCGTGGCGACGGTGTTGTTGCCGCCCCCGAAGGTGTTCCAGCCGCTGTAGATCACCGAGTAGGCGACGTTGTCGGTGCGGGCATGGATGATGGGGGCGATCTGGGCCTGCATCTGCGTCCACAGCGCCATGTCGCCGTCGTTCTCGGGCTCGTGGTGGACAGCCAGCCACACCGGGCCGGGCACGGTGGCCAAGGCGTCGGCCAGCTGGGTCGACCAGGCGGTGCCCTTGCCCGCGGCCATGTCCGCCCACGACAGCGGGGCCTTGAAGCTCATCCAGGGCAGCCGGCCCTCGGCCAGGTCCGCCTTCGCGTCGCGCACGGCATTGCTGATCTGCGTGGCCTTGTAGTACGTACGGTGCAGCGCGAGCGGGCCGCCGAGCTGAGCCTCTCGCGTCGGCAGGCTCGTGTCGCCGCTGATCGCAGCGCCCAGGTACGTCGAGCCGGGCGTCGGGATGCCCATCGGGTCGCTCACGCACGGTCCCGGGGTCGGCGGTCCGCTGGGCAGCGGTTCGCCCGCCGGTGGGACGGTGGGGTCGGTGGTCAGGTCGCCCTCCCTCATCGAGACGTCGTCCACGAGCAGCGCCACCCCTCGAGGGACCCGCAGGCTGAACACGTTGAGGTCCAGAGCCGTACCCGTGCGCACCGTGGTGTACGCCAGCTCGACCTTGGTCCACCGGCTGCTGACCGCCACGAACCGGGAGCTGGCGGCGGCGATCACGCGGTGGTCGGTGACCTCGCGGACCCGCAGGCGGCCGGTGAGGTCGCGGCCGGAGGAGCGGACGTAGGCGCTGGCTGTGTAAGTCGTCTGCCGTGGCGTCGACGCGACCGTCTGACGGGCGTCGTTGAGCATCACCGCGCGGCCTCGGCGGCTGGTCAGCCGGGCGGCGCCGGCGCCGGAGGCCGCGCGCCGCGCGTGCGAGATGACCTGCCGGCCGCGGTGGTTGGTCTTCCAGCCGCGCGTCCCGTTCTCGAAGTGCCCGTTGAACACGAGCTCGGGGGAGTCGGCCCGGGCAGCCACCTGCCGCGGCTCGCTGCCGCCGGTCTCCGCCAGGGCGGAGGGCGCGCCGACAGCGAGCAGGGCCACCCCTGCCACGATCGCCAGCCA
>NZ_DAOMFK010000118.1:7261-9422 GCF_035429765.1 Nocardioides sp. | reverse complement strand
GGCGTGAAGGCGGTGATCGCGGAGTCCTACGAGCGCATCCACCGCTCCAACCTGATCGGGATGGGCGTGCTGCCGCTGCAGTACCCCGCCGGCCAGAGCGCGGAGTCGCTCGGGCTGTCCGGTGAGGAGGCCTTCACGATCACCGGCGTCACCGCACTCAACGAGGGCCGCACGCCCCGGACGGTCAGGGTCACCGCCGCGACGGAGGGCGGGCCCAGCGTGGAGTTCGACGCGGTCGTCCGCATCGACACACCCGGCGAGGCCGGCTACTACCGCAACGGGGGCATCATGCAGTACGTCCTGCGCAGCCTGCGCCGAGGCTGACGCGGCCGACGTCCCGCCAGCGGTGTGACCTGCGCGTCAATCGCTGGCGGTCGGGTCGCCGGGGGCGGGACAGTTGAAGTGTCCACGACGGCCTCGGGCCGCCGGGACGCCGGGAAGCCGGGTGGACCGCGACCCAACCCCCACCTCACAGCGCATTAGCACGGTCCGCACCGCTCTCGGCCGAGCGGTCACCCCCCATGTGCCGCGTGGCCACGGCTGCTGTCCCCCCGTTCGGCGGCCGTGGCCCTCTCATGCCGGCTGCCCTCCCGGGCCTGGCACGATCAGGGCATGGAGTCACAGCTGCTGACCGTGAGCACCGGTGGTCGCGACTCAGTCGTGGACCTGACCGACCAGGCAGGGCAGTTCGTCCGCGGTCGGGGCGACGGGCTGCTGCACGTGTTCGTGCCGCACGCCACGGCGGGGGTCGCGATCCTGGAGACCGGTGCCGGCAGCGACGAGGACCTCCTCGCCGCGCTGGCCGACCTCCTCCCCGCCGACGACCGCTGGCGGCACCGCCACGGCAGCCGAGGGCACGGTCGGTCGCACGTGATGCCGGCGCTCGTCGCGCCGTACGCGACGGTGCCGGTGCTCTCGGGGCGGCTCGCGCTCGGCACCTGGCAGAGCCTGTGCCTGGTCGACCTCAACGTGGACAACCCGGTGCGTGAGGTACGGCTGTCGTTCCTCGCCGGGTGAGCCCGTCCGCCGCTCGGCTCAGGCCAGCAGCCGCTGGGCCAGGTCCAGGTGGAAGCGTGTCGAGAGCAGCAGGTCGTCGACGTGCACCCGCTCGTCGGCGTTGTGGTAGCCGGCGTCCAGCACCTCGGGGGGCGTCGTACGGAACGGGCTGAACCCGTACGCCGCCGTGGCACCCGCGGCACGCAGGAAGCTCGAGTCGGTGAACCCGGTGCACAGCACCGGCAGCAGGACCGCCCCGGGATCGGCCTCGGCCAGGAACGCCGCCACTGCGGACGGCAGCGGTCCGGTCGCGGGAGAGTCGCTCCCAGGCACCATCGGCTCGGGGTACTCCAGCTCGTAGGCGACGTCCCGGCCCAGGCGGGACCGGACGGCCGCCTCGACGTCTGCCGTCGTGGCGCCGGGCAGGATCCGGCAGTCCAGCTCCACCCATGCCCGGGCCGGCATCACGTTGCGGGCCCGGGAGCCGGACAGCAGGGTGGGCGCCATCGTGGTGCCGGCCAGCGGCGGCAGCGAGTGGACGAACGTGGGGTGCAGCTCGCCGGCCCGCTCGAGCCCGGTGGCGAGGTCGTCGGGCACCTCGCCGAGCAGCACGGCGAGCGTGTGGTCCAGCAGCGGAGAGGACTCCAGCGTGGGCAGGCCCCTGCCGATGCGTGACACCAGCGTCGCCAGCCGGGGCACCGCGTTGTCGCCGACCGTGGGCATGGAGGCGTGACCGGCCTCGCCGAGGGCAGAGACACGCACCGGCAGCGTCCCCTTCTCACCCACGGCGAAGGTGAGCACCGTCCGGCCGTCGGCTAGCTCGAGGCGCTGCCCGCCCCCCTCGTTCACCGCCAGGTCCGGACGAAGGTCCGGGCGCTCCTGGAGCAGCCACCGCATGCCGACGTCGTCGGCGCCGTCCTCCTCGTCGGCCACCATCACCAGCCACAGGTCGGCCCGGGGCCGGAAGCCGGACCGGGCCAGCTCGGCGAACGCGACCACCCGGGCCGCGACCTCGCCCTTCATGTCCACCGCACCGCGACCGAAGAGGTAGCCGGTGTCGTCGACCACCGCGGCGAACGGCGGGTGGGTCCAGTCACGGGGATCGGCCGGGACCACGTCGAGGTGGCCGACGAAGGCCAGGGACCCGGGGGGACCTGCATTTTGT
>NZ_DAOMFK010000118.1:0-7161 GCF_035429765.1 Nocardioides sp. | reverse complement strand
CGGGTCGCGCGCCGTTCGTGACGGGTCGGCGGGGAGGCGGGCGACCAGGTTCGCCCGGGCGGGGTCCCGGGCCACCAGGTCGATCTCCACGACCTGCTCGGCGTCGGTGCCGGCCAGCCGCCGCGCCAGGTACTCGGCGAGGTACGCCGCGGCCGGCGTCTCGTTGCCGTTGGTGGTGTCGATCCGGATCAGGTCCCGGGCGACCTGCAGCACCTCGGCGTGCAGGTCGGCGGGCGGCGTCGGCCCGGTCACGCCGGCGCTCCGGACGCGCCGTCCCGGTCCGTGGGCGCCAGGCCGACCCGGTCGAGCACCCAGGCGTAGATCTCGGCCTCGTAGGCCAGGTGGCCGAACCGGCCCGAGGGGCCGACGTGGGCCCCCGCGCCGGTCTCGGCCCGGAACAGGCAGCGCGGCGACCACTCCGGATCGGTGGCCCGGAGCGCGGCGACCCACTTGGCCGGCTCGCGCACCATCACCCGCGGGTCGTGCAGCGCCCCGGTCACCAGCAGGTCGGGCCGGGATCCCGCCGGCGGCAGGTTGTCGTAGGGCGAGTAGGCCAGCATCCAGTCGAACTCCTCGCGCACGCGTGGGTCGCCCCACTCCTCCCACTCCGTGGCGGTGAGCGGGGTGGCCGCGTCGAACATCGTGGTCACCACGTCGACGAAGGGCACCTCGGCCACGACTGCGCACCACCGGTCCGGTCGCTGCGAGAACACCGCCCCCTGGAGGAGGCCGCCCGCGCTGAGCCCACGGGTCACGATGCGGTCCGGGTCGACCAGCCCGGCGGCGGCCAGGCCGTCGGCCACGGCGACGTGGTCGTCGAAGGTGTGCTGCTTGTGGCGCAGCTTCCCGTCGAGGTACCACGCTCTGCCCATCTCCCCGCCGCCGCGGATGTGGGCGAAGGCGTAGACGAGCCCCCGGTCCAGCAGGCTGGGCAACGCCGGGTCCCACTCGGGCTCGAAGACCGCCTCGTAGGAGCCGTAGCCGTAGACCAGGGCCGGCGCCGTGCCGTCCAGCGGGGTGTCGCGGTGCCGCAGCAGCGTCACCGGCACGGCGGTGCCGTCCGGCGACGGGAACGTGAGCCGCTCGGTGAGGTACCGCGAGGGGTCGAAGCCCGGGGCCTGCTGCCGCCACACGGGGCGCAGCGCTCCGCTGCCCAGGTCCCAGGAGCGGCACTCGGCGGGCTGCAGCCAGGACTCCTCGCGCACGGTGACGCTGCCGTCGTCGTACAGCGGCGTGCGGGCCAGGGCGACCTCACCGCCGGGGAGCTCGCTCTCGAGTCGCTGACAACCCCGCGCTCCGGCGAGGTCGTCGTGCGGCACCAGCACGAGGCACTGCCCGCCACCGGTCCGCAGCGTCAGCACCACACCCTCGGCGAAGGCGTCGGCCCGCAGCAGTCGCTGCGAAGGTGACTCGGGCCGGACCTGGACCCAGGTCGAGGAGTCCTGGCCCACATCGTCCGGCACCGGTGCACGCATCAGCCGGAGCTCCACCGCGTCGTCGTCGGTGACCACGAGCAGGTCCCGTGAGCCGTCGGGCAGCCGGCGCGGCTCGGCGTGGTAGCGGACGCCCGGTCGCCGGCCGCCGACCGAGCGGGGTGCCCGGCTGAGGTCCGCGGCGTCGAGCACCCAGACCTCGCTGGTGCTGTTCGACTCGCTCCACACCACGACGAGCTCGCCGGTCCGTGTCTCCCGCAGGGTCACCTCGAACCTCTCGTCGGGCTCGGTGAGGACGAGCACGTCGTCGGAGACCGGGGTGCCCAGCCGGTGCCGCCACACCTGGAACGGGCGGTAGGCCTCGTCGTGCACGGTGTAGAGGAACCAGGCCGAGTCGGCGCTCCAGGCGCCCCCGTAGTAGGTCCGCGGCACCTCTTCGGCCAGGTCGGCACCGGTGCGCAGGTCCCGGAACCGGAGCGCGAAGACCTCGTCACCGGTGGTGTCGACGGAGTAGGCCAGCAGGTCCTCGTCCGGGCTGACCATGCTCAGGCCGAGCTCGAGGTAGCCACTGCCGGTCGCCAGGCCGCCCACGTCGAGGAGCACCTCTCCCGCACGGTTTTCGGCGTCGGTGGGGGCCTGCGGATCGGTTTCCGTCGCGGAGGCGGTCTCGGGCCTGCGAATTTCCCGCAACAGTTGGGCGTAGTCACTTCCCGCAGGATGCCGCGTGTAGTAGGAAAAGCGGGTACGGCGCCACGGGGGCGACAGGTCCACCTGGGGGAGCCGGGTGATCATCTCGGCCCGAAGGGTCGCGACGAAGGGGAGCAGATGGGCAACCGAGGTGTCGTACCAGTCGCGCTCGGCGACGAGGTGGGCCAAGACGTCGGGGGAGTCGGCGTCGTGCATCCACGCGAACGGGTCGGGGCGCATCACGCCGTGCTCGGTGTGGGCGAAGCCGTCGTCGCGACGGGCGACGGGCGGGCGAGGACGGTCACCGGCGGTCACGGGCGACACCGTACCCGGGCCGGGCTCGTGCCGGCACTCGCGTTGGCCCTGTGCGCGATGGCTGCGGCGCTCGGTGTCGGAGCCGGGCCCGCCGCGGCCGCCGGCGACGACATCTTCACCGTGGGGTTCACCAACGAGGTCGACTCCTTCAACCCGTTCCTGGGGATCGAGGCCGAGTCCTACGAGATGTGGGGCCTGATGTACGACTACCTCATCGGCTACTCGATGGAGGACATGTCGGTCCAGCCCACCGGGCTGGCCGAGGAGTGGGAGACCTCCGAGGACGGGCTGACCTGGACCTTCCGCGTCCACGACGGCATCGAGTGGTCCGACGGGGAGCCGCTGACCGCGAAGGACGTCGCCTACACCTACAACCGCGTCATCGACGGGGGCCCCGAGGCCGCGACCTGGGGCAGCTACCTCGGAGGTGTCGAGTCGGTCACTGCGCCGGACGACACGACCGTGGTGCTCACGTTGAAGAAGCCGAACGCCGTGCTCCCACTGCTGCCCATCCCGATCATCCCGGAGCACATCTGGAAGGACGTCAGCGAGAGCGAGGTCAAGAGCTACGCCAACGAGCCGACCGACGGCCAGCCGGTGGTGGGCTCGGGGCCGTTCCGGCTCGTCGAGGGCACGGCCGGGGGGTCGACGTACCGCTTCGAGGCCAACCCGGACTACTGGCAGGGGGCTCCGCACATCGACGGCGTCACGTTCCGGGTCTTCAAGGCCGAGGACCCGGCCGCGCAGGCGCTCATCAAGGGCGAGATCGACTTCGTGGACGAGGTGTCGCCCCTGGTGGTGGACCGGCTGGCCAAGGAGGACAACGTCGAGACCAACCTCGGGCTCTCCCCGTCCTTCAACCAGATCGCGTTCAACGCCGGCGCGGTCGACCTGGAGACCGGTGAGCCGATGGGCGACGGCAACCCCGCGGTGCAGGACCCGAAGTTCCGCTACGCCCTGGGCTACGCCCTCGACCTGGACCAGATCGCGGCGAAGGCCTTCCAGGGTGCGGCCCAGCCGGGCACCACGATCGTGCCCCCGTCGTTCCCGACCTTCCGATGGGAGGTGCCCGAGGACGAGAAGTTCACCTTCGACCTGGAGAAGGCCGGCCAGCTGCTCGACGAGGCCGGCTACACCATGGGGGACGACGGGCTCCGGACGATGCCGGACGGAAGCCCGATCGGGGAGCTGCGGCTGCACGCCAGGTCCGACTCGGGCTCCTCCCGGGACACCATGGACTTCTTCTCCGAGTGGCTGGCCGAGCTGGGGATCGAGTCGAAGGTGGTCCCGGTCGAGTCGAGCAAGCTGACCCAGATCATCCTCGACGGCGACTTCGACGTCTTCGAGTGGGGCTGGTACGTCGACCCCGACCCGGACTCCATGCTGTCCTACTTCACGTGCGGCCAGCGGGGGAACTGGTCGGACTCGTGGTACTGCGACAAGGAGTACGACGCGCTCTACGAGGCGCAGCGGGTCGAGCTGGACGACACCAAGCGCGCCGAGATGATCAAGCAGATGCAGCAGATGCTCTACGAGGACGCGCCCTACCTGGTCACGACCTACGACAAGACCGGCGAGGCCTACCGCAGCGACCGGTTCGAGGGCTTCCGCCCCCAGCCGGATCCCGGCGGGGTGTGGCTGCAGCAGTTCGGCACCTACAACTACTCGCACATCACGCCCGTCGCTGCGGGTGACTCCGGGGAGGAGTCCGGCACCGGGACCGGGGTGGTCGTCGCCCTCGGGGTCGCCGCGCTGGCGGTCCTCGGCATCGGCGCGGTGGTGGTGCTCCGGCGCCGGAGCAGCGCGGAGGACCGCGAGTGACGCTGGTCGCCCAGTCGGAGCAGCTGGCTCCCGCCGGGGGGACTGCCGCGGCGCGATGGCGTGGCTACGGCCGCTACCTCCTCGGCAAGGTGCTGGGCTCCCTGGGCAGCCTGGTGTTCATGCTGGCCGCGAGCTTCTTCCTCTTCCGGGTGCTGCCCGGTGACCCCGCCCGGACGCTGGGCCGGGGCCGGTTCACCACGCCGGAGCAGCTCGAGGAGTTCCGGCGCGCCTACGGCCTCGACAAGTCGGTGTGGGAGCAGTTCGTCATCTACGCCAAGGGCATCGTGACCGGGGACCTCGGGATCTCGCTGAGCTTCCGGGTCCCGGTGACCGAGCTGATCAAGGACGCCATGTGGCCCACCCTGCTGCTGGTGGGGACCTCGACGGTGCTGGCGACCTTGATCGGGGTGTGGGCGGGGATCCGTGGCGGCTGGAACCGGGGCGGGACCTTCGACCAGACCTCGACCGCCACGTCCCTCACGCTGTACTCCATGCCGGAGTGGTGGCTCGGGCTGCTGCTCATCATGGGCTTCGCGGTGGGGGTCGGTCCGCTGCCCGGGGTGTTCCCGACCGGCGGGCTGCACTCACCCGGGATGACCCCCGGCACCCCGGCGTACTGGTTGGACACCGCATGGCACCTGGTACTGCCGGTGACCACGCTGACGCTGGCCTACCTCGCGGACTACCAGCTGATCATGCGCAGCTCGATCCTGGGCGAGCTCAGGGAGGACTACCTCACCACCGCCCGGGCCAAGGGGCTGCGCGACCTCCAGGTACGCAACCGGCACGCGGTCCGCAACGCGCTGCTGCCGACGACCACCGTGGTCGCCCTCAACATCGGGTTCGTGGTCAGCGGGGCGATCACCGTGGAGACCGTCTTCTCGATCCCGGGCCTGGGCCTGCTGGCGACCGAGGCGCTGGCCTATCCCGACTACCCCGTGCTGCAGGGCACCTTCCTGGTGGCGACCACCGGTGTCATCCTCGCCAACCTGGCGGCGAACCTGCTGTACGGCGCACTGGACCCGAGGGTGCGGACATGAACACCCCACGACGCTGCTCGCTCCGCTCACACCGCCGCGGGGACCCCGGATGAGCGCCGGCGACGCCGCCCCAGGCCCCGCCCCCGGCCGGCTCACACCGCGGCAGCTGGCCAGGCAGCAGCGGCGCGACGCATGGAGGCGCGGGTGGGCGGTCTTCCGGCGGCACCGGTCCGGTCTGGCCGGCCTGATCGTCCTCAGTGTCTTCATCGTGCTGGCGCTCGCGGCCCCACTGCTGGCCGACGCCGACACCCTGGAGGTGACCAAGGCGCCCGGTGGGATCCTCGAGCCGCCCTCGACGCGGTTCTGGCTCGGCACCGACGACAACGGCCGCCCGATCCTGGCCGAGCTGATCTGGGGGGCGCGGATCTCCCTGCTGGTCGGGCTCACGGCCACCGTGATCTCGATGGTGCTGGGCACCCTGATCGGCCTCGCCTCGGGCTACCTCACGGGCTGGCCGGCCGCGGTGCTGTACCGCTTCACCGAGTGGTTCCTGGTGCTCCCGTTCCTGCCGCTGGCCCTGGTGCTCGCCACGGTCCTGGGCCCGTCCCTGAGCACCATCATCATCGTCATCGGCGTGACCTCGTGGCCGGGCACGGCCCTGCTGATCCGCAGCCAGACGCTCTCGGTGAAGGAGCGGGCCTTCCTGGAACGGTCCCGGGTTCTCGGGGCTGGCCGCTGGCGGCAGATCGTGCGCCACATCCTGCCCAACGTGATGCCGATGGTGTTCGCCAACACCACGCTGACCGTGGCGGTGGCGATCCTCACCGAGACCACGCTCAGCTTCCTGGGGCTGGGCGACCCCACCCGGGTCTCGTGGGGGACCATGCTCAACGACGCGTTCGACATCGGCGCCACCACGGCCGGCGCCTGGTGGTTCATCATCCCGCCGGGCCTGTGCGTGGTGCTGGTGGTGCTGTCGTTCACCCTGATCGGCAAGGCGATCGAGGAGATCCTCGACCCCCGGCTCAGGGAGCGGTGACGCGATGACCACGCCGGGGGCCGCGCCGCCCCTGCTCGAGATGCAGGGGGTCTCGGTGACCTACGGCACCGCCGAGGGCGGCCTGCCCGCGGTCCGTGACGTCGACCTGACCGTGCGGCGGGGCGAGATCGTCGGGGTCGCGGGCGAGTCCGGGTGCGGCAAGTCCACCCTGGCGAGCACCGTGCTCCGCCTGCAGCCGGCCAACGCCACCGTGACCGGCCGGGTGCTCATGGACGGCGAGGACGTGCTGACCATGCGGTGGGGGGACCTGCGCGCGCTGCGCTGGGCGGGCGCCTCGATCGTCTTCCAGGGTGCGCTGCACTCCCTGAACCCGGTGCAGCGGGTCGGACGCCAGATCGCCGAGCCGATCCGGCTGCACGAGCCCAAGGTGTCCTCGACCCAGGTCGACGACCGCATCGCGGCGCTCCTCGAGCAGGTCGGCCTGGGCCCGGGGCGGGCGAAGGACTACCCGCACCAGCTGTCCGGAGGCCAGCGCCAGCGCGTGATGATCGCGATGGCCCTGGCCTGCCGGCCCCGGCTGATCGTGGCCGACGAGCCCACGACTGCGCTCGACGTGATGGTGCAGGCCCAGGTGCTCGAGGTCATCGCGGGGCTGGTCCACGAGCTCGACGTCGGCATGATGATCATCAGCCACGACCTCTCGGTGCTGGCCGACCTGTGCGACCGGATCGTGGTGATGTACGCCGGACGCGTCGTCGAGTACGGCCCCGCCGGTGCGGTGTTCACCCACCCGCTGCATCCCTACTCCGAGGCCCTCTCCGCGGCGTTCCCCAAGGTCGGCGACCCGGCGGCGCGCTACGCGCCCGCGGGTCTGCCGGGCGACCCCCCGGACCCGCGGGCGCTGCCGCCCGGGTGCGCCTTCGCG
>NZ_DAOMFK010000117.1:6761-9497 GCF_035429765.1 Nocardioides sp. | reverse complement strand
CCGACCGTCCGATGACGCTCGACAACGGCTACGGCGACTGGAACCTCCCCTTCGAGCAGTACGCCAAGGGCTCCGCCCTCCGCTGACCCGTCGCGGTTTTCCCGCCGACCCGTCGCGGTTTTCCAGCTGACCCGTCGCAGTTTTCCGGCTCTTCACAGTTGAGGGTGTAGTGCTGGTTGGCGCGTCGGTCCCGGGGTAGGCGTCGAGGTCTCCCGAGGATGGAGGTTCCTACGCCGCCCATCTGGAAGACCTCGACGTGTCTGACGCTACCTTTGCTTGCCCTGACCTGACCACGTTCTGCCGGCTCGATGAGCTGGGCCTGGAGGTGGTTGGGCAGCGGCTCGAGCCTGACCGGGCGGTGTTGGCGTGCCGGGTCGTCGAGCCCGATGCGTGGTGCCGCCGCTGCGGCTGCGAAGGGGCGCCCCGCGACACCGTGACCCGTCGGCTGGCGCACGAGCCGTTGGGCTGGCGGCCCACGACGCTGGTGGTCACGATCCGCCGGTACCGGTGCACCAACTGTGGGCACGTGTGGCGCCAAGACACCACCCGTGCCGCGGAGCCGCGTGCCAAGCTGTCGCGTCGGGGACTGCGGTGGGCGCTGGAAGGGATCGTGGGTCAACACCTGACCGTGGCCCGCGTCGCTGAGGGACTCGGGGTGGCCTGGAACACCGCCAACGACGCCGTGCTGGCCGAGGGCAAGCGGGTGCTGATCGAGGACCCCGGACGGCTCGACGGCGTCACCGCGATCGGGGTGGACGAGCACGTGTGGCGCCACACCCGCCGTGGCGACAAGTACGTCACCGTCATCATCGATTTGACCGGCATCCGCGACGGCACCGGCCCAGCCCGGCTGCTGGACATGGTCGAAGGCCGATCCAAGCAGGCGTTCAAACAATGGCTGGCCGAACGCGACCCCGCGTGGCGCGACGGGGTCGAGGTGGTCGCGATGGACGGGTTCACCGGCTTCAAGACCGCCGCCGCCGAGGAGCTGCCCGACGCGGTGCCGGTACTCGACCCCTTCCATGTCGTACGCCTGGCCGGCGACGCCCTCGATCAGTGCCGACGCCGGGTCCAGCAAGCCATCCACGGGCACCGCGGCTACCAGGGCGACCCGCTCTACTCCGCGCGACGGACCCTGCACACCGGCGCCGACCTGCTCACCGACAACCAGGCCGACCGGCTCACCACCCTCTTCGCCGATGACGCCCACGTCGAGGTCGAGGCCACCTGGGGCATCTACCAACGCCTGATCGCCGCCTACCGCGAACCCGACCGAGCCCGCGGCCGCGTGCTGATGGAGAAGGTCATCGCCTCGATCCGCAGCGGCGTCCCCTCGGCGCTCACCGAGCTCATCACCCTCGGCCGGACGTTGACCAAGCGCGCCGCCGACGTCCTGGCCTACTTCGACCGCCCCGGCACATCCAACGGACCCACCGAAGCCATCAACGGCAGGCTCGAACACCTCCGCGGTTCCGCCCTCGGGTTCCGCAACCTCACCAACTACATCGCAAGATCCCTACTCGAGACCGGCGGCTTCAGACCCCAACTACACCCTCGATCGTGAAGAGCCAGTTTTCCCCAGCGCACGGGATCGGGTGGGTTTTCCACAGCCTGAGCCTCTGTCGTCCCCAGGGGGTGGCCGACGGCGCCACCCTCGTGGTCATGACGCAGCCGCCGCCGCCTCCTCCTCCGTTCCCCGCGTACCCGCCGTGGTGGCTGCCGTCCGCTCCCGCCATTCCGCTCGCTCGACCGTTCGGACGGGCGGAGGCCTTGGACCTCGGGTTGACCGACAGGCTCCTCGGGCGCTTGAGCAGGAGCGGTTGCCTCGCCCATCCCCTCCCGGGCGTCTACCATGCCGCCCAGCTCTCCGACGGCCTGGACCTCCGGCTGCAGTGCCTACGCCTCGTCGTACCTCCTGACGCGGTAGTGACCGACCGGACGGCCGCCTGGCTGCTCGGAGCGCCTATGGCACTCGCTCCGGGGGACCACCTCGTGGTCCCTCGCGTCTCGATCTACCGCCCGCCCGGATACCGGCTTCGCAACAAGCTGGTCGACAGTGGCGAGCGGATGCTGCCCGAGGCCGACGTGATGGAGATCGGGGGGATTCTGGTCACCAAGCCGCTTCGTACCGCCTGTGACGTGGGTCGGCTGCTCCACCGCGACCAGGCCTTCGCCGCCATGGACTGCGTGATCCGTGCTGCCGGCTTCTCGGTGGCCGAGCTGGTGGCTCACGTGGAACGGTTCAGGTGCTACCGGGGGGTCGTTCAGCTTCGAGAGCTCGCACCCGAGGTCGACCCACGGTCAGAGTCACCGGGCGAGAGCATCCTGCGACGTCGCTGGCGCGACTGCGCGGTGCTGCCTGTGCCGGAGCTGCAGATCCCGGTCGAGGGGCCGGACGGCGTCTGCTTCCTCGATCTCGGCCTCCCGGAGCTGCGGTACGCGGCGGAGTACGACGGCCTCGAGTGGCACGGACCTGAGCGGCAGCGGCACGACACCAGACGTCGGGAGTGGATCAGCCGGCACGGTTCCTACGCCATCGACGTGTTCACCGCGGGGAGCGTCCACGGTCCCGCGCAGGACGCCACCGAGCGATTGGTGCGGGGGATCCTTGCTGCGATGCGGCGACGCGGGTAGACCCCCCACACGCTCCCGCCTGGTGAAACAGCGACGGGTCGGCGGTCAAACAGCGACGGGTCGGCGGTCAAACAGCGACGGGTCGGCGGTCAAACAGCGACG
>NZ_DAOMFK010000117.1:0-6661 GCF_035429765.1 Nocardioides sp. | reverse complement strand
AGCGACGGGTCGGCGGTCAAACAGCGACGGGTCGGCGGTCAAACAGCGACGGGTCAGTGGCCGGGGCGCAGGGGGGCGTCCTTGGTGTCGTGCTGGTTGTGGCCGTCGAACTCGTGGCCGGAGGCGGGGTGTCCCTCCATCGGCACCTGGAGCTCGTGCTCGGTCTCGGCGTGGTGGTGACCCTCCTCGAGCTCCTCGGGCGTCGGCTTCTGCACGTTGTCGGCGAACATGAAGGCCGACAGCCGCGCCCGACGGCGCTGGCCGCGGGTGTGGGGATTGGCCACGCCGTTCTCGTCGACGTCCGACTCGAGCGCGTACACCTCGTCCCGGTCCCGCGCGGTCAGCGTGTACGCGCGCTCCTCGCTGAGCGGCAGGTGCTTCTCGGAGTAGCCGCCCTCCGGGGAGCGCATGATGATGCCGGTCTCGTAGCCGTGCAGCAGCTTCTCGCGGTCGTGCCGCTGCAGGGAGATGCACCAGCGCCGGGTGATGATGAAGGCGATCACCGGGCCCACGAACACCGCCGCCCGCATGAAGTAGGTGATCTGGTTGATGCTCAGGTGGAGGTTGATCGCGATCAGGTCGTTGCCACCGGCCGCCCACAGCAGCCCGTAGAAGGTCATCAGCGCGACCATCGTGGCGGTCCGGGTGGGCGCGTTGCGCGGGCGCTGCAGCAGGTGGTGCTCCCGCTTGTCGCCGGTGATCCAGGCCTCCAGGAACGGCAGCGAGATCAAGATGACGGTCATCACGCCGGGGAGCACGATGATCGGCAGGAAGACGTTCCAGGGCAGCGTGAAGCCCCAGAAGTGCGACTCCCAGCCCGGGAAGATGCGCAGCGCGCCGTCGGGCCAGCCCATGTACCAGTCGGGCTGCGAACCTGCGGTCACCTTGGAGGGGTCGTACGGGCCGAACTTCCAGACCGGGTTGATGCTCAGCAGACCGCCCATCAGCGCGGTGACGCCGAAGACGATGAAGAAGAAGCCACCTGCCTTGGCGGCGTACACCGGCAGCATCGGGTAGCCGACCACGTTCTCCTCGGTGCGACCGGGGCCGGGCCACTGGGTGTGCTTGTGGTAGACGACCAGCAGCATGTGCGCCCCCACCAGGGCGAGCAGCAGGCCGGGGATCAGCAGGATGTGCACGGCGTAGAGACGCGGGATGATCGACTCGCCGGGGAACTCACCGCCGAACAGGAAGAACGACATGTAGGTGCCCACGATCGGCACCGACTTCATGAATCCGTCCGCGGCGCGGATGCCGGTGCCGGACAGCAGGTCGTCGGGCAGCGAGTAGCCGGTGAAGCCCTCGAGCGTGCCGAGCAGAAGGAGGAGCGTGCCGATCACCCAGTTGATCTCCCGCGGCTTGCGGAAGGCGCCGGTGAAGAACACCCGCATCATGTGGATCAGCATCGCCGCCACGAACAGCATCGCCGCCCAGTGGTGGATCTGGCGCATCAGCAGGCCGCCGCGGACGTCGAAGGAGATGTTGAGCGTCGAGGCGTACGCCTCGGACATGTGGATCCCGCGGAGCTGGTCGTAGGAGCCTTGGTACTGGACCTCGCCCATGCTGGGGTTGAACCAGAGGGTGAGGAAGACCCCGGTGAGCAGCAGGACGATGAAGCTCCACAGCGCGATCTCACCCAGCATGAACGACCAGTGGTCGGGGAAGACCTTGCGGATCATCTTCTTCGAGGCCGTGGCCAGCCCGAGACGTTCGTCGGCCCAGTTGGCGAGCGCCGCCCCGCGACCCGGCTTCTTGGCCGACGCCGCGGCGTCGCGGTTGCTCGTGGCCACCTGGCTGGTGTCGACGCTCATTCGGAGTCACGCTCCCAGTAGCTCGGTCCGACGGGTTCGGTGAAGTCGCTCTGAGCCACCAGGTAGCCCTCGGCGTCCACGGCCAGCGGCAGCTGGGGGAGCGGGCGCGCGGCCGGGCCGAACACCACCTTGCCGCTGTCGGCCAGGTCGAAGGTGGACTGGTGGCAGGGGCACAGCACGTTGTTGGTGGTGCGCTCGTTCAGGGAGATCGGGCATCCGACGTGCGTGCAGATCTTGGAGAAGCAGACGATGCCCTCCACGGCCCAGTCCTCGCGGCCGTCGCCGGGGATGATCTCGTCGGGCTCCATCCGGAAGAGGATCACCGAGGACTTGGCCTTGGCCACCTGCAGCTCGACGCCCTCGAGCGGTCCGCCGTCCTCACCGCCGGTGAAGTTCGCCTCCGGCTGGCCGTTGACCAGGTCGCCGATCTCCAGCTGGTCGACCCGGATCGGGGTCCCCAGCACGTCGCGGACCACGCGCATGCCCTCGGTCCACAGCGTGTTCTCCAGGCCGGCCCCGGGCACGCCGCTGTCTGCGACCTGACTGGGGGTGGGGCCCAGGTCGCGCAGCGCGATGATGGGCAGGATGCCGACCAGCCCGAGCGACCCGAGCAGCGTGTTGCGCACCAGCGGGCGACGACCGATGCCGGACTCCTCGACCCCCTGGCTCACCGCTGCCAGCGCGACCTCCCGGTCGTCGGCCGACGAGGCGATCGGGTGCCGCTGCTCGGCGATCTCGTGGTCCCCCATGAGCTTGCGGGCCCACTGGATGACCCCCAGCCCGATGAACAGCAGGGCACCGCCGAGGGTGGCGCCCAGCGCCACGGTGGAGGCGCCCATGCCGAGAACGATCGTGGGGTCGTCGCCGATCTCGAACACGAAGTACGACACCACGAACAGCACGGCACAGACCATCGACAGCGTGAAGAACGTCGCGACCTGGCGCTCGGCACGCTTCTCGGCGTGCGGGTCGACGTCGGTCGGCCGCGGCAGGTGCGGCGGCAGCCCCGGATCGGGGATCGGGTCCCCCTGGCTCGGGACAGGAAGGTTCTCGTCCGAGTGGGTCACGAGTCTGCCGCCTTCTCCTTGCTGGAACGGGTGGAGTGCGCGGCGATCCAGACCGCGGCCCCGACGAGGACGCCGACGCCGAGGATCCAGGCCGCGAGACCTTCGCTGACGGGGCCGAAGGAGCCCAGGCTGAAGCCGCCGAAGTCGGGGTTCTCCTGGATGGAGTTCAGGTAGGCGATCACGTCCCGCTTGCCGTCAGGGGGGATGTTGCCGTTCGAGAACACGTCCATCGCCTGCGGTCCAGTGAGCATGGCCTCGTAGATGTGCTTGTCCGAGACGCCCCGGATGGCCGGCGCGTGGCCGCCGCGCGGCATCGCCCCACCCGAGCCGTAGAACCCGTGACAGGCCGTGCAGTTGGTGAGGAAGATCTGGCCTCCCCGGGTCACCGCGGCAGCGCGCTCCTCCTCCGAGAGCCCCTCGACCGAGTAGTCGTCGGGGGTGGGAATGGCCGGGCCGGGGCCGAGCCAGGCGACGTACGCCGCGAGTGCGGCGATCTCGCCCTCGTCGTACACCGGCTCCTTGCGCGGCGCCTGGGCGCCGGGCTGGGCCATCGGCATCCGTCCGGTGCCGACCTGGAAGTCGACTGCGGCGGCGCCCACGCCCACGAGGGAGGGCCCCAGCTGCTTGCCGTCCTGCGTGCGCACCCCCTCGCCGTTCTGGCCGTGGCAGGTCGAGCAGCCGACTAGGAACAGCTCACGCCCCTGCGCGACGAGCTCGTCGGTGCTCTGCGTCTGCTCCGCGCTTGCGGGGGAGAAGGCGGCGTAGAGACCACCCGTGAGCACCAGCCCGAGGAGCATGACCAGGAGTCCGGCCAGGCGTCCACGGCGGTGTCGTGAGACGAGTCCGGCGGAGCGGTTCAGGAGTCGCACCTTGTGTCCTATCGGGTCCGGGGTGGGCTGCTACTGGACGAGGTAGATCGTCGCGAACAGGGCGATCCACACCACATCGACGAAGTGCCAGTAGTAGGAGACGACGATGGCGCTGACCGCCTGCTCATGGGTGAACCTGCGCGCGACGAAGGTCCTGCCGAGCACGAAGAGGAAGGCGATCAGTCCGCCGGTCACGTGCAGGCCGTGGAAGCCGGTGGCCAGGTAGAACAGGGTCCCGTAGGCCGAGCTCGGGATGGTCACGCCCTCGTGGATGAGCTCGGCGTACTCCAGCGACTGGCCGGCGATGAAGACCGCACCCATGATGTAGGTCAGCACGAACCACTCGCGCAGCCCCCAGTTGCCGGGGTTCAGCACCGAGCCGGTCCGTCCCACCTGGCCCCGCTCGGCGGCGAAGACGCCCAGCTGGCAGGTGACCGACGAGAGCACCAGGATGATGGTGTTGATCGTGGCGAACGTCACGTTGAGCTTCTCGGTCTCCTGCGCCCACAGCTCCGGGCTGACCGCACGCACGGTGAAGTACGCCGAGAACAGGGCGGCGAAGAACATCAGCTCGCTGGAGAGCCAGATGATCGTCCCGACACTGACCATGCTCGGCCGGTCGATGTGCCCGTGCAGACGGGAGGCAGGAATCACGGAAGCAGTCGCCACGGGGGACATTATGGCCATAGATGGGGGTGAGGGCACCCCGACCCCCCTCCGAGTCCCGACATATTGTTCAGATCGTGGACAACACGGCGTGGGACACGACGGCCGCGCTCCCGGAGTGGGGCTGGGGTCGGCTCCTCTCCGAGTGGGGGCTGGACCCCTGGCTGTTCGTGGCCACGGTGTGGGTCGCCGGTCTCTACCTGGTGGGCGTGTCGACCCTGCGCCGCCGCGGGGACGCGTGGCCGTGGTCGCGCACGTTCTTCTTCGTCGTGCTCGGCATGGGGTCGTTCGCGTTCGCGACCCAGTCCGGGCTGGGTGCCTACGACACCACGCTGCTCAGCGTCCACATGGTCCAGCACATGATCCTGGCCATGCTGGTCCCGCTGGCCCTGGCGCTGGGGGCGCCGGTGACGCTGGCGCTGCGGACGCTGCCGCCCCGGCCGCGCCGCTGGCTGCTCGTAGTCCTGCACTCCCGGGTGGCCCGCGTGCTCACCTTCCCCCCGCTGACCTTCACGCTGTACGTGGTGTCGCCCTGGGCCCTCTACTTCACCCGGTGGTACGACGCCAGCCTGAGCTCGACGTACGTGCACGAGATGATGCACGTCCACCTCGTGCTGGTGGGGTCGCTCTTCTTCTGGCCGCTGGTCGGCGTGGACCCGGTTCCGGGGCGGGTGGCCTACCCCTTCCGGATGCTGATGATCTTGATGACGCTCCCGTTCCACGCCTTCCTGGGGGTGACCATCATGGGCGCCTCCACGCTGCTGGCGGGTGACTACTACGCCGCCCTGCGCGAGGGCCCGATGGCCGGCTGGCTGCCCACGGTCGCCGCCGACCAGCACCTCGCCGGGGGCATCCTGTGGGCCTCCGGTGACCTGGTCGGCCTGCTGCTGTTCGGGGTGCTCTTCGCCCAGTGGGTGCGCTCGTCGATGAAGGAGGCGGCGCGCGAGGACCGCCGGCTGGACCGGCTCGAGGTAGCGGCCCGGGCCAGGGACGCGGACCGGTAGCATCGGGCTCGTGAACGCTGCCAGCTCTGCCTCGACCGCGCCGCTGAAGGTGCTCGTCTACAGCGACGACGTCGCCGTCCGCCAGCAGGTGATCCTCGCGCTGGGCCGCAGGCCGCACCCGGACCTGCCGGAGCTGGAGTACGTCGAGGTCGCCACCGAGCCGGTGGTGATCCAGAACATGGACGCCGGCGGCATCGCGCTGGCCATCCTGGATGGCGAGGCCGTGCCCGCAGGTGGGATGGGCATCGCCAAGCAGCTCAAGGACGAGATCTTCCGTTGCCCGCCTGTCCTGGTGCTCACCGGGCGCCCGGCAGACGCCTGGCTGGCGACCTGGTCGCGGGCCGAGGCCGCTGTCCCGCACCCGATCGACCCGATCCAGCTGGCCGAGGCGGTGGTCGCGCTGCTGCGTCCCCGCGTGCCGGCCGTCGGCTGACCCGGCCTGTTCACCGGCCTCGAGACGACGCGATGACCCACGACTGGCCCGAGGTGCTCTCGACGCTGATCTCTGGAGGGGACCTCAGCGCCGAGCAGACCGGGTGGGCGATGGGCGAGATCCTCGCCGGTGAGGCCAGCCCCGCCCAGATCGCCGGGTTCGCGGTCGCCCTGCGCAGCAAGGGGGAGACCATCGACGAGGTGTCCGGCCTGGTCGAGGCGATGTACGCCGAGGCCACGGCCATCCGGGTTCCCGGACGGGTGCTCGACGTCGTGGGCACCGGAGGGGACCGGTCGATGTCGGTCAACATCTCCACGATGGCGGCGATCGTGGCCGCCGGCGCCGGTGCCCGTGTCGTCAAGCACGGCAGCCGGTCGGCCTCCTCCCAGTCGGGCAGCGCGGACGTGCTGGAGGCGCTGGGCATCCGTCTCGACCTGCCGGCGGACCGCGTCGCGGAGGTCGTCGAGGAGGTCGGCATCACCTTCTGCTTCGCCGCGGCCTTCCATCCGGCGCTGCGCCACGCCGCCGTCCCGCGCCGCGAGCTGGGCGTGGCCACCACGTTCAACTTCCTCGGCCCGCTGGCGAACCCGGTCCGTCCCGCCGCCCAGGCGATCGGGTGCGCGGACACACGGATGGCGCCGGTGATGGCCGGCGTCTTCGCCCGGCGCGGCGTCGACGCGTGGGTCTTCCGCGGTGACGACGGCCTGGACGAGCTGACCACCACCACCACGTCGTCGGTGTGGGTGGTGGGTGGGGGCACGGTGCGGACCGCGACGGGCGACCCGTCCGCCCACGGGCTGGCCCCGGCGCT
>NZ_DAOMFK010000116.1:0-9576 GCF_035429765.1 Nocardioides sp. | reverse complement strand
CCCGGCTACTGGTGCGTACGACGTAACTGGCGCGTCGTACGCACCAGTAGCCGTGTCCTGGGCGGGTGCCGTGGCCGGGTGCGTGGCCGGCCGGACCGCACCCGATGACGGACGGTGCCACCAATGCCACCACCATTTTGATGTCACACTCTCTTGACTATGACGTCACAGTGATGTCATAGTGGTGCACATGGACATCACCCCGTACGTCGACAGCCTCCGGCGAGACCTGGTCGCCGCTGCGGACACCGGCAGCGAGGAGACCCGGCAGGCGGCCGAGCGGCTGGCGCTGGCACTCGACCCGGCCGCGCGACTCGCGCTCATGGAGGCGCTGTCCCAGGCCGCCGCGGAGATCACCTCCGAGATGCCCGCCGGCGCCGTCGACGTCCGGCTGAACGGACGCGAGCTCGAGTTCGTCGTGCAGGCACCCGCCGCGCTGCCCCCCACCCCGCCCGCGCCGCCTTCGGCGCCGCCCCTCGACGAGGCCGAGGAGGGCGGGATGGCCCGGATCACCCTGCGCATCCCGGAGTCGGTGAAGGCCCGCGCCGAGGAGATGGCCGCCAAGGCCGGCCACAGTCTCAACACCTGGCTGGTCAACGTGGTCCGCGCGGCCACCAGCGAGACGGCGATCAACATCGACCTGGATCTCTCGAGCATCCCCTTCCTCAGCAACGACCAGCTCGGCGGCAGACGCGGCCGCCGGATGTCCGGCTGGGTCTAGACCCCCCGTTTCCCCCGGGACGGCGCGACGCGCCGTGCCCGCGGGCGAGCACACCCTCCACCGACCTTGTCAGGAGCCCGACGTGACCGAGCACCGCTTCCACACCCCCGACCCGATCCGACTCCTCGTCCAGACCGGCAAGGGCAGCGTCCGCCTGAGCGCGACCGACACCCAGGAGACCTACGTCCGGGTCGAGGGTCGAGGCGCCGAGGACGCCGTCAGCCGGGAGGATGACCAGATCAGCATCATCGCTCCCCGAACGCGCTCCGGATTCCTCGGCGGAGAGCCCGAGCTGGACGTGACCGTCATCCTTCCCGCCGACTCCGAGGCCCGGGTCAGGACCGGCTCGGCCGACATCGAGGTCGAGGGCAGGCTGGGCCAGTGCCAGGTGAAGTCCGGCTCCGGCGAGATCGTGATCGCCGCCGTCGAGGCCGCCACTGCCGTCGAGACGGGCTCCGGTGACATCGAGGTCCGCCGCGCCGCGGCACCGCTGAGGGTCAAGTCCGGGTCCGGGGACGTCCGCCTCGGCAGCGTCCAGGCCGCAACCGCGGTGTCGGTCGGCTCGGGCGACGTCGAGGTCCAACGGGCCGAGGGTGCGACCGCCGTGAAGACCGGGTCCGGGGACCTCGTCGTCACCGAGGTGCGCGGCGACCTCTCCTTCACCACTGGCAGCGGCGACCTCTCGGTCGGCACCGCACACGCCGGCAGCCTGGTGGCCAACGGGGCCTCCGGCGACGTCGAGGTCGGCGTCCCCGGCGGGGTCCCCGTCTGGACCGACATCACCACCACGACCGGCTCGATCAGGTCCAGCCTGGTCGGCGCCGGCCAGCCCGAGGAGGGCCAGGACCACCTCGAGATCCGCGCCCGGTCCGTCACCGGCGACATCGTCCTTCGTCAGCTCTGACCCATCGGTCACCAAGGAGACCACCATGAACAGCTACCCCGACATCGAGAAGGTCGCCCGACAACTCATCACCGAGCGCTCCACGCCCACCCGCCGGATGCCCCGCACCCCCCGCCGTACCCAGCTCGCCCACGGGCTCCGCCGCGTCGCCGACCGGCTCGACGGCTGAGCCTGGCCCCACGGTCAACACCTGCGGTGTGGACCCAAACGACAGAGAAATGGCCCCGAAATCTGCCGTTTGGGTCCAAACGGCAGATCCAGCCGCCACCCCAGGGCGGCTACCGGGCGGGGGTCAGATCGGCGTGCGGTGGAAGTTCTGGAAGGACCGGGAAGGCGTCGGGCCACGCTGCCCCTGGTAGCGCGAGCCGTACTTCGGCGAGCCGTAGGGGTGCTCGGCGGGGCTGGTCAGCCGGAAGAAGCACAGCTGGCCGATCTTCATCCCTGGCCAGAGCTTGATCGGCAGGGTCGCCACGTTGGCCAGCTCCAGCGTGACGTGCCCGGTGAAGCCGGGGTCGATGAAGCCGGCCGTGGCGTGCGTCAGCAGCCCCAGCCGCCCCAGCGAGGACTTGCCCTCCACCCGCGCCGCCACGTCGTCGGGCAGCGAGACCACCTCGTACGTCGAGCCCAGCGCGAACTCGCCGGGGTGCAGGATGAACGGGTCGTTGCCCTCCGGCACCACCTCCCGCGTCAGCTCCGGCTGGTCCTCGGCGGGGTCGATGTGGGGGTACCTGTGGTTCTCGAACACCCGGAAGAACCGGTCGAGGCGCACGTCGATGCTCGACGGCTGCAGCATCGCGGAGTCCCAGGGGTTGAGTGTGATCCGCTCGGCATCGATCTCAGCCAGGATGTCGCGGTCGGAGAGCAGCACGGCACGTAACCTACCCGGCATGGAGTTTCATCGGTACGTCGCGCTCGGCGACTCCTTCACCGAGGGCGTGGGAGACCCGGACCCGGCCCGGCCGAACGGGCTGCGGGGCTGGGCGGACCGGGTCGCGGAGGTGCTGGCGCGGCAGACGCCGGACTTCGGCTACGCGAACCTGGCGATCCGGGGCCGCAAGCTGCACCGGATCCTGGACGAGCAGGTCGAGCCGGCGGTCGCGCTGGCCCCGGACCTGGTCACGATCTACGCCGGCGCGAACGACATCTTGCGTCCGAAGGTCGACATCGACGCCCTCGCGGCGGCGTACGACGGCGCGATCGGCCGGCTGGCCGCCACCGGCGCGACGGTGGTGATGTTCACCGCCTACGACCCGGGGATCTCGGTGATCTTCCGCCCGGTGCGCGGCCGGATGGCGATCTACAACGAGTGGGTGCGGGAGATCGCCGACAGCCACGGCGCCCTGGTGGTCGACATGTGGCGGATGCGGGACGCCCCCGCCTGGGCGATCTGGGACGACGACCGGATGCACCTGAACTCCTTCGGCCACAGCCACATCGCGATCGCCACCCTCGACCGGCTGGGCGTCGCCCACGGGCTGGTCGAGCCGGCGGTGCCCGAGCAGCCCCGCACCACGCGGGCCGAGGCCCGGCGGCAGAACGCGCGCTGGGTGCGCGAGCACGCGGTGCCGTGGGTGCACCGCCGGGTCACCGGCCGGTCCAGCGGCGACACCGTCAGCCCCAAACGGCCGGCCCTGACGCCGATCAGCTGAGGCCGGACGACCGCGACCCGTCGGGGCGGACCAGCCGGCGGATCCTCTGCCCGGACCTGGTCAGCCGCGGCACCGCCACGCCCTTGCCGGGCTGGTAGGCGACCCAGCGCCGGTAGGCCGCGTCACGCTGGATCAGGTCCACCACGTAGGACTGGTCGGCGGTGATCTCGCCGACGTCGTGCCCGGCGAAGTCGCCCGGCGTGGCGAGGAACTCCGGCACCGTGTGCGCCCGGTCCTGCTCGGCGACCACCACCCCCGCCAGGGCCCGCAGCGGTACCGCGACCGGGACGACCAGGGTGAGCAGGGCCCCGAGCAGCAGCGCGGTCAGGCAGAGGGCCTGGGCCCAGGCGTCCGCACGCCAGTCCCACGGGTCGCGGACCAGCACCAGCGCCAGCACCAGGTAGCCGGTTCCGTAGACCACCGCCCAGCTGGCCGAGACCCCGGCAGGGTGGGCGACGCGGCGCCAGCTCCACAGCATCTTCTCCCCGGACCGGTCCTCGGCCAGGACCTGGAGCCGACCGCCGAAGTACGCCGCGGAGAGCACCCCGACGACCACCGCGACCACGGCCAGCGCGACCACCAGCGCGAAGTGGTCGTCCAGCCAGGTGACCACGGTGCTCCAGCCGCTGCCGACCACCCAGACGGCCAGGGCGAGCGGGGCGAGCAGGAAGAGCAGCCGCCAGCCGAGCGCGGCCAGCAGCCGCAGCAGCCCGCGCAGCCCGCGGATCACCCCGCGGGCGACCCGGTGGGTGGTGCCCCCGCCCGTCCCGGCGGGCGGCACCCCCATCCGGTCGGCCAGCCGGTCCAGTCCTGTCCAGACGCTGCCGGTGGCCGCCGGCAGGGTGCCCAGCGCCATCAGCCCGAGCGCCAGGACGACGATGGCGCCCAGGGTCACCGTGCTGCGCGCGTCGTTCCCACCCTTGTCCTGGGCGCGTTGCACCGCCTCGGCGAGCACCGGCACCAGCGGGGTGAGCAGCACCAGTCCGTGCAGCATCGTGCCGGAGCGCAGCGCGCCGTACGCGAAGGCCAGCAGCAGCAGGCTGACCCCGATGCCGGCGGCGAGCCCGGCCAGCCCGGCGGGGACCGCGCCGAACGCCGCGAGGGTGACCAGCACCGCCCCCATGGCCAGGCCCAGCAGCGCCAGGCTGCGCGCGATCGCGCCCTTGCCGGTGAGGGCGGTCATCCCCCAGAACACGATGAGCATGGCGCCGCGCAGCCCGCGGGTCAGGGGCCGCAGGGCGCCCAGTCCGGACCGCGGCGAGTCGAGCACCGTGGCTCCCACCGCGGCCGCGGTGGTGCCCGAGCGCAGCATCAGGTCGCTGCTGGTCTCGGCCTGCAGCGGCTCCCGGCCGATGCCGGCGCGGTCGAACGCGAACAGCAGGCGCTGACGGTCCTCGGGGTCGGCGTTGGCCCCCGCCTGGCGGACCCGGTCGATGAGCCGGGCGTTCTCGCTGGCGAAGAACTGCCCCCGCGAGCGCTCGTTCGCCCCGTCCAGCCGGTCGGCGTCGATCGCCTTCTGCAGCGCCGACAGGTCGTCGGGCAGCACGCGCAGGTGCACGGCCAGGGCGAACAGGTGGGCGAGTGCGGGCATCGAGGTGGGCAGGTCGCCGGGCGCGACGCCCGGCACGTCGAAGCAGTCGGCCAGCTCGCGCACCGCGGTGGTGCCGAGCTCCTGCAGCGAGGCGTCACCAGGGATCCCCTCAGGCCCGAAGAGCTCCTGGACGATCTCGGCCAGCGTCTCCTTCGCCAGCGTCTCAGCCTGCTCGCGGGTCACCTCGAGCCCGACGTACCCGCTGAGCAGAGCCGAGCGGCGCACCCGGGCCGGGTGCAGGACCGTGCGGCACAGGATGGTCGCGGCGTCCAGGCGGCCCCAGATCCAGTCGTTGAGCCGCCAGGAGCGCTTGAGGAAGCCGCCGAACCGGTTGACCGACATGCCGCCGAGCTTGTCGTCGGCGGTACGGGTGTAGCGGGTGAACGCGTTCTCGGTCTGCGCGGACAGCTGCACCACCTCGACCGGGATGGTCGAGCCGGTGGCCACCTCGTCGCCCAGCGCGGAGTTGGCCACCTCCAGCTGCAGCAGCCGGGTGAGCAGCTGCTCGGCGGTCAGTCCGCGGTCGCCGAGCACGGCCTGCCAGGCGTCCAGCCGGGCGTCGGCGAACCCCTTCGGCATGCTGAGGTCGAGGTCGCGAAGCACCGCGAGGGCCGGGAGCAGCGCGGTGACCACCTGCTCCACGAGCCCGCGGACCTCCACGCCCGCACTGCCGGGATGCTCGCTCACCGCACCCAGCTGATGGGTCAGGGCGGTGAGCACGGCGGTGCGCCGGTCGTTGCCGCGCCGGGCGTCGCGGGTGGCCGCCTCGCACGCCTGGGCCTCGTTCTCGGCGATCTGGGTCGCCAGCTGCTCCAGGCCGTCGGTGCCGCCCCCGGCCATCAGCGCGCGGTAGCACCCGAGCCGGAAGGCCCAGTAGGACTGGCTGGGCTCGAGGCTGACCAGCACCTCCTGGGTGTCCCAGACCGCGTCGGTCCGCTCCCGGCAGGCCTCGATCCGGGCGGCCAGGTCCGAGACCGTACGCCGGGCGGAGGACACCGCGTCGTACTCCGGGCCGGGCGGGAGCACCCAGACCAGCCGGCGCAGCAGGTCCGCCCCCGCCTCGGCCACCCGGCCGGCCCCGGTCACGCCCCAGCCCCACCCGGGCCCGACGTCGGGCTCGGCATCGGTGGGCAGCTGGCGGGGGACGTAGGGGAGGCCGACCTCCATCCGGTTCGCGGACGGGGTGCCGGCGGTGGTGGGCTGCTCGCGGCGCGAGCGGTCGTCGAGCCAGTCCTGGGCGCGCTCGGCCGCGGTGCGGACCCGTTCGTAGCCCCAGTCCGTCGCGGCCGGCCCCGCCCCGACCGGGAGGGTGGCGAACTGGTCGACCTTGCGCTGGGCGAGGTCGCGCGCCGCCCGCCACTTGCGCAGCCGCCGGTAGTGCGGGAAGAGACCCAGGGCCAGCGACTCGAGCGTCTGGTCGGCCCCGCCCAGGGTGCCCAGGATGTCGCTGCGGGTCCCCCGGCGGCCGGCCGCCTGCCGGTTGTGCCCCTCGAGCTCCTCCACGAACGTGCGGCCGCCCTGCGCCGACAGCGCCCCCAGCAGACCGTTGAGCGTGGTGAGCAGGGTCGGCGCGGCGGAGAACTGGTCGGCCGGGTCGAGTCCGGGGGCGGGCGCGTGGGGGTAGACCAGCAGCATCACCCGGCGGACCGGGCCGGAGGCGGGCATCGCCTCGATGGCCTGCAGCGCGTACTTCGTGGGGGTGTTGGCGAGCAGCCCGCCGTCGACGGCGAAGCGGGAGCGGTCGCGGCGCGAGGTCATCCCCCAGCTCTCCACCACGGTGGCCATGTCCGGCCGCAGCAGCAGGTCCTCCCCGGTCCGCCCCGACCCGTCGGAGCCCACCGGCACGAAGGTGGGCTCGAAGGCGATCGGGAAGCTCGCGGAGGCGCGGGAGGCCAGGGCGAGCTGGGCGGCGGTGTCGCGGATGTGGGCGAGGTCGAAGGGATCCTCGGGCTCGCCGGGCCGCAGCGTGGGTGGCGGTGTAGGCCAGCGCCGCCAGTGGAACTTCGCCGCGTGCAGCGCCTGGGGCAGCTGCTGGCCCAGCCCGTCGGTGGTGATCAGCTGGTTGCCGTTGAGCACGGTGGTCGCGATGGTGAGGTCCACCGGCGCCTCGGTGCGGTCACGCAGGTCGGCAGGGCTGGCCAGCCGGGCCAGGGCGGAGTTGAGCTCGGGCAGGAAGTAGGCGTCCCCCTTCATCAGCGAGGACGGCGAGCCACGGAACGGCTGGCGCAGCAGCGTCTCGAGCTGCCCCTGGTCGATCCACACGTCACGCAGGATCGAGACGTTGGCCCGACGGTTCACCTGGGCCAGGGCGAGGGCGGAGCCGTTGATGCCCCCCGCGCTGGTGCCGGCGACGACGTCCACCCGCGCCGAGGCGCCGGCCAGCCGGAGCATCAGGGCGTACGCCGGGCACACCGTCGGGTCGTGCGCGGACTTGACCAGCCGGTCCAGCTCCAGGACGCTGCCGCCCATCCACACGGCCAGGCTGACGCCGCCGTTGAGGACCACCCCGAAGCGGATCTCCTCGGGCGGGACCGTGCCCCAGCCCGCCGTGGACGACAGTCCCGCCATCTCTGCTCCGATCGACGCAGGCCCGCGTGAGGTGGCCCATGGGGGAGGTGGGCCCGTCCGGAGCTGGGCCCGTCTGGAGGTTCGCTCCATCATGGAGGAGGCGGCTGCGGCGCGCCAGAGACCTGTCTGCCGTCCGCCCGTCGGGGGGTTGCTACCATCGGTCCCGCCGCGCCACCGCGGGCGGCGCTGCGGATGTAGCTCAGTTGGTAGAGCGCGACCTTCCCAAGGTCGATGTCGCGAGTTCGAGTCTCGTCATCCGCTCCACGACGTCGGGCCGGCGATGTGACGAACAGGTCATTGCGACCCCGCCACGGGCGGCCCGCCCCGGGCCTAGCGTGAGAGCCATGAGGACCTTCGCGAAGCTCCTTCCGCTCGCTCTGGTGGCACCCATCTTGGCTCTGCCCCTTCTTCTCGCCGGCCCGGCCGCTGCCGACGCCCTGCCGGTGCCCGGCACGCCCTGGCCCCGGTGCCACACCGGGTCGGACACCGACGGGCAGTACTGCATCCTCTCGGTCACCCGGGACGGCCAGGAGATGGACCTCGCGCCGGGCACCGTCGACGGCGACTACGAGGTGCCCTTCGTCGACTTCCTCGGCCCCGGCCCCGGCCCGGCCGGGAACGACGTGCGTCTGGGGATCGAGCGGTGGAACCGGGTCGGCATGCCCGCGCCGGACCTCGGCAACATCAGCCCCGACCACCAGTGGGTGTTCGTGCTCAACACCGGTGCTGCCCGGGTCACCGAGCTGACCGGAGCGATGCGGGAGGTCTCGCAGTCCTCCGGCGGCACCAGCACCGGCGGCTGGACCACGACAGTGACGTTCCACCCCGTGCCCATCGCCTGGCTCTCGGACTATGAGGCCTGCACCTTCGAGAACGGGTGCGGTGACGAGCACACGGTCGCCGACCAGGTGTACGACGGCTTCATGACCGGCCGACTCTCGGACGGGACGACCGAGGGCAGGCCGGACTGGGCGGTCGCGGCCCGGGCCGGCCTGGTCGAGGTGGGCAACGCCCAGGGGGTCTCGACGGAGTACGACTTCGACACCAACGCGCTGGTCGTCCGGCTGGTCAACCCGCACCTGCGCTCCACCGGCCCGGACGTGGCCGCCGAGGGCTGGTTCGAGACGTTCCTGCCCGATGCCTGGCTGACCCGCAACTACCACGTGCCGGACCCGACGACGCTGACCACGGCGTCGGCCTTCTCCGTCCGCCGCGTCGGAACCTCGACCCCGGTGGACTACACCGTCACCCGGCAGGCCGGTGGGGTGTGGGTCCGCATCAGCGACTTCGGCTTCTCCACCCCCGAGTTCCGGGTCCGGCCCAAGCCCACCGCCCCCGGCGTCCCGCGCTGGGGCTCGGTGGCCCGCGCCGGCACCCACGCGGTCCGGGTGCGGTTCCGGGCACCGCTCGCCGACGGCGGCGCCGCGATCACCCGGTACACCGCCCGCTGCCACCGGGGCACCGCTGCCTGGAAGCAGGTCTCGGGGGCGGGTTCCCCGCTCACCGTGCGCGGCGTGCCGGCCAAGCCGGTCACCTGCCAGGTCCGCGCGGTGAACCGGATCGGGCCGGGCGCCTGGTCGCGGGCCCGAGCCGAGTGATCCCAGCGCGCTTCTGTGACTGATGAGACATCTGTGACTTTTGGGGTTACCGTGGTGGGAGTGATTCTGCTCGCACACCGCGATTGAGGACTTCCCCATGCCCCGCCGCCGCACCGTCGCTGTCATCGCGCTCGGCCTGCTCCTGGCCGCCGCCCCGTTCGTCCCCGGCTCCCGCGGGCCCGACGGGGCGATCCGGCCCTCGGGCCAGGACCGACCCACAGACACGCCCGGAACCACGGCGGGACGTGCCGCCCTCACCCCCGCCATGCGGGCCGAGATCGACCGGGTGGTGGCCGCCGGCCTGGCCCAGCCCGCGCTGCGGGCCAAGGCGACGCCTGGGCAGCTGGTGGACAGCCAGGTGCGCTGCGCCACCCTCGCCGGGCTCCGCTACTGCCTGCACCTCGGCTGGACCGAGGACAGCCAGGCCCAGGTCCAGGCCCGGCTGGCCGTGGCGGCCCGGCGGACGACCTCCGAGGGCGGGGGCACCGGCGACCTGGACGTGCTCACCGACCTGGGCCGCGCGGCTGCGCTGCCCCCCGCGGCCC
>NZ_DAOMFK010000115.1:0-9812 GCF_035429765.1 Nocardioides sp. | reverse complement strand
CGACCCGGCACAAATTGACGCACTCCAGGCGCACGCGCCACACCGGCGTCGCCATTTGTGACGGGTCACCCGTGGTGGGTGGTGCCGGTGGGGCCGGCGAGCGGCCATGATGGCCGCGTGGACCACACGGGCCCGTGCCCTCGGCGCGGGCCGCCGACACCGGGCCACCGACACCGAGGAGTCACCGATGAGCATGCCGTCCACCCAGGCGCCCGGCCAGCCGGCCGCGGGTGAGCCGCACCGCTGGTACGCCGAGGAGGCGGCCGCCGTCCTGGCCGCGCTCCACAGCGACGCGGAGCGCGGGCTGACCCGGGAGGAGGCCGCGGAGCGGCTCCGGCAGACCGGCCCGAACGAGATCGCGGCCGAGCCTCCGCCCTCGGTGCTGGCGATCGCGCTCGCCCAGCTGCGCGACCCGATGAACCTGATGCTGGTCGCGGTCGTGGTGGTCAGCATCCTCATCGGCGAGGCGTCGACCGCCGTCATCGTGGGGTTCTTGATCCTGCTCAACCTGGTGCTCGGCTCCCGGCAGGAGCTCAAGGCGCGCGCCAGCGTGGACGCCCTGTCCAAGATGCAGGTCCCTCAGGCGAAGGTGCTGAGGTCCGGCGAGGTGGCGCTGGTGCCCGCCGTCGAGCTGGTCCAAGGCGACGTGGTGGCCCTCGAGGCCGGCGACATCGTGCCCGCGGACGGCCGGGTGCTGCGCTCGGCGACCCTCGAGACCCAGGAGGCGGCGCTGACCGGGGAAAGCGCACCGGTGGGCAAGGTCGCCTCGGTGATCACGGAGGCCGACGTCCCGCTCGGCGACCAGGCCAACATGCTGTTCCAGAACACCTCGGTCACCCGGGGCACGGCGACCATGGTGGTGACCGAGACCGGCATGGCCACCCAGATGGGACAGATCGCCACCATGCTGAGCTCGGTCCAGCGCACCCGCTCGCCGCTTCAGCGCGAGCTGGACTCGCTCACCAAGCTCCTGGGGATCATCGCCTGGACCGCGGTCGTGTTCATCGTGGTGGTCGGCCTGCTGCGCGGCATTTCGTTCTCCGAGCTCATGCTCCTCGGCACCGCCATGGCCATCTCCGCCATCCCCACCGGCATGCCCGCCTTCGTCTCGGGTCTGCTGTCGATGGGCGCCAAGCAGCTGGCCGAGGCGAAGGCGGTGGTCAAGAACCTCACCGACGTCGAGACACTGGGTGCGACGAGCGCGATCAACACCGACAAGACCGGCACGTTGACGATGAACCAGATGATGGTGTCGACGATCTACTCCGACGGGTCCTGGTTCACCGTCGAGGGCGAGGGCTACCGCAAGCAGGGGGCGATCACCGCGGTCGCCGGCGTGCCGGTGCCCGACTTCACCCGGCTGGCCTACGGCCTGTGCCTGGACAGCGACGCCACGGTTTCCGACGCCGGCGACGTCGTGGGCGACCCGACCGAGGCGGCTCTGGTGGTGCTGGCCGCCAAGCTGGGAGTGGATGCGGACGAGACGCGGCGGGCCTACCCGAGGCTGGCAGAGGTCCCCTTCGACTCCGACTACAAGTTCATGGCGACCTACCACCGGGTGCCGACCGACGCCGGCGAGCAGGTCATCGTGCTGGTGAAGGGCGGACCCGACGTCGTGCTCGCCCGGTGCACCGAGGCGGGAGCCGCACTGGGCAGCAGCCGGGTGCCGATCGCACAGGCCCGGGCCGGCATCGACGAGGCCAACGCCCGGATGGGCGAGAAGGGTCTGCGGGTGCTGGCCTTCGCCGCCCGGGTCCTGGCCGAGGACGAGCTCGACGCCATGACGGGCGACCCGATGTCGCTGGTCCAGGGGCTGTCGTTCGTCGCCCTTACCGGGATGATCGACCCCCTGCGGGCCGAGGCGAAGGACGCGGTGGCCACGGCGCTCGGTGCGGGCATCGACGTGCGGATGATCACCGGCGACCACGCGGTCACCGCGCAGGCGATCGGGGAGTCCCTGGGTCTGGGGCCGGGCGCCATCAGCGGCTCCGAGCTCCAGGCGCTCTCGGACCAGGAGCTGGTGTCCAGGCTGCCCCAGCTGCACGTCTTCGGCCGGGTCACCCCCGAGGACAAGCTGCGCCTGGCCCGTTCGATGCAGCAGCAGGGGATGATCGTGGCGATGACCGGGGACGCGGTCAACGACGCGGCGGCGCTCAAGCAGGCCGACATCGGCGTGGCCATGGGCAGCGGCAGCGAGGTCACCAAGCAGGCAGCCCGGATGATCCTCACCGACGACAACTTCGGCACGCTGGTGCACGCGGTGGAGATCGGCCGCAAGGTCTACGACAAGGTCGTCTCCTACGTGCGGTACCAGATGACGCAGCTGCTGTCGCTGGTGATGCTGTTCGTCGCCGCGACCGCCTTCAACGCCAACGAGGGGGTAGCTCTCACTCCGTCGATGGTGCTGTACCTGCTGTTCTTCATGACCGCCACCGGCGTGGTCATCATCGCGGTCGACCCCGGAGACCCGCACGCGATGACCCGGCCACCGCGCGACCCCCAGCTGACGATCACCAACAGAGCCGCGGTCACGTGGTGGGTCGTCTACGCGGTCGCCCTGTTCGTCCCCGCGTTCCTGCCGCTCGTCGCCGGACCCGACGAGCCCTCGACGGACAAGGCCACGGTGTCGCTCACCATGACCTTCGTGGTGATGGCGCTGGGCACGGTCTTCAACGCCCTGACCAACCGTCGTGACCCCGCCAGCGGGCTGTCCTCGCCCGTCCTCAGGGGCCTGGCGATCGCGCTGATCCCGGTCACGATGACGTTCGTCGGCACCGAGCTCCCGCGCTTCCAGAAGGCGCTGATGACCACCTCGCTGACCACCGGCCAGTGGGTGGCCTGCATCCTGCTGGCCGCCGTCCTGCCGCTGGTCGTGGAGGTCGGCAAGCTCGCCCGTCGCCGGCGTACGCCGCCGAGCGCCCCCATCGACGTGCACCGGGCGGTCGAGCCGGAGCGCGCCGTCGCGCACGCAGGGCGCTGACGTCACGGGTCCCGAACGTCGAGGAGGTGGCTGGTGGCCAAGGACGGGAAGCTGAAGGAGAAGGACTACCAGAAGGAGCTGCGCCGGCTGCACGCCGAGATGGTCGCCCTGCAGGAGTGGGTGAAGGCCACCGGCGCGAAGGTGTGCGTGGTCTTCGAGGGCCGCGACACGGCTGGCAAGGGCGGCACGATCAAGGCGATCACCGAGCGCGTCAGCCCCCGCGTCTTCCGGGTGGTCGCTCTGCCGGCCCCCAGCGACCGGGAGAAGAGCCAGATGTACATCCAGCGCTACATCCAGCACTTCCCCGCGGCGGGTGAGGTGGTCATCTTCGACCGCAGCTGGTACAACCGCGCCGGCGTGGAGCGGGTGATGGGGTTCTGCACCCAGGAGCAGACCAGCCGCTTCCTGTCCCAGGTTCCGGCCGTGGAGCGGGCCATGGTCGACAACGACATCATCCTGCTCAAGTACTGGCTGGAGGTGAGCGAGCAGGAGCAGACCCGGCGCCTGCAGAGCCGGATCGACGACCCACGCAAGACCTGGAAGCTCTCCCCGATGGACCTGGAGTCCTACACCCGCTGGGACGACTACACGCGCGCCCGGGACGAGATGTTCGCGGCGACCAGCAGCGAGTGGGCGCCCTGGCACGTCGCGCACACCGACGACAAGAAGCGCGGGCGGCTCAACATCCTCACCCACCTGCTGAGCCAGATCCCCTACGAGCGACCGGCCCAGCCGAGGGTCGTGCTTCCCGAGCGCGCCCCGACCGTGGTGGCCGCGGCGGACTGGTCGACGCTGGTGATCCCCGAGAACCACTGACCCTGGAGCCTCCGGCGGCCCTCCACTAGCGTGCGGGGATGAGCTCTCCCTACCCGCGGCGCACCGACCGGCTGCTGCTGCGGATCATGCGCACCGGCGACGCCGCGGCGTTCGCGGCGTACCGCGACGACCCGGAGATCGCCCGGCACCAGTCGTGGGAGCTGCCCTACCCGGTGGAGCGGGCGCGGGAGGCCCTCGCCGACCAGGACGGTCGTGACGACCTGCTCGCCGGTGCCTGGACCCAGATCGCCGTCGAGCATGACGGGGTGCTGGTCGGCGACGTGTGCACCCACCTGGACGAGCGCGGCGGGGTCGCGGAGATCGGGTTCACCCTGGCCGCGCCCTACCACGGCCGGGGCTACGCGACCGAGGCGGCGACGGCGCTGGTCGAGGACCTCGTCGAACGGGTGGGGGTGGTGCGCGTGCTGGGCGAGCTGGACCCGGTCAACGTCGCCTCCCAGCGGGTGCTGGAGAACGTCGGGCTGGTCCACGAGGCCACCACCCGCCGTTCCTTCTGGTGTCGGGGCGAGTGGACCGACACCATGAGCTACGCCGCCACCGCGGAGGAGTGGCGCGCCTGGCGGTCCCGGCCGGCCGGCCCTCCGGCCGAGGTCCGCCTGGTCCCGCTGACCGCCGACAACCACCGGTCGTACGGCGCGCTGCGCACCCATCACTCCCAGGAGCGGTTCGTGGCGCCGATGGCACAGTCCTACGCGGACGCGCTGTTCCCCGAGGTCGTCGACGGGGCCCCCGTCGTGCCGCGGCTGTACGGCGTCGAGGCCGACGGCCAGCCGGCGGCGTTCGTGATGATCGCGGAGCGGACCGCAGCGCATCCCGAGGCGTTCCTGTGGCGGCTCCTGGTGGACCGGCGCCACCAGCGCCGCGGGATCGGTGACCGGGCCCTGGAGCTGCTCACCAACGTCCTGCGGTCCGAGGGGTGCACCACCCTGCTCACCAGCTGGCAGGAGGGCCCGGGCGGTCCCCGCCCCTTCTACCTCGCACGCGGCTTCACCGACACCGGTGCGGTCGCCGACGGGGAGACCGTCGGCCGGCTCTCGCTGACCGAGCGACCCTGACTGCTCGCCCCCACGGGCACCCGGCGGTGTCCCCCACCTCACCGGCGCCGGCCATTGGCCTGGCGGCCGGTGAGGGGGACACTGGAGGTGTGCAGACGGTACGGCCCCCGGCCGTGGCCGGGATGTTCTACCCCGGGCAGGCGTCCATGCTCGCCGCGACGGTCCAGGAGCTGCTGGCGGAGGCGGCCCCGCGGTTGGGGCCCGGTACGCCGGTGCCCAAAGCCCTGCTGCTGCCGCACGCGGGCTACGTCTACTCGGGCTCCACCGCCGCGCTCGGGTACGCCGCCCTCGCGCCGGCCCGCGAGACCGTCCGCCGGGTGGTGCTGCTCGGTCCGACCCACCGGGTGGCGGTCGACGGGCTCGCGCTGCCGGAGGCCGAGGCGTTCGACACCCCCCTGGGCAGGGTGCCGGTGGCCGACCCGGACCCACGCACCCTCGCCCGGCTGCCGCAGGTGGTGGTGGACCGGGAGGCGCACGCGATGGAGCACTCCCTCGAGGTTCACCTGCCCTTCCTCCAGACGGTGCTCGACGACTTCGCGCTGGTGCCGCTGGCGGTCGGCTTCGCCGCGGCGGAGACGGTCGCCGAGGTCCTCGACGCGCTCTGGGGCGGTCCGGAGACCGTCGTGGTGGTCAGCTCCGACCTGTCGCACTACCTGGGCTACGACGAGGCCCGGCGGGTCGACCAGGCCACCCTGGCCCAGGTGCTGCGGCTGGACGGGCCGCTGACCCACCACCAGGCCTGCGGTGCGACGCCCGCGAACGGCCTGCTGGTCTCGGCCCGCCGCCACGGCCTGACCCCCCGTCTGCTGGGCAGCTGCAGCTCCGGCGACACCGCCGGGGACCGACGAAGGGTGGTGGGCTATGCCGCAGTGGCTTTCGTCCCGCCCGCAGACGCGTGACGACCAGCGCCCGCTTGACCCCGCGGAGCTCCCCGCGGACGCCGGCCCGGTGCTGCTGGGACTGGCCCGCGCCACCATCTCGGCCGAGCTGGGGCTGCCGCTGCCGACCGCCGAGCCGCCGCCGTGGCTGCGCCGGCCCGGGGCCTGCTTCGTCACGCTGACGACGGCCGGCGCACTGCGCGGGTGCATCGGGTCCATCCGTGCCTACCGCCCGCTCTCGGAGGACGTGACCGGCAACGCGTCCGCCGCGGCGTTCCGGGACCCGCGGTTCCCCCCACTCACCGCGGTCGAGCTGGCCGACACCGCGATCGAGGTGTCCGTGCTCTCACCGTCCACCCCCCTGGAGGTGGTGGACGAGCAGGACGCCCTCGCCCAGCTCCGCCCCGGGCAGGACGGCCTGGTGCTGGAGTACGCCGGCCGGCGGGCGACCTACCTCCCCCAGGTGTGGCGGTCCGTCCGCGACCGGCGTGAGTTCCTGTCCCACCTCAAGCTCAAGGCGGGGCTGCCGCCGGACTTCTGGAGCGACCAGCTCCAGCTCTCCCGCTACACGGTGACCGAGTTCCACGAGGAGGTGGCGAGATGACCACGAAGAGGACGCGGCGCGGTCCGGAGACCACCACCGCCGTGGCGGAGTCGGCGTACCCCGCCCGCTACTGGCACGCCCTCGACGACGGCCGCCTGCAGTGCGACCTGTGCCCTCGCGAGTGCCGGCTGCACGACGGGCAGCGCGGGTTCTGCTTCGTGCGCAAGCGCGAGGGGGACGGGCTCGTGCTCACGACGTACGGCCGCTCCTCGGGCTTCTGCATCGACCCGATCGAGAAGAAGCCGCTCAACCACTTCTACCCGGGCAGCTCGGTGCTGTCCTTCGGCACCGCCGGCTGCAACCTGGGCTGCCGGTTCTGCCAGAACTGGGACATCTCCAAGGCCCGGGAGATGGACCGGCTCATGGACCAGGCCTCGCCGGAGGACATCGCCAGGGCCGCCCACAGGTGGGGCTGCCGCAGTGCTGCGTTCACCTACAACGACCCCGTCATCTTCGCGGAGTACGCCCTCGACACGGCGCGCGCCTGCCACGAGCACGGGGTGCGCACCGTCGCCGTCACCAACGGGTACGTCGGGGAGTCGGCGCGCGCGGAGTTCTTCGCCGACATGGACGCCGCCAACGTCGACCTCAAGGGGTTCACCGACGACTTCTACTGGCACCTCACCGGCGCCCACCTGAGGCCGGTGCTCGACACGCTGGTCTACCTCCGGCACCGCACCGACGTCTGGCTGGAGATCACCACCCTGCTGATCCCGGGGCACAACGACTCCGACGCCGAGCTCCGGGAGATGTGCCGTTGGGTGCTCGCCGAGCTCGGGCCCGACGTCCCCCACCACTTCACCGCCTTCCACCCCGACCACAAGATGCTCGACGTGCCACCCACGCCCCTGGCGACCGTGGTCCGCGCCCGCGACCTCGCCCTGGCGGAGGGGTTGCGGTTCGTCTACACCGGCAACGTCGACGACCCCGCCGGTGAGGTGACCTCGTGCGCCGGCTGCGGCCAGGCGCTGGTCGAGCGGGACCGCTACCGGATCCGCGCCTACCGCCTCACCGCCTCGGGGGCCTGTCCGCGGTGCGGCACCGTGCTGCCCGGCCGGTACGCCGCGCACGCCGACGACTTCGGCGCCCGGCGCATCCCGGTCATCATCGGGGGTTGAGGGGCCTGGAGGGGCTGCTGGTTTCCTCACCTGGTGGCTGGGATCTTCCGCGTTGTGCGTCTGTGCGCCGAGCGGACGGCTGGCCGCGACGGGCTGGACGGGCTGACCCGGATCGGGATCGAGCCACATTGCACCGGTTCTTCGATGACCTCGGACCCCAGGGCAGCGCGGGCCAACCAGGCCCTGACCCACGTGTGTGCCGCCGCCTGGCGAGCGGCCCGGGAGGCTGGCGCTACCGGCAAGAACGGGAACCGCCAACGGCTTCCGCAGCCCCCAACCACTCATCGCCCTTGCCATGCTCAGCTTCGGCCACCACCGCCCCCAGCTACCCGGACGCGACCCACACAACTGACAGGGGTGGGGCCTGGGCGGGAAACCCCTGGCCTCTACCAGGTGTCCACGGGCCTCCGCCGTCCGTGGAGCCGGCCGCCGGCAGTGGCGGCAGCGAGGGTCGCGGCGAGCACCTGCCGGGTCTCGGCGGGGTCGACCACGTCGTCGATCTCGAAGTAGCGGGCGGCGTTGAGGGCCTTGGCGTGCTCGCGGTACGCCGCGGTCCACTCCCGCACCGTCGCCTCCCGCTCCTCGGGGTCGGCGATCGCGGCGAGCTCGGCGCGCCGGGCCAGCCGGACCGCCCCCTCCAGGCCCATCGGGCCGAGGTGCGCGCCCGGCCAGGCGACCGTCAGCACGGGCTCGTGCGTGCTGCCGCCGAGCATGGCCTGCGCCCCGAGCCCGTACCCCCGTCGCAGCACCACACCCACCAGGGGCACCTCGAGCTGCGCCCCCGCGACGAGGAGCCGGGCGGTGTGCCGCACCAGGGCGGTCCGCTCGGCCTCCGGGCCGACCATCATCCCCGGCGTGTCGACCAGCGACACCACCGGGAACCCGTAGCAGTCGCACAGCTGGAGGAACCGGGCCGCCTTGTCCGCCGCGTCACTGGTGACCGCCCCCGCCACGTGCCGGGTCTGGTTGGCCACGAACCCGACGGTGCGCCCCTCGAGCCGGGCCAGCGCGGTGACCAGCTCGGGCGCGAACGCCTCGCGCAGGAACGTGACCGAGCCGTCGTCGGCGAGCGTCTCGACGACCGGCCGGACGTCGTACGCCGTCTGCTCCCGCTCGGGCACCACGTCGCGGAGCGCGGTCTGGTCCCGGGCCGTCCAGGAGTCGGCCGCCCCGGTGAAGTAGCCCAGCAGCCGGCGGGCCACCCGGACCGCCTCGGCCTCGTCCGCGACCGCGACGTCGACCACACCGTTGGCGGCCTGGACCTCGATCGGCCCCACCTCGTGCGCGGCGACCTCGCCGAGGCCGCCCCCGGCGATCATCGCCGGGCCGGCCATCCCCAGCGAGGAGTCCGCGGTGGCCACGATGAGGTCGGAGCAGCCCGCCAGCACGGCGTTGCCCGCGAAGCAGCTCCCGGCGACCACCGCGATCCGGGGCACCACCCCCGACAGCCGCGCCCACAGCGCGAACGAGCCCACGTCCAGCGCCGAGACCACGGGGATGTCGGTGTCGCCGGGCCGGCCGCCGCCGCCCTCGGTGAAGAAGACCACCGGCAGCCCCATCTTCTCGATGAGGGCGATCAGCCGGTCGGACTTGTGGTGGCCGCGCAGGCCCTGGGTGCCGGCGAGGACGAGGTAGTCGTACGACAGCACCGCGCAGGCCCGCCCCTCGACGGTGGCCAGCCCGCCGACCAGCCCGTCGGCCACGGTCCGGTCGAGCAGCTCGTCGAGGCTGCGCCGGGCCTCCTGGGCGGCGGTGACGAACCGGCCATACTCCACGAACGACCCGGGGTCGACGAGGTCGGCGAGGTTCTCCCGGGCGGTACGCCGGCCGCCGGCGTGCCGCCGCTCGACCGCCTCCGGCCGCGCCCCGTCCTCGGTCAGCGCGCGTCGGGCCAGCAGCTCCAACAGGTCCTCGCGGATCTCCACGCCCCCATCCTGCCCCTCGGGGCACGGCGCCCGCGCCTGCCCGCCGTGGCCCGCCGGCGACCTCGTAGGGTCGAGTCATGGCTGTCGAGTCGACCATGGCCCCGCTGGGCTCCCCCCTGCCACCGTTCACGCTGCCCGACCTCACCGGGCGCACCGTCTCCTCCACCGACCTGGCCGGATCCCCGCTCCTGGTCGCCTTCCTGTGCAACCACTGTCCCTACGTCCGGCACGTCGAGAGCGGGCTGCGGCAGGTGCTCGCCGCCCACCCGGGGCTGCGCGTGGTCGGCATCTGCAGCAACGACGCGGAGGCCTACCCCGAGGATCGGCCCGCCCGGCTCGCCGAGCAGGCCGAGCGGGCCGGCTGGACCTTCCCCTAACTGGTAGACGAGAGCCAGGAGGGGGGCCGGGCCTTCGC
>NZ_DAOMFK010000114.1:0-9832 GCF_035429765.1 Nocardioides sp. | reverse complement strand
GACGTACTCCTCCCGCGGCTGCGCGAGCTCGGGGCGGCACCGGTCGTCGAGGCTGCGGACGGCTCCGTGCGGGTGGCCCGGCCCGACCTGCTCCGGTCCCGCACGCCGAGGCAGCGGCGCCCCCCGGCCCTGGACGAGGCCCGGGAGGCGGCCCACCTGGCCGCGGTGGTGCACGCGGTCCGAGCCGGTGACCGCGCGGCCGAGGCCCGCCCCGCGCCCGCGGTCGGCTCACCCGCCGATGCGCTGGCCGACCTCCGGGAGGCGGTGGAGTCGGGCCGCACCGTGTGGATCGGCTACGTGGACGCTCACGGGAGCGTCACCGAGCGGATCGTGGACCCGCTGGCGGTGGAGGGCGGGCAGCTGCACGCGTGGGACCACCGCGGCGAGGACCGGCGTACCTTCGCGGTCCATCGCATCACCGGCGTCCGCGCGGTCGATCCGTAGAGTGGAGGCGTGGACTTCATCCGGTACGCCGAGGCCGCGGCCGCCCTGGTCAACACCGAGCTGCCGGACGCCGCGGCGCTGCAGGAGCTGCTGGCCGACCGGGACTGGCTGGTGGACCAGTGCACCGACCGCGACAGCGTGGTGCTGCGGCGGTTCCAGCGCGAGCTGAGGCCGGTGTTCGAGGCCGGGGACGCCGGCGACACCGCCACCGTGGTCCGCCTGCTCAACGTGCTGCTCGAGCGGCACCCGATCACGCCGACGATCTCCGACCACGCCCCGGAAGGGCTGCACATCCACGTGGCCACCAAGGCCGCCTCGGTCGCCGAGCTGCTGATGGCCGAGTCCCTCCTCGGCCTCACCGTGATCGTGTGCGACCTGGGCCCCACCCGGCTCGGCGTGTGCAGTGCCACGCCCTGCACGAACGCCTACGTCGACACCTCCCCCAACCAGTCACGTCGCTACTGCTCGGACCGCTGCTCCTCGCGCGCCAACGTCGCGGCGTACCGCGCCCGTCAGCGCGCCTCCACCGCGTGAGCGCACCGGACGTCATCCGGACGGAGCCGACGTCTGCTCCGTCCGGATGACGTCCTGGGGGTGTCCGTAGGATTCCCGGGGTGAGCACCGGCCCGCTGATCGTCCAGTCCGACAAGACGCTGCTGCTGGAGGTCGACCACCCCCGGGCTGCGCAGTGCCGTACGGCGATCGCCCCCTTCGCCGAGCTCGAGCGCTCCCCGGAGCACGTGCACACCTACCGACTGACCAACCTGGGGCTGTGGAACGCCCGGGCCGCGGGGCACGACGCGGAGCAGGTCGTCGACACACTGCTCGCCTACTCCCGCTACCCGGTGCCGCACGCGCTGCTGGTGGACGTCGCCGAGACGATGGCGCGGTTCGGGCGGCTACGGCTGGAGAAGCACCCCACCCACGGGCTGGTGCTGGTCTCCACCGACCGTCCGGTGCTGGAGGAGGTGCTGCGCGCCCGCAAGGTCGCCGGCATGATCGGGGCGCGCATCGACGCGGACACCGTGGTCGTGCACGCCTCCGAGCGCGGCAACCTCAAGCAGGCCCTGCTCAGGCTGGGCTGGCCCGCCGAGGACCTCGCCGGGTACGTCGACGGGGAGGCCCACCCCATCGAGCTGCGCGAGGAGGGCTGGCAGCTGCGCGACTACCAGCGCGACGCCGCGGAGTCCTTCTGGCACGGCGGCTCCGGGGTGGTCGTGCTGCCCTGCGGCGCGGGCAAGACCATCGTCGGCGCGGCCGCGATGGCGCGGGCCGGGGCGACCACGCTCGTGCTGGTGACCAACACCGTCTCGGCCCGGCAGTGGAAGGACGAGCTGCTCCGGCGTACCGCCCTCACCGAGGACGAGATCGGCGAGTACTCCGGCGCGGTCAAGCAGGTCCGCCCGGTCACCATCGCGACGTACCAGGTGATGACCACCCGCCGGAAGGGTGTCTACACCCACCTCGAGCTCCTGGACGCCCGCGACTGGGGGCTGATCATCTACGACGAGGTCCACCTGCTCCCCGCGCCGATCTTCCGGATGACCGCGGACCTCCAGGCGCGGCGCCGGCTGGGGCTGACCGCCACGCTGGTGCGCGAGGACGGACGCGAGGGCGACGTGTTCAGCCTGATCGGGCCGAAGCGGTACGACGCGCCCTGGAAGGACATCGAGTCCCAGGGCTGGATCGCGCCGGCCGACTGCGTCGAGGTGCGGGTCACGCTGGAGCAGTCCGAGCGGATCGCCTACGCCACCGCAGACCCCGAGGAGCGCTACCGGCTGGCCTCGTGCACGCCGGCGAAGACGCGGGTGGCCGAGGACCTGGTCGCCCGGCACCGCGGCGAGCCGACGCTGGTGATCGGGCAGTACCTCGACCAGCTCGACGAGATCGGCGCCGACCTGGACGCCCCGGTGATCAAGGGCGACACCCCCGTACGCCGGCGGCAGAAGCTCTTCGACGCCTTCCGCGCCGGCGAGATCGACCTGCTCGTCGTGAGCAAGGTCGCCAACTTCTCCATCGACCTGCCCGAGGCGGCGGTCGCGATCCAGGTGTCGGGCTCGTTCGGGTCGCGGCAGGAGGAGGCCCAGCGCCTGGGTCGGCTGCTACGGCCCAAGGCCGACGGCCGCACGGCCCGCTTCTACGCGATCGTCGCGCGCGACACGGTCGATGCCGACTTCGCGCAGAACCGGCAGCGGTTCCTGGCGGAGCAGGGCTACGCCTACCGGATCATCGATGCCGACGCGTGAGAGCGCGAGCAACGAGCGGTCGAGCTGCGAGGCATCCCACAGGCCCGACGCCGACGCGTGAGAGCGCCGACCCGTCACAAATGGCACGGTGGAGGTCGCTGAATCTCACGCCATTTGTGCCGGGTCGCGCGCCATTTGTGCCGGGTCGCGTGCCATTTGTGCCGGGTCGGCGCGGGGGTCAGTCGGCGACGACCACGGTGCGGGTGAACGCGCTGCGGCCGCCGGGCAGCGTGACCCGGACCCGCATGGTGAGCGTCTCCCGTCCTTCGTGCCTGCCGTCGCGGCGGGTCGGGACGGCGAAGCTCGCCTCGGTGCGACCCGGGCGGAAGTACCCGAACACCACGGCGTGCGTCTGCCACAGCGGTGTCCGCGGTGGCAGGGCCTCGTCGACGTGGTCACGCAGCCAGGCGGGCGGTACGTCGCCCACGCTCAGCGGCGACGTCCCGGCCGGGCCGCGGACCACGCGGAGCATGACCTCGGTGCCGTACTGCACCGGGTGCGCCAGCCGGACCGTCCACCGGGCGGGACGGCCCTCCCGGACGACGCGGGACTCCGTGCGCACCCGCACCCGGGGGGTCGGGTCGTCGTCGAGCACCACGACCCGGCCGAAGTAGGTGTCGGTCATCGCACCGAACCGGGGGTAGGCCACCAGGTCGACCGGTCGCCGGGCGATGTCGTCGAGACGGTTGCCGGCGTAGTCGACCACCACCGAGCCCTGGGTCTGTCCCGGAGCCAGGTCGAGCTCCTGGGTCCAGCGCTTCACGCGCGGGAGGTAGGACACCACCCCGACGACCAGTGCGGCGCGCCGGGTGAGCTGGCCGGAGACGGTGAAGGGAACCCGGGCCGTCGCCGAGGCCGCGTCGCCTTCCACCACCCGCACCCGGCCCAGGCTCACCACCGGGAGGCGGGTGCGGGGAACTGCCGCGAGGGTGTCCGGGGCCGCCGCGAGGTCGAGCACCCAGACCCGGCCGGCGTCACTCTCTCCGATCAGGTCGACCTCGGCGATCCGGGCCAGGTCCACGCCTGCCGCGGTGCCGGGGTCGACGATCACGGTCTGCGCCCAGCGCTTGGCCAGGCCGCCCTCCTGCGGGAGCGCGGCGAGATCCGGTCCCCCCTCCGGGGTGAGTACGGCGGAGGCGCCGGCGCTGTCCACCAGCCGCACCCGCATCGACACGTCACCGACAGTGGGGTCGACGACCGTGCGCAGCTCCAGACGGCCGGTGCTCAGGTCGAGCGGGTCGTCCAGCACCAGGCCGCCGGTCTGTCCGGCCGCCGACCAGGCGACCTCGAGCGCGCGCCTCGACGGGGTGAACTCGTGGACCTCGGTCCAGTGCGGCACGTTCCCGTCCAGCCAGCCGTCCCGTCCGCACAGGCGGTGCGGGGAGACCGCGTCCCACGAGTAGGAGCCCCGGCACAGCTGGGTGTCCGCCCCGACCGCGAGCGCCAGGCCGCTGTCGACTCCCGGCCGGCGCAGCTCCCGGCCGCCGCCGATCGCGTGGGAGAGGACCACGGCGTCCCCGGTCGAGGCGACGCGCGCCGCGGAGCCGTCGTACAGCGGGAGCAGGTCCTGCTCGTCCTTGGTGAACAGCCGCACCGCACCGGCGACGTAGGCGGTCCCGACCGCGCGCTGCTCGGAGTCGGAGAGCCGTCGGGGGCTGCCGGCACCGCACAGCGCGCTGCCCGGGTCGCCCCAGTCGTCCCACGCGGGCGCCTGGGAGAGCCCCGGCGTCCACTCGGTGTTGAAGTAGTTGTGGTTGGCGCCGAGCACGAGCACCGAGCTCTTCAGCGACGTGTCGTCGGTCGTGAGGTCCCGGGCGCTGTCGGTGAACCGCTGGCCCTGCAGGTCGTAGACGTCGCCGTCACAGTAGGGCAGCACCGTCACGGTCGGGACGTACGCCGCGGTCTGGGTGCCGAAGTTGGTCGGCGCCAGCAGCACCTGCCCCACGATGGTGTACGGCGCGTCCAGCGGGATCTCGAGAGACGCCCGGTCGACGCCCTCACCTCCGCGGCTGTGGCCCACCAGGACCACCCGGGACAGGTCCACCTGGTGCGCGGCAGCGAGGCCGACCCAGTGGTCCAGGTGGCGTTCGACGATCGCGGCCCGGGCGTCGGCGCCCCCGTCGAGCAGCTGCCAGTCCTGGGCGTTGATGCCGTTGACCCGGACCGACACCGTGGTGAAGCCCTGGGAGGCCAGCACCTGCTGGAGGTAGTCGTAGCCGAGGTGGCTGGGGATCTCCCGGTACGGCGCGGCGCACGGCCAGTCCCAGCCGTCCTCGCCGGTGGTGGGGTTGTAGCAGTAGCTGTGCCGCCCGTGCAGGAACAGCACCAGGGGTCGAGGCCCGGTGGCGGCCCCGGGCGCCGGCTCGACGACGTGCCCGACCATCTCGATCGGCTGGGCCATCCCCGGGAGTGGCACCGGGTCGAGCTGGTAGTCGCTGGTCACCACAGGATAGGGGCCCGGGGTGCCGGGATCGACGGGGAGCGTGGTCGCAGCGGGCGCGGCCGACCGGACCGCTGCGGCGCCGCCCACCCGCGCGGTGACGTCGTCGCCGCGCACGTCGAGCCGGTCCCCGGAGAGCAGCACGTCGAGCGAGGCCGGGTCCGGGCTCTGTGGGGCCCTGACCACGACCCGTACCGTGCGCCCGTCGGCGCCGAGCTGGGCGGTGCCCAGGGACCGGCCGTCGGCGACGACCACCGGCCGGTCGGAGGTGACCGGCAACCTGGTGGGTGAGCGCCAGGAGACGCGGTAGCTGCCCTCGCCCAGCGGTACCACGCGCCAGGACCCGACCTCGCCCCCGGCCGGCTGCGGCCGCGGGGCGGGCGCGGCCGGTGCCGCCCCCGCGAGTCCGAGCGGAACAGTGAGCGCGAGCGCGGACACGGCTGCGACGAGCGAGCGAGGAACTGGCATCTGGACCCCCTGTGGACGATGTCACCCGGTCAGACGCGGCCGACCCGGTGCGGGTTGCACCGCCGCGTGGCTACTCGGCGGCAGAGAGCTCGACGAGCACCTGCCCGCCGCCGACCGAGTCACCCGGGGCGACCAGCACGGCCTGCACGGTGCCCGCCGCCGGGGCGGTGATCTCGGTCTCCATCTTCATCGCCTCGAGGATCACCAGGACGTCGCCCGCGGCGATCTCCTGGCCCTCCTTGACCAGCACCCTGGCCACCGAGCCGGCCAGCGGGGCCTTGACCCCGGCGCCGTCGCTGGACGGAGGTGCGGCCGCCGGGGTGACGGCGTGCTGGGGCACGAACCCGCCCCCCATGAAGATGGCTCCCAGGGGCGGCCTGGGCTCCTCCTCGACCTCGACCTCGACGTCGTAGGCGACCCCGTCTACCGTCACCTTCAGCCGCATGACCTCACCTCACCCCGTGCATCACGCCGCGCCGCTGGACCGCGGCCCGACCCTGTTCCGTCCAGGCCTGCCCGGTCCGGTAGTGCACCTGCGTCAACCGGGCACGGTGGCCCAGGAAGGCCGAGACGGCCGCGGCGATCGCGAGCACGACGTCCTCGGGCACCTCCCGCGGCGGCAGGTCGGCTCGCACCGTGGCGAGCTCGGTCTCCAGCGAGTCGATCCGGGCGGCCAGGGCCCGGACCGTGGCCAGCAGCTCGGCGACCGTCGGCTCGCTCATGCCGGGCCCAGCCCGTGCTTCTTGGCGGGCCGGATGTCCCGCTTCGCGATCAGGATCTCCAGCGCCCGGGACACCTGCTCGCGGGTGCGGGCCGGGTCGATGATGTCGTCGACCAGACCGCGCGAGGCGGCGACGTAGGGGGTGGAGAAGGTGGACCGGTACTCCTCGATCAGCTCGGCCCGGCGCGCCTGGGGGTCCTCGGCGTCGGCGATCTCGCGCCGGAACACGATCTCGGCCGCGCCCTCGGCCCCCATCACCGCGATCTCCGCGGTGGGCCACGCGAACACCCGGTCCGCGCCGAGGTCCTTCGAGCACATGGCGACGTAGGCGCCGCCGTACGCCTTGCGGAGCACCACCGTCACCTTCGGCACCGTGGCGGCGGAGTAGGCGTAGAGCATCTTCGCGCCGTGCCGGATGATGCCGTTGTGCTCCTGCGCCACGCCCGGCAGGAACCCCGGCACGTCGACCAGGGTCACCAGCGGGATGTTGAAGGCGTTGCAGAACCGCACGAACGCCGAGCCCTTGTCGGAGGCGTTGATGTCGAGCACACCGGAGTAGACGGTCGGCTGGTTGGCCACGATGCCGACCGTGCGGCCGGTGATCCGGCCGAACCCGACGACGATGTTCGCGGCGTACCCGGCCTGGACCTCCAGGAAGTCCGACCAGTCGACCAGCCGGCCGATCACCTCGCGGACGTCGTACCCCTTCTTGCCGTCCACGGGCACCAGGTCCGCGATCTCCGGGTCGGCCTCGATGAGGTTGTCCGGGTGGACGACCGGCGGGTCCTCGGTGTTGTTCTGCGGCAGGAAGCTGAGCAGCTTCTGCGCGACCAGGACCGCCTGCTCGTCGTCGTCGACCACGAAGTGGGTGACGCCCGAGAGCGCCATGTGGGTGTCCGCGCCGCCGAGGTCCTCGGAGGTCACCTGCTCCCCGGTCACCTGGGCGATCACGTTGGGCCCGGTGATGAACATCGTGGCCTTGCGGGTCTGGATGATGAAGTCGGTGAGCGCCGGGGAGTACGCCGCCCCGCCCGCGCACGGCCCGGCGATGATCGAGATCTGCGGGACCACGCCGGAGAGCAGCACGTTGGAGTAGAAGACCCGCCCGTAGCCGGCGAGCGAGCCGATCCCCTCCTGCACCCGGGCCCCGCCGGAGTCGTTGATGAACACGAAGGGCGTCCCGGTCATCAGGCTGGCCCGCATCATCGCCGCGACCTTGTCCGAGTGCACCTCTCCGGCGCTGCCGCCGGCGACGGTGAAGTCCTGGGAGGCGACGTGGACCGGCCTGCCGCGGACGGCGCCGGCGCCGGTGACCACCCCGTCGGCCGGCAGGTCGGCACCGGCCAGCCCGAAGTAGGTGGACTGGTGCCGGGCGAACATGCCGGTCTCCTGGAACGTGCCGGGGTCCAGCAGGGCCTCGATCCGCTCGCGCGCGGTGAGCTTGCCCTGGGCGTGCTGCTTCTCGAGCCGTGCCGCTCCCCCGCCCTGCTTAACGGTGGCCCGCCGCTCCAGCAGCTCGGCGGTCCGGTCGGCCATCGACTGTTTCTTGCTCAGCTTCTTGCTCATCGGGCTCCTCACGCTCGCTCGACGGTGACGTGGTGCTCGGCACCGTCCAGGGTGACCGCGTAGTTGATCGGCCCCTTGACCGGGCCCTTGCCGGCCGGCTCGGACTGGTCGCCGGCGGCCAGCTCCGCGGGGTCGAGGCCGACGTTGCGGGGCCCCTCGGGACGCTTGGCGAAGAAGACCGGGGCGACGCCGGGGAACATCGCGTAGGTCAGCACGTCCTCGTCGCTGCCATCGGCCCCCTCCAGGTCGTTGGCCTCCGCGCCGAGCCGGTCCCACTCGGGCTGGAGCAGGTCGGCGGGGCGGACGTCGATGGGCTCCTTCTTGGTCTGGGCCCGGGCCGCCTCGACGATCTCCGGGTCGCGCTCGCCCAGCGTGGCGCCGTAGTAGCCGAGCATCAGGTCGGCGAACTCCGCGGTGAGCACCTTGTAGGGCCCCATCAGCACGTTGAAGACCGCCTGGGTGCCCACGATCTGGGAGGAGGGGGTGACCAGGGGCGGGTAGCCCGCCACGGCGCGCACCCGGGGCACCTCCTCGAGCACCTCCTTGAGCCGGTCACCCGCACCCTGCTGGCGCAGCTGGCTCTCCATGTTGGAGATCATCCCGCCCGGGATCTGGCTCTTGAAGATCTCGGTCTCCACCCCGGTGATGGCCGACATGAACTGGGTGTAGCGCGGGCGCACCGTGGCGAAGTGGTCCTTGATCCGCAGCAGCCGCTCGCCGTCGAGGTCGGTGGTGTACGGCGTCCCGTCGAGCATCTCGACCAGGGACTCGGTGGGGTTGTGGCCGGGGCCCAGGGAGATCGAGGAGATCGCGGTGTCGACGACGTCCGCGCCGGCCTCGATGGCCTTCATCAGGCTCACCAGCGTGACCCCGGTGGTCGCGTGGCAGTGCACGTGGATGCGCACGTCCTGGCCGAGGTCGTCCTTGATGGCCTTGACGATGTCGTAGGCCGGCTGGGGCTTGAGCAGCGCCGCCATGTCCTTGATGCACAGGCTGTCGCAGCCCAGGTCCATCAGGTCGCGGGCCATCTGGACGTAGCCCTCGACGGTGTGCAGCGGGCTCTCGGTGTAGCAGATGGTCCCCTGGGCGTGCTTGTCGACCCGACGGACCGCCGCGATCGCGTGCCGGACGTTGCGGACGTCGTTGAGCGCGTCGAACACCCGGTACACGTCCATGCCGTTCTCCGCGGACTTCTCCACGAACCGGTCGACCACGCCGTCCTCGTAGTGGCGGTAGCCCAGCAGGTTCTGCCCGCGTAGCAGCATCTGCAGACGGCTGTTCGGCATCAGCTCCCGGAAGGTGCGCAGCCGCTCCCAGGGGTCCTCGTTGAGGAACCGGATGCAGGCGTCGTAGGTGGCGCCGCCCCAGCACTCCACGGACCAGTAGCCGGCCGCGTCGATGTCGGCGCAGGCGTCCACCATGTCCTCCAGGGCCATCCGGGTGGCCATCAGGCTCTGGTGGGCGTCACGGAGGATCAGCTCGGTGACCCCGATCTCCCGTCGAGCGGGTGCGGTGGTGGTGGTCTCGGCACCGGCAGTCATGCGACCACCCTTCCACTCCTGGGTGCTGGGGGCAAAGCACGGTTCAATGGCCGGGTGGACCTCCGTGGGCGCTGGCCGCTGCCGGGCGCTGCGACGGTGCGTGACGCCCTGCTCGAGGCGTGGGCGGCCCCCTCTCGGGCCTACCACGACCTGCGGCACCTCACCGAGGTGCTGGACCGTCTCGACGAGCTCGCCGGCGGGGGCGAGGACTTCCCCGACGTGCCCGTGCGGCTGGCCGCCTGGTTCCACGACGCGGTCTACGACGGCCGGCCGGGCGCCGAGGAGCGCTCGGCCCGCTGGGCGGAGGAGGCGCTGGCCGGGCTGCTCCCGGCGGGGACGGTCGCGACGGTGGCCCGGCTGGTCCGGCTGACCGAGGCGCACCGGGCAGCCGTCGCCGCCGGTTGAG
>NZ_DAOMFK010000113.1:0-9869 GCF_035429765.1 Nocardioides sp. | reverse complement strand
GTCTCGGGGAGGGGCCCCGCCCCGACGGTCGGCCTGCCCAGGCCCACGACGGCAGTGGCGGTCCCGGTGGCGGTCCGCGCCTCCCAGGCGTCACCCGCGCGGGTACGCCGGACGGCGAGCGGCCGGCCGGCGACCAGGTGGTGCGGCGCCGCGTAGCCGATCTCCACGGTCACCATGTCACCGGGCCGGATCACGCCCTCGGGGGTGAAGTGCACCAGCCGGTTGTCCGGTCCCCGACCCGAGAGACGGTGGGTGGCGGCGTCCTTGCGTCCCTCCCCCTCGGAGACCATCAGCTCGACCCGGCGACCGACCAGCGCGCGGTTCTCCTCCCACGCGATCTCGTCCACCAGGGCGACCAGCCGCCGGTAGCGTTCGCCGACCACCTCGGCCGGCACCTGGTCCGGGAGGTCGGCGGCGGGGGTCCCGGGCCGCTTGGAGTACTGGAAGGTGAACGCGCCGGCGAACCGGGCCTGGCGCACCACGTCGAGGGTGGCCCGGAAGTCCTCCTCGGTCTCCCCGGGGAAGCCCACGATGATGTCGGTGGTGATCGCCGCGTCGGGCATCGCCGCACGGACCCGCTCGATGATCCCCAGGAACCTCGCCTGCCGGTACGAGCGGCGCATCGCCCGGAGCACCCGGTCCGAGCCCGACTGCAGGGGCATGTGCAGCTGCGGCATGACGGTGGGCGTCTGCGCCATCGCCGCGATGACGTCGTCGGAGAACTCGGCCGGGTGCGGCGAGGTGAACCGCACCCGCTCGAGCCCGTCGACCTCGCCGCAGGCGCGCAGCAGCCGGGAGAAGGCCTGCCGGTCGCCGAGCTCCACGCCGTAGGAGTTGACGTTCTGCCCGAGCAGGGTGACCTCGGTGACCCCCTCGGCCACCAGCGCGCGCACCTCGGCGAGGATGTCGCCGGGTCGGCGGTCCTTCTCCTTGCCACGGAGGCTGGGCACGATGCAGAAGGTGCAGGTGTTGTTGCAGCCCACCGAGATCGCGACCCAGGCCGCGTACGCCGACTCCCGCCGCGTCGGCAGGGTGGAGGGGAACCTCTCGAGGGACTCCACGATCTCGACCTGGGCCTCCCGCTGCACCCGCGCCCGCTCGAGCAGCACGGGCAGCGACCCGAGGTTGTGCGTGCCGAAGACCACGTCGACCCACGGGGCCCGGCGGGTGATGGTGTCCCGGTCCTTCTGGGCCAAACAGCCCCCGACGGCGATCTGCATCCCGGGCCGGGCGGCCTTGACCGGGGCCAGGTGACCGAGGTTCCCGTACAGCCGGTTGTCGGCGTTCTCGCGCACCGCGCAGGTGTTGAACACCACGACGTCGGCCTGCTCGCCGGTGGCGGCAGCGACGTACCCCGCCTGCTCCAGCAGCCCGGTCAGCCGCTCGGAGTCGTGGACGTTCATCTGGCACCCGTAGGTGCGGACCTCGTAGGTGCGTGCGCTCATGACCGGTCAAGGGTACGGCGCGGGGCGCGGAGGCCCGCATCCACACGTCTGCCAGGTCACGCCGCCAGCACTGCCCCTGAGGGCCCGGACGCGGGAGAATGGAGATGGACGAGCTGGCGGCTCGGCGAAGAGGGTGAGTCCGATGACAGTCAGTCCGATGTCCCCTGTCCACACGCACACGCGCACGGCCCTCGTGGCCGTGGCGCTGGCAGCGGCTGCAGCGCTCCTGCTCGTGCTGGCAGAACTCGGTGGGGGTGGCGGCTTCGCGGCGGTGGTGGTCGCCTTCGTCGCGTTCGTCTCGGCGGTCGTGGCGAGGGTCAGGCACGAACGGTGGCTGTGGCTGTGGGTGCCGCTGCTGCTGTTCCCGGTGCTGGTCGTGTCAGCACCCCTGTGGGTCTGAACCGCCCACGGTCGGTGGCACGGGGGCCGCGTGAGCGACCTCCCGGCCACCGACCTGCTTTCCGGGCCACCTCGGAAAGCGTCCGGGGGTCGGTCAGATGAACAGCATCTGCGCTCCGGCGGTGAGCTCGATGAAGTCGGTGGCGGAGATGATCCCCTCGACTCCCTCGTAGAGGTCGTCCTCGGTCAGCTTGTTCATGTCCGCCGACATCCGGCAGGCCCACATGTGGCACCCGGAGGCCGAGAGGATCTCGAGGAACTCGGGCACCTCGGGGACGTCGAGGTCGGCGATGGACTTCTTCAGCATCTTCGTGGCCATGCTGGTCGCGCCGGGAAGCCCGCCGAGCATGTGGTGCATGGAGATCCCCGTGTGGCCCGGCGGGTGCATCGCGGTGTTGCCGACGAAGGAGAACTTCAGGTCCCCCATCGTCTCCTTGTTGATCATGTCGAAGCCCCAGAAGGTGAAGAACAGGTGGGTCTCGATGCCCTCACCCACGGCGGCGTTGGCCAGGATCAGGCCCGGGTAGGCCATGTCGAGGTTGCCCTTGGAGCAGATGATGGCGAGCTTGCGGTCCGAGGCGACGTCGTCGTCGAACGACGGGACGAACGGGGCTGCTTCGGTGGTCATGTGGTCCTCCTAGACCGGTACGGGATGTACGACGAGAGTGGTGGCGGGTCGAACCGGCCGACCCGCCCGGGGGGTCAGACGCAGCCCTTGGGCTTGGGCAGCCCGGCGACGTAGGCCATCTTCTTCGCGGGCTTGCCCGGGAAGAGGGTGAACAGCTCCTTGACCGGGATCCCGGCCTGGGTGCTGACCCGCCGCAGCGTGGGCGTCTCGCCCATCACGCCGTAGTCCTCGCGCAGGAAGCGGATCGCCTTCCAGTGCGCGTCGGTCAGGTCGATGCCGATCAGCTTCGCGAGCTCGGCACCGAGCTCCTCGGTCCACACGGTGGGGTCGGTGATGAACCCCTCCTCGTTGACCTCGTACTCGCGTCCGGCAATGGTGGTGGTGGCCATGGTGGTGCGTTCTCCTTCGATGTGGTGGTGGACTACTCGGGGTTCTTGCCGGTCATCTTCATGTCGGCCGGGAGCCCGAGCGGCCGGCCGGGCAGCAGGGCGTTCCAGTAGATGTGGCGGAACGCCAGCTTCCCGAGGTGGTTGGCGCGGGACTCCTTGAGCAGCGTCATCGGGCCGACCTTCGGCAGGGGGAACGTGCCGGTGAGCGGCTCGGTGTCGTAGTTGAAGTCCAGCAGCAGCGCCTTGCCCCCGCCCGACTCGACGAAGCAGTTCGCGTGACCGTCGAACGAGTGGGTCATCGGCTCCCCGTGCGCGAGCTGGACGAAGTTGTCCACGAAGATCTCGACGGAGAAGTGCGCCACCGAGCCGGCCTTCGAGGTGGGGATGTTGCTGGCGTCGCCAAGGGCGAAGATGTTCTCGTGCGCCGTCGACTGGAGGGTGTGCTTGTCGACCGGCACGTAGTTCAGCTCGTCCCCCAGCCCGGACTTCGCGACGTAGTCCGCGCCCATGTTGAGCGGCACGGTCACCAGCAGGTCGTAGGCCACCTCCCGCTCGTCGTAGGACCGGATGACCTTGGCCTCCTGGTCCACCGACTCGATCATGAAGTCGGTCTCCAGCGAGATGTTGCGCTTCTTCAGCTCGTTGCCCAGCTCACGGCTGGCCACCGGCTTGGTGAAGGCGCCGTCGAGGGGCGTCACGTACACGATCTCGACCCGGTCGCGGATGCCGCGCTTGGTGAAGTAGTCGTGGGCCAGGAACAGGAACTCCATCGGCGCGACCGGGCACTTGATCGGCATCTCGGTCACGTGCATGAGCAGCCGTCCACCGGTGAAGCTCTCGAGCGCCCGCTTGGTCGCGATCGCGCCGTCGTAGGTGTAGAACTCGGTGACGCTCTTGTGCCACTCGGGCCCGAGCATCCCCTCGGTCTGGTCGGGCCGCGGCGTGGTGCCGGTGGCGATGACCAGGTAGTCGTAGCCGAGAGTGCGCCCGTCGGCCAGCGAGACCTGCTGGGCGTCGGGGTCGACCAGCTCGATCTCGCCCATGACGACGTCGATGCCGTCGGAGTAGTACTTCCGCTTGGTCTTGCGGATCTGCTCGGGCGTGTTGATCCCGAACGGGATGAACAGGTAGCCGGGCTGGTAGTCGTGGATGTCGTCGCGGTCGACGACGGTGACCTTCCAGTCGGGAAGGCGCTTGTGCACTTTGTTGGCGATCATCGTCCCGGCGGTGCCACCGCCGAGGATGAGCAGGGACTTGGTGGCCGGGTAATTCATGGTTCAATTTGTACCCCCCGGGGTATCGGGCACGCGAGCCGGCGACGGTGTCTGGTCCGTCACGCAAGGCAAGGCGGCCCTAAGCCTCGGGTCGAGCATCAGGCGTCGGCGAACGGGAGGGTGTACGGCCAGCCGGCGAACTGCGCGGCCCCGGGTGAGGTCGGGTCGGTCTGCCAGGGCCAGCACTCCAGGCGGAAGGTGCGAGCGACCTTGTCGACGCGGGCGACGCCGTACCCCTCGCGCTTGAGGGCGCGGTCGCCGACCTCCTCGTTGCCGGGCTGGGCAGCCCGGACGGCGGCGAAGCTGATCTTGGGGTTGGCGACCGCCAGCACCCGCGCCTTGTTCCCGTACGGGTCGACCACGTCGCCCGTGAAGGGGCCGGTGGCGTTGGGCAGCGGGGCGGCCGGCTCGAACCACCGCTGCCAGGCGGACCCGGCGGCGGGTGCGGTGAACTGCAGGGGGCCGTCGGTGAAGGTGGTGATCCCGTGCCGCACCAGTGACCCGAGGTGCTGGTCACCGGACAGCATCACGGCGTGGGCGTCCTTGAGCAGCCGCAGGGCCGTGCTGCGCGCCGGTGCGGGTGCCCCGTTGGTGTCCGGGTCCTTGCGGACCACCCCGGACGGGTCCGTGGTGAGCGAGGCGAACAGCGTCTGGGTGAGACAGACCTTCGGCTGCCCGGGGTGCATCCCGGCCCAGGCCCGCAGAAACGCTTCCTGGCGCGCGCCGAGCAGCTGGCGCGGGAGCGGCAGCGGCGCACCGGACTGGTCGGTGCCGCTCGGGGTGGTGTCCTTGAACTTGCGGTCCTCGAGGACGGCGAAGGACACCCCGCCGTAGCTCCAGGCCGCGTAGTAGACGGTGAGGCCCTGCAGCACAGGCGTGGGGTCGTACGGGTCGGGGTTGTGGCTGCACTGGATCCGCTGGACGAGGTTGACCCAGTTCGCCGGCATGAGGTACCCGCCCCAGTGGTAGTCGCCGCCCGGGGCGGCGCGCCCCGACCAGCCCCAGAGGTTCGGGTGGTACATGTCGTGGTCGTCGACCAGGCAGATCGTGGGGGTGGTGCGGGTGATCTCCGCGAACGACCACAGCCACAGGTAGTAGCGGGACAGGACGTCCAGCAGGTTGGGGTTGAGGTTCTTCACGGTGGGCCGGTTCTCGTAGTACTGGTCGCCCAGCGCCACCAGGAGGTCGGGGTTGTGCGTGCGCAGGTTGGCGACGAGCTCGGCGTAGGGGAAGTAGAGGTTCTCGGTGGTGTAGAGCCCGCGGAAGGTCTCCCCGGGGAACTTGGGTGCGCCGCTGCTCTGGACGTCGAGCCTGCGGTAGGTGTGGATGAAGCAGTCGACCATCGCCACCGCGAGACCGGACTGGTTCGTCGGGTCGCGCCGGATCGTGCCCGTGTACGACGCCTGCTGGGCGGTCCCCGCCGCCCATCGCACGCGGAACTCCCACCGCCTGGAGGCGTCCCAGTCCGTGACGCGGAACAGCGCGAGGTAGCCCCCGCCGATGGTGACGGTCTGGACCGTGGTCCACGCGGTGGTCCCGGGCGCCCGGCGCTGGAGGGTGGCCCGCTGCGGGTCGGTGGACCCGATCGGCATGAACTGTGCGCTCAGCTTCAGGACCGAGCCCGACACGGAGTAGAGGGTTCCCAGGATGGGGCCGGTCTCGTGCGCGAGGACGGCGATCTTGGGCCCGCCGGCCTGGAGGTCGCGGAACCAGTGCCGGGCCAAGGAACCGGTGGCGGTCGTGCTGGAGATCAGCGAGATGCCGCCGACCAGCGCCGCGGACGCCACGCCGGTCCTGGTGGCCTGGGAGAGCACGCTGCCGTCGTCGTACCGCTGGGCGGTGAGCGTGAGGGTGAACCCGCCGGCGCCGTCGGGGGTGATCTCGAGCAGGAGCAGCACGTCCTCGGTGAGCGTCCGGGCCGGCGCGGGTCCGCTGCGCGTGGCCGCGGGCAGCTCCGCGAACGCGAACTGGCTGGTCTCGCTGGTGTGGTCGCGGAAGCGCACCTGGCCGTCGCTGTCGTACGTCGCAAGCAGCCCGCCGCCCTGACCTGACGCGGCCATCACCAGGGCCGCCGCCCGCCAGTCCAGGGCGCCTCCTCCGGCGCCGACCAGGAACCCGCTGAAGCCAGCCCCGGCGGCGAGCGTTCCCGTGCGCACCGCGAGGGCTCCGGCGGAGTCCCCGACGACGACCTGACGGGTGAGCACGCCGACCGTGCGCCCGCCCGCGTTCGCGGTCAGCGCCTCGATGCGTCCGGCGTTCAGCCGCCAGTCGGCCAGCCGGTTCGCCCAGTACTGCGGCGCCAGCCACGTCCGGGTGGTGCCGGTGGGGACCGAGTCCACGCGGCTCAACGCCACCCCCGCCCGCGCCCGGGCGAGGTCGGGCCCGGTGAGCGCTGCGGCCGCGATCGCGGCCACAGAGGCACCCGCGGTGCCGGTGAGGAGTGCTCGACGGGTGAGGTGATCGCCCATGGCTGCCCGCCTGTCCCGGGGCGGCGCACGTCGCACCGGAGCCGCCATGAGGGTGGGTGCGCCGACCCGGACGGCTCCGGGTGCCGGACTCCGCTCCCGTCGGTGGAGAGTTGATGGAGCTGTCGGGGCCGTGGCCCCGGCCGGCGGCGGCATCCGAGACGTGCACGTCGCATGTGGTGCGAGTCGGACGCACCGGTGCGTCCACGGTGCTCGCGGACCTGGAGGCTGTCAAGCCCCCCGCCCCGCCCCGCCGACCCTCCGCACCCCGTCTGCCGCGGGGCTGTTGTCGTCAAAACGCCCATTTCGGGGGCCCTGAGCGACCACAACCCCGCGGCAGTCGGGGGGGGACGCACGACGCCGAGGCCGACCTCATCTCGATATCAAGATTCTTGACCGTCCGCTAGCATCGAGGCTATGCAGGACGAGGTGGACCACCTGGTCGAGGCCTGGGCCCGTGAGCGCGGCGACCTCGACCTCGCCCCGGTGGAGGTGTTCAGCCGGATCTCCCGGCTGGCCCGGCGCGTCGACCAGGTCCGCCGGGAGGCGTTCAGCGCCCACGGCATCGAGCTGTGGGAGTTCGACGTGCTCGCCGCGCTGCGTCGGGCGGGTGCGCCGTACCAGCTCTCCCCCGGCCGGCTGCTGCGCGAGACGCTGGTGACGAGCGGGACGATGACCAACCGGGTGGACCGGCTCACCGCGCGCGGGCTGGTCGAGCGCTACCCCGACCCCGACGACCGGCGGGGCGTCCTCGTGCGGCTGACCCCGGAGGGCAAGCTGGCCGTCGACGGCGCGTTCGAGGCGCTGCTGGAGGCCGAGCACGGCCTGGTCGCCACCCTCTCGGCGAAGGACCGCCGTCAGCTGGCGGTGCTGCTGCGCCAGCTGTTGGCCCCCTTCTCCTGACCAGGTACGCCGGGTGGCTCAGCCCAGGAGCTCGGCGGCGTCGAGCCACTCCAGCTCCAGCCGCTCCTTCTCGGCGGTGAGGGCCTGCAGCCGGGCGCCGAGGTCGGCCAGCCGCTCGTAGTCGTGGGCGTGGGCGGCCATCTCGGCGTTCAGTGCGGCCTCCTGCTCCGCGACCCGCGCCAGCTGCTTGTCGAGCCGGTCGAGGGTCTTGCGGGCGGTCCGCTCCTCAGCGCTGCCCGAGCGGGCTCGGGGCTCGTCGGCAGGCGGGGGCGCCGGCCGGGCGGCTTCAGTGGCGGCAGCGGCTGCGGCGGCGTGCTCGGCCGCCCGGTGCTCGAGGTACTCCTCGACGCCGCGGGGAAGCATCGACACCGTGCCGTCGCCGAGCAGCGCCCAGACGGAGTCGGTGACGCGCTCGAGGAAGTAGCGGTCGTGGGAGACCACCACCAGCGTCCCCGGCCAGCCGTCGAGGAAGTCCTCCAGCACGGTGAGCGTCTCGATGTCCAGGTCGTTGGTGGGCTCGTCCAGGAGCAGCACGTTCGGCTCGCCCAGCAGCAGCCGCAGCAGCTGGAAGCGACGGCGTTCGCCGCCGGAGAGGTCGCCGATCCGGGCGGTCAGCCGGTCGCCGGTGAAGCCGAACCGCTCGAGCATCGCGGTGGCGGTGACCTCCCCGTCGGCCGTGCGGGCCACCCGGCGGACGGACTCGACCGTCTCCAGCACCCGCGCCTCGGGGTCCAGCGGCGCCTCCCCACCCGCGGGCGAGAGCGTCGGCTCCTGGGTCAGGTGGGCCAGCGCGACGGTCCGGCCCTGCCGGACCCTGCCCTGGGTGGGAGTCAGCGACCCGGACAGCAGGGCCAGCACCGAGCTCTTGCCCGAGCCGTTGACGCCGACGAGGCCGACCCGGTCCCCCGGGCCGAGCCGCCAGGTCGCGTGCCGCAGCAGCGTCCGCTCCCCGCGCACCAGGTCGACGTCCTCGAGGTCGACCACGTCCTTGCCGAGCCGCTGGGTGGCGAATCGCTGGAGCTCCAGGCGGTCCCGGGGCGCGGGCACGTCCTCGACCAGGGCGGCGGCCGCGTCCAGCCGGAACTTCGGCTTCGAGGTGCGGGCCGGGGCACCGCGCCGTAGCCAGGCCAGCTCCTTGCGGAGGAGGTTGGTCCGGCGTGCCTCCCGGGCGGCGGCCTGCCGCTGCCGTTCCGCCTTGGCCAGCACGAAGGCGGCGTACCCGCCCTCGTAGACGTCGACGACCCCGTCGTGGACCTCCCACGTCGACTGGCACACGGCGTCGAGGAACCACCGGTCGTGGGTGACCACGACCAGGGCCGAGGCACGGCCCGCGAGGTGGCGGGCGAGCCAGGAGACTGCCTCGACATCGAGGTGGTTGGTGGGCTCGTCCAGCACCACCAGGTCGTGCTCGTCCAGCAGCAGGGCGGCGAGGGAGCACCGGCGCCGCTCGCCGCCCGAGAGCCCCAGCACGGACCGGTCCAGCGTCACCCCGCCCAGCAGCTCCTCGACGACCTCGCGGGTGGCGGGGTCGGCGGCCCACTCGTGGTCGGCCCGGCCGCCGAGGACCGCCTCGCGGACGCTGTGGGTGTCGTCCAGCGCGTCGCCCTGGTGGAGGAAGCCGATGTGCAGGCCGCGGGTGTGCGAGACCCGGCCGGCGTCGGGCTCCTCCAGACCGGCCATCACCTCCAGCAGCGTGGTCTTGCCGTCGCCGTTGCGGCCGACCACCCCGACCCGCTCCCCGGCGGCGATGCCCAGCGAGACCTCGGTCAGCAGGGGGCGGACGCCGTACGCCTTCGACACCCGTTCGAGGTTGACCAGGTTGGCCATCAGCCGCTCTCCAGGACGTGGGCCCCGTCGACGGGGCCGCGGGCGACCAGCACCACCGGGTGGTCGGCCCGCAGCCGGCCGGCGACCTCGCGCGCGTGAGCGGCGGACTCGCAGAGGAACACGCAGGTCGGCCCGGAGCCGGACACCAGCCCGCGCAGGGCGCCCGCCTGCTCACCGCGGGCGACCAGGCCGGCCAGGTCGGGGCGCAGGTCGAGGGCCGCGGGCTGGAGGTCGTTGTGCAGGGCGTCGGCCAGGCGGGTGGGGTCGCCGGTGGCCAGCGCGGCCAGGAGGGCGTCGGCCGGGGCAGGGGCGGGGTCGGCGTCGGGGAACAGCCGGTCGAAGTGCCGGTTGCGGATCTCGAAGTCGCCCATGGCGCGCCCTAGATGATCGAGCCGCGGGACGCTATCCCGCCGTCGATGGTGACGATGGTGCCGGTGATGTAGCCGGCGCGCGGCGAGGCGAGGAACACCAGCAGGTCGGCGACCTCCTCGGCGGTGGCCGGGCGGCCGCCGGGATACATCTTGTGCAATTTCTGCCAG
>NZ_DAOMFK010000112.1:0-10197 GCF_035429765.1 Nocardioides sp. | reverse complement strand
CCCGGCGGGGGCGCCCCTGCCCCGCCGTCTCGCCCCCGCCCCCCCGGGGGCCGCCGCCCCGCGGGCGGCACGGCTGCTCCGGGGGCTGGGGAGGTTCGACCGGGCCGGGTACGCCGCCGTCGCCCGCGTCTCGACCCCCGCCCTCGACGCCCCGCTGCGTCGGCTCTCGGGTTTCGCCAACCACTCCAAGCCGTGGTTCCTGACCGCAGGGGTGCTCGCGGCGGCCGGCGGGCCGGCCGGACGCCGCGCGGCCGTGACCGGCGTGGCTGCCATCGGGCTGGCCTCGCTGGTGGTGAACCAGCCGATGAAGCTGCTGGGGCGCCGTCGTCGTCCGGAGCGCGACCGGCACGGCGTACCCGAACCGCGGTGGGTGCCGATGCCCACGTCGACGTCGTTCCCCTCCGGGCACTCCGCCTCGGCGGCGGCGTTCGCGGTGGCGGTGGGCGACGTGGTCCCGCAGCTGCGTGTGCCGCTCGGTGCGGCCGCGGCGACCGTGGCGTTCTCGCGCGTGTACACCGGGGTCCACTACCCGGGTGACGTGCTCGTCGGCGCGGCCACCGGCGCCCTGCTGGGGAGGCTGGTCTCCCGGCTCGGCGACCGACTGACCACCCGGTGACCGCACCCCAGCCGGGACACTCGCCTCAGGCCAGGTCGGGGAACCAGAGCGCGATCTCACGGGCCGCTGACTCCGGGGAGTCCGAGCCGTGCACGAGGTTCTCCCGGTTGGACAGGCTCAGGTCGCCACGGATCGAGCCCGGGGCCGCCACGCGACCGTCGGTGGCACCGTTGAGGAGACGCACCACCTCGACGGCCTGGTCCCCCTCGAGGACCATCGCGACCAGCGGACCGCTCAGGACGAAGTCGCGCAGCGGCGGGTAGAAGTCCTTGGCCACGTGCTCGGCGTAGTGCCGGTCGGCCAGGCCGGCGTCGATCGTCCGCTGCTCCATCGCCACCACCCGCAGCCCTTTGGCCTCGTAGCGGGCGAGCACCTGCCCCATCAGCCCCCGCCGGACGGTGTCGGGCTTGAGCAGGACGAGCGTGCGCTGGGTCATGGGCTCAGCGTAGCGACGACGGGCCGTCGGAGCGGCCGTGGGCGGCGTACGCCGCGGCGCGCTCGCGCTCGATCTTGCGGCCCAGGGTGTCGGCCGTCCCCCACAGCAGCGCGAAGATCCCGCCGAGGACGAACATCACGGGGATGACGAGACCCAGACCGACCGCCGCGCCCTGGACCACCCAGCCTGCCAGGTACGCCCACTCGTGACGCAGCAGCCCCGCGAGCACCAGGCAGGCCAGCGCGAGCCCCAGGCCCACGACCAGCGCGGTCGCGACCGGGACACCGGCGACCGCGATCATCACCGGCGCGGTCAGCCCGAGCGTGACGGCCTCGAGGCTCAGCACCGCGGCGCACATGCCACGTCGCGGCGACCGGCCCGGCCCCTGCGGCTGGCTCTGGCTCTCGCTCATGCGCCCCTCCGCAGCAGCGTTCGCGCCTCGCCCACGGTCACCACGGACCCGGTCACCAGCACCGCGCCGCTCCCGGGAGCATCGCCGAACGCCTCCCCGGCCTCGGCGAGCGCCGCAGCCTGGTCGATCGCGTCGAGGAGTCGTGGGGCGACACTGACCCGGTCAGGCCCGAACACCTCCCGGGCGACCTCGGCCAGCGCCGCGGCCGGCAGCGCCCGGTCGGTGGAGTTCTGGGTGCACACGACGTGGGCCAGGTGGGGCTCGAAGGCGGCGAGCAGCCCCTCGTGGTCCTTGTCGGCCATCACCCCGACCACCCCGACCAGCGGATGGAAGGCGAAGGAGTCCTCCAGCGCCGCAGCCGTGGCTCGGGCACCGTGCGGGTTGTGCGCGGCGTCCAGCACGACCGTGGGTCCCCGGCGCACGACCTCCAGGCGCCCGGGGGAGCTCACCTGGGCGAACGCGGCGCGGACCAGCTCCTCGGCCAGCGGCTGCTCGCCGGCGAACGCCTCGACCGCGGCGAGGGCGACGGCGGCGTTCTGCGCCTGGTGGGCGCCGTGCAGGGGCAGGAACACCTCGTCGTACCGGCCGCGCAGCCCCTGCAGCGCCAGCAGCTGCCCACCCACGGCCGGCACTCGCGACACCACCCCGAACTCGAGGCCCTCACGGGCCACGGTCGCACCGACCTCGGCCGCCCGGCGCAGCAGCACCTCGGCCACCGCCGCGGACTGCTGCGCGAGCACGGCGGTCGCCCCCGGCTTGATGATGCCGGCCTTCTCGACCGCGATCTGGACCGGGTCGTCACCGAGGTAGCGCTCGTGGTCGACCGCCACCGGGAGCACCACGGCGACCGCGGCGTCGGCGACGTTGGTCGCGTCCCAGGTCCCGCCCATGCCCACCTCCACCACCGCGACGTCGACCGGGGCGTCGGCGAACGCGGCGTACGCCATGGCCACGATGGTCTCGAAGAACGAGAGCGGGTACGGCTCCTGGTCGTCGACGAGATGGGTGTAGGGCGCCACGTCGTTGAACGCGTGCACGAACTCCTCGTCGGTGAGCGGGGCGCCGTCGATGCAGATCCGCTCGCTCATCCGCTCCAGGTGCGGCGAGGTGAACCGCCCGGTCCGCAGCTCCAGAGCCTGCAGCAGCGTGTCGATCATCCGTGAGGTCGACGTCTTGCCGTTGGTGCCGGTCAGGTGCACCACCGGGTACGCCGTCTGGGGGTCCCCGAGCAGGTGGGTGAAGAGCCGGATCCGGTCGAGCGAGGGCTCGAGACGGGTCTCCGGCCACCGCGACAGGAGTGCGTCCTCGGCCTCGGCGAAGGACTCGGCGGGCCGCGGGTGGGGGGTCTCGGTCATGGCGCAGACGAGTGTAGTGGGGCTAGCCTGCCGTTCAGGTGGCCCGACCACCCACTCTCGGATCGGGGGCTCCCATGGCCGCACGCACCAGCCGCATCCTGCTCGCCCTGCTCACGGCCGCGGCCGCCGCGCTCGGGCTCGGGCTCGCGGCGCCACTCTCTCCCGTCGTCGCGGCCGCACCCGAGTCCGGGGTGGTGGCCCCCGTGCCCACGATCAGCTGGCACCGGTGCCCGGACTTCGGCCACGTCCTGTGCGCCGAGGTTCCCGTGCCGCTGGACTACGACGACCCCACCGGTCCGACCCTCACCCTCGACCTGCTCAAGCAACCGGCCCTGGACGCGGCCGGGAGGCTCGGCACGCTCTTCGTCAACCCCGGAGGGCCGGGGGGCAGCGCCCGCGACTTCGCGGCGTACGGCGCGGACCTGCTCGGTGACACGGTGGCGCTGCACTACGACGTGATCGGCATCGACCCCCGCGGGGTCGGCCCGCACTCGCGGATGGTCTGCAAGACCAGCCAACCGGCCCCGGCCCAGAGGTACCTCTTCCCGGTCACCGTGCGGCAGTCACGCTCGGTCTGGCGCGACGGCCGGTACTTCAACCGGGCCTGCAAGGAGTCACCCAGCCAGGTGGTGGCGCACATGTCGACCGCCGACACCGCACGCGACATGGACCTGGTCCGCCAGGCGATCGGCGAGGAGCAGCTGAACTACTACGGCGTCTCCTACGGCACCTACCTCGGGGCCGTGTACGCCGCAATGTTCCCCGACCGGGTGGGGCGGTTCGTGGTCGACGGGGTCCTCGACCCGGTCCAGTGGGCCACCGGCGACGCCACGACCTCGGCACTTCCCTTCACCACCCGCATCGACAGCGCCCAGGGCTCCCACGAGGCCCTCACCAGCGCTCTGGCCGAGTGCGACCGGATGGGGCGCCGGTCGTGCGCCTTGGCGCCGCGGGCCGGCACGAAGTGGCAACAGCTGGTCCGGCGGGCCCGCGCGGACCGGCTGCGCTACTACGGCTCGACGGTGACCTACCAGGACCTCGTCGGCGGCACGCTCGGTCTGCTCTACGACAACTACGACTACACCTACCTGGCGCTGTCGCTGCAGGACCTCTACGCCCGCAACTTCGCGGTCGGCCGCCCGCCCCGGGGACGTCCGGTGATGAGCCTGGCCGAGCTGCGGCAGCGGGCCCGCGACGTGATACGCGCGCCGTACACCCCCACCGCGTTGGCCAGGAGGATCGTCAACGCCGCCGACCCGTTCCTCGGAGTGTCGTGCGCCGACAGCCGGAACCCGCGCGGTCGCCCCACCTGGTGGGACGCCGGACGGTCGCAGGACCGGCGTTCGTCGTGGTTCGGGTCGCTGTGGACCTGGACGTCCGCACCGTGCAGCGGTTGGCTGGCCGCGGCTCACGCCGACGCGTTCACCGGTCCCTTCGAGGTCACCCCGGCCAACCCGGTCCTGGTCGTGGGCAACTCACACGATCCCGCGACCCCGGTGTCCGGCGCGCGCCGGCTCACCACCCTGCTGAAGGGGTCACGCTTCCTGCTCATGGACGGCTGGGGGCACGCCGCGCTCACCAACTCCTGCGTCACGGCGGCGTTCGACGCGTACTTCGCCTCGGGCGCGCTGCCACCGGAGGGGACGGTCTGTCCGAAGGACCACCCGCTCTACAGCGGCCTGGAGGGCTCCCTGCGCCCCTTCGCGCGGTGGCGCCCGCAGGCCGGAGGCTGACGGAGCCGGTCAGGCCTCGGGGTTGGCGAAGGCCTGGAAGGCCGCCAGTGCCCGCGGACCGTAGACGGTCGCCGGACCGCCGTCCATCAGCAGGGTGACGCCGATGGCCTCGGCCACCTCCTGGGCGGTCGCCCCCTGCCGGTGCGCCCCTCGCGCGTGGGACGCGATGCACCCGTCGCACTGGGTGCTCACGCTGACCGCGAGGGCGATCAGCTCCTTGGTCTTGGCGTCCAGGGCGCCGCCGGCGAGGGCCGCGCCGTGAAGCTTGCTGAACCCGTCGTACACCTCGGGGATCAGCCGCCGCAGCTCGCGCGAGGGGCCGCGCAGGTCGGCCAGAACGTCGGGGCCGTGGTTGCCCATGAGGTCTCCTCCTTGGGGAAAGTCGATACCCCCCACGGTATCTCCTCAGCTGGGACGGCCCACCACCAGGTTCACCATGTCGACCACCGGCCGGTAGCCGAGCGTCTGGTAGAGGGAGTTCGAGGTGGGGTTGGCCTGGTCGGTGAACAGGCACACGCGCGCCCCTGAGCGGCGCAGCCGCCGCGAGACCTCGGCCACCGTGGCGCCGCCGTAGCCGCGACCCCGGTGCTCGGCGGGGGTGTACACCGGGCCCAGCCGGGCCACCCCGAACTGGGGGCGGCTGGCTCCGGTCAGGTGCACCGGTCGCCCGGACGGGTCCTCCCAGAGCCACACCTCGCCGGCGGCGATCCGGCGCAGCAGCCCCTCCGGGTCGGGAGGGTCCGCGTCGGCGCTCGTCCCCGGGGTCCGTCCGGCCTGGGCGTCGGCGTCGGCGTGGAACGCGCCGTACCACGCCACCACCAGCTCCAGGTCCCCCGTGTCCGCGCGACGCAGCCTCCCCGGCGCCGGCCGGGGCGGCACCAGCTCCCCCAGCTCGAAGAGCCGCGTGTGCAGGTCGACCGCGACGGTCCCGCCCCAGAGGGCGGCCACCTCCTCCGCGCACACCCGGGTGGCCGGCAGCGCGCCGTTCAAGCCGGCGGTCCACTCCCCCCGCGCGTGCAGGGCCCGGGCCAGGCCCAGTGCGGCCTCCTCGGGCATCGGCAGCAGGAACAGCGCGTGGGGTGGGCCGACGGCCGTACGCATCGCCACGCCCACGATGCCGCCCGCGTCGTCGGTCACCACCAGCCACCACCGCGGCACGGCCGGGTCCCGACGTACGCCGGCGGCGTCCTCGTCGGCCAGCCGGGCGGTCACCGTGGCCACCACGGTGGCCGTCACCGGGTCGGCGGCCAGGTGGTCGGCGGTGCGGCGCAGGAACTCCGCGGGATCGGTGAGGAACTCCAGACTGACCATGCGGCACCGTACCCGGCCACCGGTGCGGGGTGTCACTCGTTTTCGCCCCGCTCCGGCCCGCCCCTAGGATTTCGGCCATGACCCGACCCGACCGCCCCGTCACCGTCCCCGAGAAGCCGGCGCTGGAGGGGCTGGAGGAGCGCTGGGTCGCACACTGGGAGGAGCAGGGCACCTACCGGTTCGACCGCACCCGCAGCCGCGCCGGGGTCTACTCCATCGACACGCCCCCACCGACGGTCAGCGGCAGCCTCCACGTGGGCCACGTCTTCTCCTACACCCACACCGACCTGGTGGCCCGCTACCAGCGGATGCGGGGCAAGTCGGTGTTCTACCCGATGGGCTGGGACGACAACGGCCTGCCCACCGAGCGCCGCGTGCAGAACTACTACGGCGTGCGGTGCGACCCCTCGCTGCCCTACGACCCGGACTTCGTGGCGCCCGAGAGACCCGACCCCAAGCGGCAGATCCCGATCAGCCGCCCCAACTTCATCGAGCTGTGCGAGCAGCTGGTGGAGCAGGACGAGGCGGTGTTCGAGTCGCTGTGGCGCCAGCTGGGCCTCTCGGTGGACTGGACCCAGCACTACACCACCATCGGCCCGAAGGCCCGCACCGTCAGCCAGCGGGCCTTCCTGCGCAACTTCGCCCGCGGCGAGGCATACCTGCAGGAGGCGCCGACGCTGTGGGACATCACCTACCAGACCGCGGTGGCCCAGGCCGAGCTCGAGGCCAGGGAGTACGCCGGCGCGTACCACCGGGTGGCCTTCCACCGTCCCGACGGGAGCCCGCTGCACATCGAGACCACCCGTCCCGAGCTCATCCCGGCGGTGGTGGCGCTCGTCGCACACCCCGACGACGAGCGCTACGCCCCGCTCTTCGGCACCACCGTGACCTCCCCGGTCTTCGGTGTGGAGATCCCTGTCCTCGCCCATGCCGCCGCCGAGCCGGACAAGGGCGCCGGCATCGCGATGTGCTGCACCTTCGGCGACCTCACCGACGTCCAGTGGTGGCGTGAGCTGCAGCTGCCCGTGCGGACCGTCATCGGCAGGGACGGGCGCCTGCACCGGGAGACGCCCGAGTGGCTCGCCGACGAGCCGGCCGCCACGGCGTACGCCCAGCTGGCCGGCCGGACCGCCTTCGGCGCGCGCGAGGCGATGGTGGGGCTGCTGCGCGAGTCCGGCGACCTGGCGGGCGAGCCCACCCCCACCACCCGGATGACGAACTTCTACGAGAAGGGCGACAAGCCGCTGGAGATCGTCGCCACCCGGCAGTGGTACATCAGCAACGGCGGGCGGGACGCGACGGTCCGCGGCGACATGCTGGAGCGCGGTGCCGAGATCGCCTGGATCCCCGCCCACATGAAGCACCGCTTCGACAACTGGGTGGGAGGGCTCAACGGCGACTGGCTGATCTCCCGGCAGCGGTTCTTCGGGATCCCGTTCCCGGTCTGGTACCCGCTGGACGCCGACGGTGAGCCGGACTACGACCACCCGCTGCTCCCCACCGAGTCCGAGCTCCCCGTGGACCCGTCGACCGACGCCCCCCGCGGGTACGACGAGGGCCGGCGCGGCAAGCCCGGCGGGTTCATCGGCGACCCGGACGTGATGGACACCTGGGCGACCTCCTCGCTCACCCCGCACATCGCCGGCGGGTGGGAGCACGACGAGGACCTCTGGGAGCGGGTCTTCCCGATGGACCTGTGCACCCACGCCCACGACATCATCCGCACCTGGCTCTTCTCGAGGGTCGTCCGGGCCCACTTCGAGAACGGCACGGTGCCCTGGTCGCACGCGCTCATCTCCGGGTTCGTGGTCGACCCGGACCGCAAGAAGATGAGCAAGTCCAAGGGGAACGTGGTCGTCCCCACCGACATCCTCGACCGCTACGGCGCGGACGCCGTGCGCTGGCGCGCGGCCATGTCGCGGCCCGGGCTCGACTCGCCGTTCGACGAGACACAGATGAAGGTCGGCCGCCGGCTGGCCATGAAGGTCCTCAACGCCTCCCGGTTCGTGCTCGGCTCGGTCGGCGCGACCGACCCGGACGCCGCGGTGACCGAGCCGGTCGACCTGGCCCTGCTCGCCGGGCTGGCCGACGTGGTCGCCAGGACCACCGAGGCGTTCGACGAGTACGACTACACGACCGCGCTCGAGGCCGTGGAGCGGTTCTTCTGGGCCTTCTGCGACGACTACCTCGAGCTGGTCAAGGAGCGGGCCTACGCCGAGGGCGGTGCACCGACCACGTCGGCCCGGGGGGCGCTGGCCCGGGCGCTGCACGTCCAGCTTCGGCTGCTGGCCCCCTTCCTGCCGTACGTGACCGAGGAGGTGTGGTCGTGGTGGCAGGAAGGGTCGGTGCACCACAGCACGTGGCCGACCGCCGGGGAGCTGCCCGGCGGGGGCGAGCCGGGGGTGATGGGCGCGGTGTCGGCCGTGCTGGCGGGGGTCCGCGGCGCCAAGTCCGAGGCCAAGGTGTCCATGCGAACCGAGCTGGGCGAGGTGGCCGTCAGGGGTCCCGCCGCGCTGCTGCGTGCGGCGGCCCTGGCCGAGGCGGACCTGCGGGCGGTGGGTCGCATCACCGGGGCGCTCACCTTCACCCCCGGCGAGGGCGAGCTCGCCGTCAGCGCGGAGGTGCTGCGGCCGGAGTAGCCGTCCCCGCGTCCACGAGCACCACCGAGTAGGCCTGGCCGCCACCGCCGGCCTTCACCGCGTGGGCCACCCCGGGGACGGTCACCGCGGTGGACCGGTTCAGCGTCGTGCCGTCGCCGAGCTGTCCGCCGGCGTTGTAGCCCCAGGCCCGCACGGTGCCGTCCGCGAGCACCGCCAGGCCGTGGTCGCGCCCCGAGCCGATCGACACGGCCCCGCTCACGCCGCGGACGAGCACCGGCGTACGGCGGGTCCGGGTGGTGCCGTCGCCGAGGTTGGCCCGGTAGTTGCGGCCCCACGCCCACACCCGGCCGTCGGTGCGCAGGGCGTAGGAGTGGTGCGCTCCGGCGGCGAGCTCCGCGACGCCCGCGGTCAGCACCTGCACCGGGCTGGTCCGGTTGACCAGCGTGCCGTCCCCCACCTGTCCGTAGGCGTTGGCGCCCCAGCCCCACACGCTCCCGTCCGAGCGCAGGGCCAGGCCGTGGTCACGCCCGCCGGCCAGGCCGACGACGTCGGTCAGGGTGCCGACCCGCACCGGCGTCAGTCGCCGGGTGGTGGTGCCGTCACCGAGCTGTCCCTCCGCGTTGCGGCCCCACCCGACGACGGTGCCGTCGGCCCGCACCGCGTAGCTCATGTCGCGGCCCGCGGCGATCGCCACTGCGTTGGTCAGGCCCGAGACCCGCACCGGCGAGCGCCGGCGGACGGTGGTCCCGTCCCCGAGCTGGCCGTCGGCGTTGAGGCCCCAGGCCCAGACGGTCCCGGTGGCGGTGAGCGCCAGGGAGTGGTTGTGCCCGGACTCCACGGCGGTGATGCCGGACAGCCCCGGCACCCGGGTGGGCCGCGACACGTTGGCGGTGGTGCCCAGGCCGAGCTGGCCCTGGACGTTGCTGCCCCACACCCACACGGTCCCGTCGGCGCGCAGGGCGATCACGTGCTCGCGGCCTCCGTGGATGTCCACGACGTCACGAAGGCCGATGACCGGCCCTGGCGTGGGCCGCGCGGTGGTGGTGCCGTCGCCGAGCTCCCCGTAGGAGTTGCCGCCCCAGGTCCAGGGCACCGAGGGGGTGGTCGCGGCGGAGACGGGGCCGCCCAGCCCCACCAGGCCGAGGACGGCGAGCGCGGACACCAGCGCGGCCGACCACCGTCGTACGTCGATCCTCATCCGGCGCGACCTCCCCCTCCGGACCGCACCACCCCATGGGTGGCCTCCCCCAGCCTGCCTGGTCGGACCGGGTCCGACGCGACGAGACTACGCCGGTACGGCGCCGGTGTCAGCGGTGGCCGCGTGCCCGACCGTGGTGGTGCCAGTGGCCCCGGTGGTGACCACGGTGCTGGCGGTGGCCCGGGTCGCGTACCCGGTCCTGGCGGTGGCCCCGGTCCGCTCCGGAGTGCCGGCCGTGGTCGTGGTCGACAAGCATGCGTTGGCCGAACTGCACGGCGTCGCTTCCACGAGCGCGCAAGCGCTGGGCGCGGGCTGGGACGCGCTGCTCCCGGAGCGCCGCGCGCTGGCGGAGGCGCTCTACCGGATGCCGGCCGAGCCGTTTCAACCGGTCTCGACGACCGCGGCCTAATGGGGCGAGCTGATGAGCGCGGGCGTCGCGCTGGCCGCGCGCGTTCCTGCCGCGAGCGGGGGCGACTTCGACCGCGCGTTGGCGATCGCATACGCGGCCTCCGAGCTGATCATCGAGGCGACGCGCG
>NZ_DAOMFK010000111.1:0-10598 GCF_035429765.1 Nocardioides sp. | reverse complement strand
CACCGGCCTCGCGCGGCCCGTGCTGGACGTGCCCCCCGGCCCGGGCGGGCGGGAGGGCCGGCACACCGCCGACCTGACCCGGCTGCTGGCGGAGATGCAGAGCGTGGCCCGGGCCCACCCGCTGGGGCGGTGGTGACGTGGCCGACCAGCGAGAGCGGGCCGAGGCCGTCGCGCGCACCGTCACCGACCCCGAGCTGCCGATGCTCACCCTGGCCGACCTGGGCGTGCTGCGCGAGGTGCGCGTCGAGGAGGGCCGGGTCCTGGTCACGCTGACCCCCACCTACACCGGGTGTCCCGCCACTGCCACCATGCAGGAGGACCTGGCCTCCCGGCTGGGAGCCGCAGGCTTCCCCGAGGTCGAGGTCAGGATCTCGCTGGCGCCCCCGTGGTCCACCGACCTGATCACCGCCCACGGCCGCGCGACCCTGGCCCGGCACGGCATCTCCCCGCCCGGCCCGGCGCCGGCCGCTGCGGGTCCGGTGCCGCTGTCGCTGGTCCGCCCCCGTCGGTACGCCCGCTGCCCCCGCTGCGGGTCCGACCACGTCGGCGTGGTCTCGGAGTTCGGCCCGACCGCCTGCACCGCGCTGTACCGCTGCGAGGACTGCGGGGAGCCCTTCGAGCACCTGAAGGAGGTCTGAGGGTGGCCCCCGCCGCCGACCGGCGGTCCCGCCGACCGGTCTTCCACGAGCTCACCGTCGCCTCCGTCGAGCCGCTGTGCCCCGACGCGGTGGCGGTGACCTTCGACGTGCCCGAGCACCTGCGGGAGGACTACGCCTTCACGGCCGGGCAGTCGCTGGTGCTGCGCCGGGTCGTAGGGGGCCGGGAGGAGCGACGGTCCTACTCGATCAGCGCCGCCGAGGGCCACCCGCTCCGGATCGGCGTCCGGGAGGTCCCGGGCGGGGTGTTCTCGGCGTGGCTGGTCCACGAGGTGGCTGCGGGCCGCGTGGTGGAGGTGCAGACACCGACCGGCCGGTTCGGCGCCGGCGCCGGCGGCGGTCGGCACCTGGGCATCGCGGCCGGGTCGGGCATCACCCCGGTTCTCTCCCTCGCCGGCACCGTGCTCGCCCGCGACCGGACCGCCCACTTCACCCTGGTCACCGTCAACCGCACCGGCTCCTCGACCATGTTCGCCGAGGACCTCGGCGACCTGAAGAACCGCTACCTGTCCCGGCTGCACCACCTCCAGGTGCTGACCCGGGAGTCGCGGGAGGCCGGGCTCCCGTCGGGGCGCCTGGACGCCGAGCGGCTGCGGCACCTGCTCGCCGAGATGGTCCCGCTCCAGGGCCTGGACGCCTCGTGGCTGTGCGGTCCGCTCGGTCTGGTCGAGGACGCCCGTCGGGTGCTGACGGAGCTGGGGGTGCCGCCGGAGCGGGTGCACTCCGAGCTCTTCCACGTCGCGGAGGAGCCTCCTGCGCGCGCGGCCCCCGCCGTCGCAGGCACACCGGCCGGCTCGAGCCAGGTCACCGTCGTCCTCGACGGGGTGAGCGCCACTGTCGCCGTGCCCCGGGACGCCCCGATCCTCGACTGCGCGCGGGTGCTGCGGGCCGACCTTCCGTACTCCTGCCGCAGCGGCGTGTGCGGAACCTGCCGGGCCCGGGTCACCGAGGGCGAGGTGGCGATGCGCCGCAACCACGCGCTGGAGCCGCCCGACCTGGAGCGCGGGTTCGTGCTGACCTGCCAGTCCCTGCCGGTCACCGACAGGGTCACCGTCGACTACGACGCGTGACCGGCCGACGGCCGGTCCAGACCCTCGAAGGCCAGGCGGGTCACGGCCTGCGCCAGCTCGGCCACGTCGACCGGGCCGTCGGGCCGGTACCACTCGACCAGCGAGTTCACCATGCCGAAGAGCAGCCGGCTGACCACCGCGGCAGGGAGGTCGTCACGGAGCGCACCCTCCTCGACGCCCTGCCGCACCAGGGCGGTCAGCTCGTCGTCGATCCAGCGGCGGCGGGCCAGCGCGGCGCGCTCGACGTCGCTGTTGCCGCGCACGCGCAGCAGCAGCCGGACCTCCGCCTGGCGGGCGACCAGCACGCCCACGCTCTCTCGCACCAGCGCCCGCAGCCGGTCGTACGCCGGGGTCCCGGGCGCCGCCCGGGCCCGGGTCACCGCCGCGGTGAGCGGGTCCAGGGCCCGGTCCAGCGCCGCGGCGAGCAGGGCGGACTTGCTCGGGAAGTGGTGGTAGATCGCGGACTTGGTCAGGCCCAGGTCACGGGCCAGGTCGCCCATGCTGGTGGCGTCGTAGCCCTGACGGTTGAACAGCGCCACGGCGTGCTGCAGCACCGTCGCCGCGTCGTACCCGGGGCGACCCCGCCGGATCGGCTCGCTCACCGGTGGGCGGACCGGCCCGGACCCGGGCGGCGGACGGTCACCGGCCGGTCTCCGCGAGGTGAGCGTCCACCAGGGCGACCGAGAGGTCGGCGCGGACCGTGCCCTCGGCGGCCAGCGTGAGCTCTGCGGCGGCCTGGCCGAACCGGGCGCAGGCGCCGATGTCGCGCTCCCGGAGCAAGGCGTGGCAGAAGCCGGCCAGCATCGCGTCGCCCGCCCCTGTGACGTCCACCGCGTCGACCGGACTGGCCGGCACGAGGAGCGGGTCCTCCCCGGCGGTCACCAGCAGGGACCCGGCGCGGCCCAGACCCGTCCAGACGTGGTGGACGCCGCGCTCGTGCAGCACCGCAGAGGCGTCGAGCAGCTCCCCGTGGGTCGCGACCGGGCGTCCGGTGAGCGCGGCCAGCTCGTCGCGGTTCGGCGTGAGCGCCAGCAGGCTCCGGGACCCGTCGAGCACCGGCGCCATCCGGGCCGCCTTGGGCACGCTCACCGGGTCCACGATGACCGGGACCCCCTTGGTCGCACCCAGGTCGAGCGCCGCCGCCAGCGTGGGGGGCGCGAGGTTCGCGTCGAGCACGAGCAGGGCGGCACCGCGGACCAGGTGGGCGGCCGCGTCCACGTCGTCGGGGGTCAGGGCGTCGGTCGCCTCCATGTCGGCGACCGCGACCGCCAGCTCCCCGGTCTCGTCGATCACCGCGACGTAGGTCCCGGTCGTCCAGGGGCCCCGGCGGACCAGGTCCAGCCCGACCCCGGCCGCCGCGGTCTCACGAAAGAGCGCGTGGCCGAAGACGTCGTCGCCGACCGCGGCGACCAGCTGCACCGGCGTGCCCAGGCGGGCCAGGTTCTCCGCCACGTTGCGGCCGACACCGCCGGGGGTGACCGTGGCCGTGCCAGGGTTGCTGGTGGCGGAGACCAGGGGCGCCGAGCTGCGCGCCTTGAGGTCCATGTTCGCCCCGCCCACCACGACGACGTAACGGCTGCTCACCCGCCGAGGGTATTGCCCACCACCCCTGCGGTCCACGACCGGCTGGGAGGATGGGTGTCGATGAGCACCCCCTTCTCCACCGCGCACGCCGTCTCGCCCGACTCGGGACTGCACTGGACCGAGCCCGGCGCCTGGCCGGTCGCCGACGGTGTGCACCGGATCCCGCTCCCCCTCCCGATGGACGGGCTGCGGGCGGTGAACGTCTACGTGCTGGAGACCGAGCAGGGGCTGACGCTCGTCGACGCGGGCTGGGCAGTGAGGGAGAGCAGGGAGCTGCTGGAGCGGTCGCTGGCCGAGATGGGACGCACGCCCGCCGACATCACCCGGTTCCTGGTGACCCACGTGCACCGCGACCACTACACGCAGGCCGTGACGGTACGCCGCGAGTTCGGCGCGCACATCTCCCTCGGGCTGGGCGACAAGCCCACCCTGGACCTGATCCACGAGCCCGACCCCGAGGGCGACCCCTACCTGCGCATGATGCGGCGGGCCGGCGGCCACCGGATCGCCGAGGCGATGGCGGCCTTCCTGGCCGAGTCGCTGCCCGACGTCGGCCTGTGGGGCTACCCGGACGCCTGGCTCGACCGGGACCACGCACTCGAGGTCGGGTCCCGCACGCTCGAGGCGGTGCACACCCCGGGGCACACCCAGGGCCACTTCGTCTTCGCCGACCGGGCGGCCGGGCTGCTCTTCGCGGGAGACCACGTGCTGCCCACGATCACGCCGTCGATCGGCTTCGAGCCGCAGCCCGCCTCGCTCCCGCTCGGCGACTTCCTCGCCTCGCTGGCCAAGGTGCGGGCGCTGCCCGACCTCACCCTGCTGCCCGCCCACGGGCCGGTGGCCGACTCCAGCCACGCCCGCGTCGACGAGCTCATCGCGCACCACGCGCACCGGCTGGCACTGTGCCGCGCGGCGGTGCCCGCCGCTGGGGCCACGGCGTACACCACCGCGCACGAGCTGCCATGGACCCGGCACGACCTGGCGTTCGACGACCTGGACCTCTTCAACGCCGCGATGGCGACCATGGAGACCCGGGCCCACCTGGAGCTGCTCGTGGCCCGCGGCGAGCTGCGCGTGGAGGAGACGACAGCGGGCGCGGTCTACTCCCCGGTCGTCTGAGCGGCCCCGGGCCGCTCCATCGGCAGGTGGGGCACCCCGTCGTCGAGGAACTCGGGCCCGGTGACCTCGAAGCCGAAGCCGGCGTACCAGCCGCCCAGCCCGGTCTGCGCGTCCAGCCGGACCCGGCGGCCCCCGACGCGGTCCATCGCGGCCCGCATGAGCACCTCACCGAGCCCGCGGCCCCGGGCTTCGGGGGCCACGACGACCCGGCCGATCCGGGCGGCGTCGCCGTCGTCGAGCAGTCGCAGGCACCCGACCAGCCGGCCCTCCTCCTCCAGCAGCAGGTGCCGGGTGCTGGGCTCGTCGTCGCGGCCGTCGAGGTCCGGGTAGGGGCAGGCCTGCTCGACCACGAACACCTGCTGGCGCAGCCGCCACAGCGCGTACGCCGTACCCGGGGCGAGCTCCTCGAAGGCCAGCCAGCGGACGTCCACGGCCCCACCCTAGTTCCGGGCCGCCGCGTAGGATGGCGGGACCAAGACAGGGGAGCGCGCCCCGGCCGGTCACGGGCGGGTCGACGCGCTGAGAGTGCGGACCAGCCGCAGACCCTCCGAACCTGCTCCGGTTAGCACCGGCGAAGGGAGTCGACCGATGACCGCGTGGCCTGCCCGCCGTCCCCGCCCTGGCCCGCACCGCACCGCGCTGCTCGGCTGTGCCGTCTTGTCGGTGGCCCTGGCCGGGTGCAGCCTGCTGGGTGAGGACGGGTCGCCCGACGCCTCCGGGGGGACCGACACGGTGGTGCTGGTGACCCACGACTCCTTCGCCCTTCCCCAGCAGCTGCTGCGCGAGTTCGAGTCCCAGACAGGGGACCGGCTGCGCGTGCTCGCGTCGGGGGACGCGGGGGCGCTCACCAACAAGCTGGTGCTCACCCGCGACGACCCCGTCGGTGACGTCGCCTTCGGCGTGGACAACACCTTCGCCAGCCGGGCCCTGGACGCCGGCGTCTTCGCCACCGCGGCCGTGGACCTTCCGCCGGGCGCGGCGGCGTACGCGCTCCCCGACGGCACCGACCGGCTGGTGCCCGTCGACACCGGCGACGTGTGCGTGAACATCGACACCGGCTGGTTCGCCGACCGCGACCTCGCCCCGCCGGCGACCCTCGACGACCTCGTCCGGCCCGCCTACCGCGACCTGCTGGTGACCCCGGGCGCCTCCACGAGCTCCCCGGGGCTGGCGTTCCTGCTGAGCACCATCGCGGAGTACGGCGACCGCTGGCCGGACTACTGGGCCGAGCTGATGGACAACGGAGCCGCGCTCACCGCGGGCTGGAGCGACGCCTACTACGTGGACTTCACCCAGGGGGGCCAGGACGGCACCCGGCCGATCGTGGTCTCCTACGACTCCTCGCCGGCCTTCACCGTCGGGGACGACGGCCGGTCGACCACTCGGGCGCTGCTGGACACCTGCTTCCGGCAGGTGGAGTACGCCGGGGTGCTGGCCGGGGCCGCCAACCCCGAGGCGGCGCGTGACCTGGTGCAGTTCCTGCTGTCCCCGCAGGTCCAGGCCGCCCTCCCGGAGAGCATGTACGTCTTCCCGGTCCGCTCCGGCGTGGACCTCCCCGCGTCCTGGGCCAGGTTCGCGCCGCGCCCCACGGCGCCGTACACGCTGGACCCGGCGGACATCAGCGCACACCGCGACGAGTGGCTGACCACCTGGACCGAGGTCACCACCCGGTGACCCGCCGGCTCGCCGCCCTGGCGCTGCTGGCAGCCGTGCCGCTCGCGGTGCTCGGCGTCTTCTTCGTGCTGCCGGTCTCCGGCATGCTCGCCCAGGGGTTGTGGGTGGACGGCCACGTCGACCTGCGCGGCGTCCTCGAGGTGCTCGCCCGGCCCAGGGTGCACCGGGTGGTGTGGTTCACCGTGTGGTCGGCGGCCGCGGGCACGCTCTGCGCGCTCCTGCTCGGCCTGCCCGCGGCGTACACGCTCTACCGTCTCTCCTTTCCCGGGGCCCGGCTGCTGCGGGCCGCAATGCTGGTGCCGTTCGTGCTGCCCACCGTGGTCGTCGGGGTGGCCTTCCGCCAGCTGCTGGGCCGCGGTGGGCCACTCGGCCCGCTCGGGCTCGACGGAACCCCGGTGGCGATCATCGCGGCGCTGGCGTTCTTCAACGTCGCCGTCGTGGTCCGCGCCGTCGGCACGGCCTGGGAGTCGCTGGACCCCCGCCCGGCCGAGGCGGCGGCCGCGCTCGGCGCCACCCCTGCCCAGGTGCTCTGGACCGTGACGCTTCCGGCGCTGCGGCCCGCGCTGGTCGCCGCGGCCAGCGTGGTCTTCCTCTTCTGCGCGACCGCCTTCGGGGTGGTGCTGACGCTGGGTGGGCTGCGCTACGCCACGGTCGAGACGGAGATCTACCTGCTGACGACCAACCTGCTCGATCTGCAGGCCGCCGCGGTCCTCTCCCTCGTGCAGCTCGGGGTCGTCGTAGGGCTGCTGCTGGTCGGCCAGCGGCTCCGGTCGGTGCCCGACCCCACCCAGCACCGGGTCGTCGCCCGGCCGCGGCGCCCCCGGCGAGGCGACGTGCCGGCGTTGGTCGCGACCGGGCTCCTGCTGGTCCTGGTGGGCGCGCCCCTGCTCACGCTGGTCACCGGCTCCCTGCACCGGGAGGGGGCCTGGGGGCTGGGCAACTACACGGCCCTGGGCCGCCCCGATGCCGCAGGCACCACTGCCACCGGTGCCCTGGTCACCTCGCTGCGGACCGCTGTCGACGCGACCTGGATGGCCCTGGCCTGCGGTCTGCTGGTGGCCGCCGTGGCCACGCGACGCTCCCGCAGCCGGACCGAGCGGCGGGTGCGGAGCACGCTCGACGGGCTGTTCATGCTGCCGCTGGGGGTCTCGGCGGTCACCCTCGGCTTCGGCTTCCTGATCACCTTGGACCACCCGCCGCTGGACCTGCGGGAGAGCCCGCTGCTGGTGCCGGTCGCGCAGGCACTGGTCGCCCTGCCTCTGGTGGTCCGCACGCTCACCCCTGTGCTCGGAGGCATCGACGACCGGCAGCGGCAGGCCGCCGCCTCCCTCGGGGCCTCGCCGTGGCGGGTGCTGGTCACCGTGGACCTCCCGGTGCTGTGGAAGCCGCTGCTGGCGGCGGCCGGTTTCGCGCTGGCGGTCTCCCTCGGCGAGTTCGGGGCCACCTCCTTCCTGGTTCGTGAGGACCGGCCCACCCTGCCCGTGGCCATCTACCGCCTCCTCGGGCACCCCGGGACGACCAACTACGGCACCGCCCTGGCGGCATCGGTGCTGCTGGCCGGCACCACGGTGGTCGTGATGCTGGCGGTGGAGCGGTTGCGGGTGCCGTCAGTGGGGGCGATGTAGCCGTGCTCGAGCTCGACCGGGTCAGCGTCTCCTACGACGGGGTGCCTGCGGTCACCGCCGCCTCGCTGCGACTGCCGGAGGCCCAGGTGCTGGCGGTGCTCGGCCCCTCGGGGTGCGGCAAGTCCACGCTGTTGCGTGCGGTGGCCGGCCTCGAGCCGCTCGCCGGTGGCCGGGTGCTGGTGGACGGCGCGGACCTGGCCGGCGTACCGACCCACCGGCGGGGCTGCGCGCTGATGTTCCAGGACGGCCAGCTCTTCGGCCACCTCACGGTGGCCGGGAACGTGGGCTACGCGCTGCGGCTGCGGCGCACTCCCGCGCGGGACGTGGCGCGGCGCGTGGACGAGCTGCTCGCCCTGGTGGACCTCGCCGGGTACGCCGAGCGGCTGCCGGGCACCCTGTCCGGGGGCGAACGGCAACGGGTGGCCCTGGCCCGGGCGCTGGCCGTCGACCCTCGGGTGCTCCTGCTGGACGAGCCGCTCTCCGCGCTGGACGCCACCCTGCGGGAGCACCTCGCGGGCGAGCTCCGCCGGATCCTGCGGCGGGCCGGCACCACGGCCGTCCTGGTCACCCACGACCACGAGGAGGCCTTCGCGGTCGCCGACCGGATGGCCGTGATGCGCTCAGGCCGGGTGGTCCAGGAGGGGCCGATCGGTGAGGTCTGGCAGCATCCGGCCGACGCGGAGACCGCGCTGTTCCTGGGCTACGCGCGCGTGCTGCGCGGGCCCGCGGCGGCCGTCGTGGCCCGGGCCGCCGGGCTGGCGGCCACCCCCGCGCTCGCCGTACGCCGCTCGTCGCTGGTGGTCTCCCCGGTGGGCCGGCTCCCGGGAGTGGTCGAGTCCGCCCGGGCGACTCCCGAGCAGGTGCGGCTCGTGGTGCGCCTCGAGGAGGTGGGCGAGGTCGACGCCGTGGCGCCGACGGGGGCTCACGCCGCTCCCGGTGACGTCGTCCACCTGACCGTGGACCCGCACCGGCTGGCCGCGCTCCCGGAGTCCTGAGCGGTGGTCGACGTCCCTAGACTGGCCCGCGTGTACCGCCGCCCCCAGGTCTTCCTCGTCGCGAACGCCGCCCTGATGGGGCTGCTCGCGGTGCTGGCGGCGGTGTCCCTGGGCAAGTCGCTGGCCGACCCGGACGGGTTCCTGGGCCCGGCGTGGGTGCGCCTCCCACTGCTGCTCGGGGCTGCCTTCCTCGTCGACGTGGTGCCCCGCACCGTGTGGGTCTCCCGGTTCCGGTGGCGGCAGATGCGCCCCCTCATGCGCGAGCGGATCCGCCAGCACTGGACCCGGGACCGGGTGGTGCTGGTGGTGGTGGGGGTCTCGACGTTCTACATCACCTACGTCAGCTACCGGAACCTGAAGTCGTTCCTACCGGCGGTGCTCGGCGCCACGACGTACGACCGCGAGCTGCACATGGTCGACCGGGCCCTGTTCCTCGGCCACGAGCCCGCGGTGGTGCTGCACGCGCTGCTCGGGACCAGCGTCTCCGCGCACGTCCTGTCCACCATCTACCTCTGGTTCCTTCCGCTGGTGCCGCTGGCGGTCGCCGCCTGGCTGGTGTGGTCGCACAACATCGCCTACGGGTACTGGTTCGTGACCTCGCAGTGCATCGCCTGGACGCTGGGGACCGCGTCGTACTACGCGCTGCCGACGCTGGGGCCGGGCTTCGAGTACTCCTGGCTCTACGAGGGCCTGGACCGGACGGCCTCGACCCGGCTGATGGAGTCGCTGCAGTACGGCCGGCAGGACGTGAACCTCAACGTCCTGGAGGGCGCGGTCCAGTCCGTGGCCGGGTTCGCCAGCCTGCACTGCGCGATCACGCTGCTGGTGGCGATGATGGCCCAGGCGACGATCCGCTCACGGGTGGTGCGGTGGCTGCTGTGGGTCAACTTCGGGGTGACCGTGGTGGCGACGCTGTACTTCGGCTGGCACTACGTGGCCGATGACGTCGCCGGCGTAATGATCGCGCTGGTCGCTTTCTACGTGGGTGGGGTGGTGAGCGGCCAGCGCTTCGACCGAAAGCGGCTCGCCCCCGCCCCGGCCGCGGCTCCCTGACCTGCCCCGCCCTCCCGTCAGGAATTACATCGGTGTAGTTCGTCAAGACGACACGCCGGTGAAAGGTGAGAAATCTGAGATTCTTGTTCCCTTTGTGACGAATGAGCACTAGCGTGCCGAGAGTGCCTCGGGCGATGGGGAAGTCGCCCGAGGCTCCCGAACCACTCACGAGGGGGAGTCTGCGGTGCGCGTGCCACGCCGTTCTGGTCGGACCGGCCCCGGTCGGGCGGTGGCGCGACGGCCCGCACGCTGGCTCACGGCCGGGGTCGCGGCGAGCCTGCTGGTCGGCGCCCTGGCCCAGGCCTCGTCGGCCGACGAGCAGGACTACCCCTCCCAGGCCGACGTCTCCCGGGCCCGGGAGGCGGCCGGAACCGCGGCACGCGACGTGGCAACGGTCCAGGCCGAGCTGGTGCTGGCCAACCAGCGGCTGCGCGACTCGGCCGTCGCCGCCGCGCAGGCCACCGAGGCCTACAACGGAGCCCGGTGGCACCTGGCCCAGGCCCGCCAGGCCGCCCGGGCCGCGGCCAGACGGGCCGAGGTCGCCTCAGCGGACCTGACCCGGCAGAGCGCGGCGTACGCCGACACGCTGGCCTCGACCTACGAGCTGGCCCCCCAGCTGCACGCGCTGTCGGCGATCGTGCACGCCGACGGCATCGAGACCGTGCTCGACCACACCTACACGCTGGACAACGCGGAGTCGGCGCTCAACAGCCGCTACGACGTCTACCGCGCCTCCTCGACCCTCGCCGAGGTGGCGGTCACCCAGGCCGCGGACGCCCAGGCGGAGGCCGAGGCGGCACAGCAGGAGGCTCGGTCCGCCCG
>NZ_DAOMFK010000110.1:0-10629 GCF_035429765.1 Nocardioides sp. | reverse complement strand
CGGGGTCGTCGGCGTCGACGGGCACGTAGCAGGCGCCGGCGGCCAGGACGCCCAGGATCGCGACGTACAGGTCGACGGTCCCCGACCGGATCCGGATCCCGACCCGGTCACCGCGCCCCACCCCCAGGTCGTTGAGCGCCTCGGCCAGCTCCTCGGCCGCCTCGTCCAGCTCGGCGTAGGTGAGGACCGCGGCGCCGTTGTCGACCGCCGGGTCGTCCGGGCGCGCCGCCACGCTCTCGCGGAAGATGTCGACCAGCGTGCGCGGTGCCGCGGCGTGGCCGGAGCGGAGCAGGCTCACCGGCGTCCCCGGACGCCTCAGTCGCCCACTGCCTCGCGGCCCCGGTGGACGATCCGTGGGTCGGGGGCGAGCACGATGTCGGGGTCCTTCCCCTCGTAGTCGAACAGGCTGAGGAACAGCCGCAGCGCGTTGATCCGGGCCCGCTTCTTGTCGTTGCTCTTCACCGTGTGCCACGGTGCGCGGTCGGTGTCGGTGCGCAGGAACATCTGCTCCTTCGCCTCGGTGTAGTCCTCCCACTTGTCCAGGCTCTCGAGGTCCATCGGGGAGAGCTTCCAGCGCCGGACCGGGTCGATCTGGCGGATGGCGAACCGGGTGCGCTGCTCCTGCTGGGTCACCGAGAACCAGAGCTTGGAGACCTGGATCCCGGACTCCAGCAGCATCTGCTCGAACAGCGGCGCCTGGGTCATGAAGGTGTCGTACTGCTCGTCGGTGCAGAACCCCATCACCCGCTCCACACCCGCGCGGTTGTACCAGGACCGGTCGAAGAGCACGATCTCCCCTGCGGTGGGCAGGTGCGAGACGTACCGCTGGAAGTACCACTGGCCCAGCTCGGTCGACGTCGGCTTCGTCAGCGCCACCACCCGCGCGGAACGTGGGTTGAGGTGCTCGACGAACCGCTTGATCGTGCCCCCCTTGCCGGCGGCGTCACGTCCCTCGAAGACGATCACGTGCTTCTCGCCGCTGTCCTGGGCCCAGTACTGGAACTTCAGCAGCTCGATCTGGAGGAGGTACTTCTCCACCTCGTAGTCGTTGCGGCTCATCAGCTCGTCGTACGGGTAGTTCTCCCGCCAGGTGTCCACGGCCCTGCCGTCGGGGCTGATCAGGAAGGGGTCCTCGCCATGGTCGTCGCGCACCGTGTAGCCCTGCTCCCGGAGGGAGTCGATGTACTCGCGCAGGCTCATCTTCTGCATGGGCACACTCTCTCGCACCCGGCCGGGCGTTGCACCGACGCCCGGCCGGATCGGCGCGGGTGGCGGTCAGAAGGCGATCTCGGCGCGCGGCGCGCGGGCCAGCGCGGCGAGGCGCCGGCGGTCCAGGGGGGAGGGCCGACGGTCCAGCCGGACGTCGAGCAGAGCGGCGGCCCGCTCGGCCTGCCCGTCGTTGACCAGGCAGAACAGCAGGGTCTCCTCCACCAGCTCGCGCTGCGCGGCCGAGCCGCCCACCCGCACCAGGACCGGCATCACCTCCGCGAGCAGGCGCCAGGCCCGGTTCCACTGGTTCTCCTGCACCGCGCTCAGCGCGTCGCACACCACGGCCACCACCGTGCGCACGGTGCCGTCCCCCGACCGGGCGCAGTGCTCACGCAGCTGGCGCAGCTCCTCGCTGCGTCCTGCAGCGGCCAGCGCGAACGCCGCGTGCAGCGCCGCGAACGGCGTCTCGGGTGCCCCGAGCAGCCCGCCGGGGACCACGTCGAGCACCGGATCGGCGGGCGGCGTCGCTCCCTCGCCGTCGAAGGCGGGCGGTGCCCCCAGCCCCGCGGCAGCGGCGCGGTCCCAGTCCACGGTGGTGATCCGCCAGCGCCACAGCAGGGAGGCCGAGTCGACCAGTCCGCGCACGCCGGTGACCGACGGGGGAGCCAGCTGGGAGTAGTAGCGGCGTCGTACGGCCTCGGTGTCGCCCAGGGTGAGCTCGTGCAGGGCGGCGTGCCAGGAGAAGTGCGCCCGGTGGCTGGCCGAGCGACCGCTCTCGGTGACCCAGTGGTCCAGCCACACCCGGCCCGCCTCGTGCTGCCCGGTCTCGTACAGCACGTGGGAGAGCGCGTGCACGGCGTGCCCCGACGACGGCTCGCACGACAGTGCGCTCTCCGCGAGCAGGCCGGCCTCGTCGTACCGGCCCTGCTCCTGACGGGTGAAGGCCAGCAGCGACGCGTACCACCAGTGGTCGCCGAAGGCCGGGCCCAGCCCCTCGACCAGGTCCCAGGCCTCCTGCTGCACGTCGGTCACCCCCGAGAACGCGATCGTGGGGACGGCGGCCGAGACCGCGAGGACGTCGCGCGGGTGGTGGGCGATGTGGGCCATCAGTGCCTGGTTGCCGGCCCCCCGAGTGTCCCTGACCCGCCGGGTGACCACGTCCACCAGGCTCACCTCCCGGGCGTCGCCCCGGGTGCGGACCGCCTCCTGGGCGGTCTTGAGGGACGCCACCACGTTGCCCGCGCTCCCGCCCTCGTGGGCGAGGAGCGCCAGCGCCGCGTGGGCCAGCGCGAAGCCGGGGTCGTGGACGGTTGCCTCCCTGATCAGCTCGTCGCCGCCGGACTGCAGCCGCAGCACCCGCTCCAGCCCTGCGTTGTACGACGCGGCGGCGTCCGCCGTCGTCGAGATCGGGAGCCCCAGCGGGTCGCGCGGCCGGGCGACCGGATGGTGGCCGCTGACCAGCCTGCCGTCGGCGAGTCGTCGGGGTAGCGGGGCCACCGCGTCGAGCACGGCGCCAGCCAGCACCCGAGCCTGGCTGCGGATCTCCGGGACCGCCGTGGACTCCCACAGCTCTCCTCGACGCAGGGGCCCGAGTGTCCAGATCGGGGCCTGTGTCGTACCGGCGGAGTCGACGAGGCGCCCGTGGTCGGTGCGGAAGCCCATCCCGCCGGTCGCGGCGACGGCCGGCGCCGCTCCCCCGCGGCGGCGCTGGAGGTCGTCGAGAAGAGGGTTGCGCACCTGACGCAGGTCGCCCTGCGGGCCGGTGCAGTTGACCACCCAGCCGACGTCGTGGCTGGTGCCGTCGGACAGCCGCACCCGAAGCCCGCCTCGGGGCAGCGGCTCGGCGTCGGTGACCTCGGCCGCGCCGACGGTGAGCCGGCCCGTCTCTCGCAGACCGAGAAGTGCGGCGGCCGTGGCCGGCGGCATCCGGTGCCGCAGCACTGCCCACTCCCCCGCGTCCCGGGCCAGGAACTCCGCCCGGTCCTCCTCCGACAGCCGGTTCCACAGGGTCGAGAGCTGGAAGCGCAGCCCGTCCACGGCCGGGCGCCAGTCGCCGGTCGAGGCGACGACGCCGGCCACGTGGCGGGCGGCGTCCTCGCGCAGCTCGGCCAGGGTGGTGCCCCACTCGCTGACGTCCGGGATCACGGCGAGCCGCTGCTCCTCGGTGTGGGCGCGAGGCAGCCGGCCGTGCCTGGAGAACGCGACCAGTCGCCGGTCCGGGCGGTTGCCCTCGCTGGTGAGGCTGAGGGTGACGTCGACCATGGTCAGCCCGGTCCCCACCAGCAGCACGTCGGGGGGAGCGGTACGGTCCCTGCGCACGACGTCCAGGGCTCCCGGGCGCCAGGGGTCCGGCACGAAGAACGCCGAGGACGCGAGGCCTGCGGGTACCCAGCCGCACCCGGGCTCGGGCAGCCCGGTGGCCACGACGGCGGCCTCCGCCGCGAGCTCGCGACCGTCGGACGTGGCGACGGCCACCCCGGTCGCGGTGGTGCGGACGCCCACGGCGGTGCTCCGCACGTGCCGCAGGGCGGCCAGCCCGTACGTCGAGGCGACCGCGTCGGCCAGCGTGTCGTCGAGGTAGAGCGCGAACTGCCGACGCGGTGCGAAGGTGCCTTGCTCGGCCACGCCGTCCGGGGACTGGCGGGCGAGCCAGGCTACGAAGTGCCCCGGGTCCTCCGGGAGGGCGCTCATCCCGGAGGCGGGCACGTTGAGGAGGTGCTCCCTCTCGGGAGTGCCGAAGGCGACGCCGCGTCCCCAGCGGTCGGCCGGGTCGACGAGCACCAGATCCACGGCGGTGGCCCGGCGGCCGGCGGTCGTGAGCAGGTGGATGGCGGCCAAGGTGCCTGAGGCTCCCGCCCCGATGACGACGACCGTGGGCCTGGTGACCTTCGGAACCTGCATGTCTTCCCCCTCGCGTCGGTACTCCGGAGGAGAAACTATACAAGATCAGTTGAGTTACTACGGTTAGAGCTGGCCCGGGTGTGTCGGTGCCCTCACCCGACGAGGTCCAGGTCGGGATTGGGGCGCAGCGTCACCTTGACCGCGGAGGCGCTCGGCCCGGCCGACGCCGTGCCGAGCGCCTCGGTCCACGCCGACAGGTCGAAGGTGTGGGTGACCACCGGGTCGACCAGGTACCCGGGGTCGGCGAGCCACTGCACGATCTCGGACATGGTGGTGCGGCCGTCCAGGCTGGGCTCGGGCCCCGAGTTGATCGTGCCCTGCACCGTGAGCTCGCGGTTCCACACCAGCGACCAGTCGACCGGCTGCTTGCCCGCGGCCCCCACCAGCACCACCGTTCCCGTGGGCCGCACCAGGTGCAGCGCCAGATCGATGGTGTCGCTGAGCCCGACGCAGTCGAAGACGACGTCCACGCCTTGCTCGAGGATGGGCACCTTGGTCAGCCGCGGCCGCACCACCCGTCCTCCGTCGGCGGCGGCCAGCGCCTCCACCGCGCCGGCCCCCGCGGGCAGCACCCGGCTGGCCCCGCACGCCAGGGCCTTCTCCGACCCGAAGGCGCCGGGGCTCACCACCGCGACGTCCAGGTCGGGGTGGAGCCGCCGCAGCGCCGCGACCGTGAGCAGGCCGATCGTGCCTGGCCCGATCACCACGGCGCGGTCACCGGTGCGCGTCCAGTGGAGCGCGGCGTGCAGGGCGATCGAGGCCGGCTCGGCGAGCACGGCGCGTGCCGAGGGGAGGTCACCCACCCGGTGGCACTGCGACTCGTGCGCGACGACGTACTCACCCCAGCCGCCGCCCAGGGCCGCGTCGAAGCCCTGCGTCGGCGCAGCGCAGCCGGTCCGCCCCGGCTCGTCGAACCGCTCGCAGACGTGGGGGTGGCCCTCCCGGCAGGTGCGGCACACCGGGTCGAAGCCCCGGTGGACGCACGACAGCACGGGATCCAGGACCACCCGGTCTCCCTCGGCGAGCCGGCGCACCCCCGGGCCCACCCGATCGACCACCCCCACGACCTCGTGGCCCAGGACCTGCCGCTCGGCGCGGTAGAACGCCGACAGCACGAAGGAGGACTTCGCGTGGGCCACCCCGACGTCGCTGCCGCACACCCCGGAGAGCTCCGGACGGATCCGCAGCCAGCCGGGGGCGTCGGGCAGCGTCGGCTCGGGCAGGTCGTCGACCAGCCGCAGCAGGCCGCCGGGCCCCCAGCCCGCGCTCTTCCCCAGGCCTCGCGGCACCTTCTGGGCGGCTGCCGTGAACAGGTACCGCTGCGTGGACAGCTCGGCCAGGATCGCGCGCATGTAAGCCTTCCGGTCGTGAGTGCGCGGTCACTATACGAGTCGCGGCAACGCGCGGTCCCCAGGGCTTACGCCCGACAGCCACAGCCACAGCCACAGCCAGAGCACCGGTGCCGGCAGTTAGTACGGTCCCCACGCGGGGTCCGGGAGGCCCCACGACCCCGCGTGGGGACCGTACTAACTCGGGGTCAGGTGTGGGAGGCCCGGGTCGGCCCTTACGCCCGCCCCGTGGCCCTGAGCGGCCCACGGGACGGGCTGGGGGGTCCGTTGCGGGAAAACAGCGACGGGTCGGCGGGAAACCAGCGACGGGTCAGGCGGTGGCGGCGAGGGCGGGCTCTGCGATCAGCTGCTCGCGCAGCTGACCCAGCACCCGGCTGAGGATCCGGGACACCTGCATCTGCGTGACGCCGATGTGGTGGCCCACCTCGCGCTGGGTGAGGCCCTCGACGAACCGCAGCCGCAGCACCGTCTGGTCCCGCGGGGGGAGCGCCGCGATCATCGGAGCGAGCACGACCCGGGTCTCGGAGCGGTCGTACTCCGGGTCCTCCACGCCCAGCCGGTCGCCGATGCTCGTCTGGGTGCCCTCCTGGCTGCTCACCGTCCGGTCGAGCGACTCGGAGTGGAAGCACCCGTCGAGCGTCAGCGCCTCGACCACGGTGGCCTCGTCGAGGTCCAGCTCCTCGGCGTACTCGCTGGTGGTGGGCTCACGCCCCAGCTCGTGGGTGAGCCGGAGCCGGGCATCCATGATCCGGTACTCGGCCTCCTGCACCCGCCGCGGCGGGCGCACGGTCCAGCCGTGGTCGCGGAAATGCCTCCGGAGCTCCCCTCGGATACAGGGGACGGCGTAGGACAGGAAGTCCGCGCCGTGCTCGGGACGGAAGGACCGGGTGGCCTTCACCAGCGCCCCGCGAGCGACCTGGGCCAGGTCGTCGTCGGGGATCCCGCGCCCGGAGTACCGGCTGGCGATCGCGTCGGCGACGCCGAGGTTGAGCTCGACCACGTCGTTCTGCAGACGTCGACGCGCGGGTGCCGACTGTTCGAGTGTGCAGCGTCGGAAGAGCTCGGCGGTGCGAGCGGAGCGGTCCGGTGAGCTGCTTGTGCGAAGAAGCGGGGACATCAGTGTCTCCTGCACAGCTACCCTGTGGCTCGGCCGTCTGTGTGACCGCACTGGGTACTGGCCAGGATACCCTGACTTCGGCGAGGCAAACCTTCCGGCCCGGGAATCTCCCCCCTGGCGCCGGGTCAGCCCCGTCCGACGGCCCTCTCCAGCTCGGCCTTGGTCATCCGCGAGCGTCCCTTGACCCCCTTGCGGCGCGCCTCTGCGTAGAGCTGGTCCCGCGTCCGGCCGCCCTCACCCCGGTGCGACCGCAGGCCGCCTCGCCGTCCTGAGGAGATGTCCTGGGTCGACGTCGTGCTCGCCGAGCGCGACTCCCCGGCCCGGGCCCTCTCCTTGTTGACGGTCCGGGCCGCGATCTCCTCGGCCTCGTCCTCGCTGTGCCCGCGGTCGAGCAGGCCCTCCTTGATGTGGTCGTACTGCCGCTCGCGCTTGCTGCTCCACGCCTGCTGAGGCATCGGCTGTCTCCTCACTCCTCGGACGGCGCGGCCCCTCCACGCCTCGGTACGGCGTACCCGGTCCGGCGCCGCGGCATGCCCCGCCGCGCAGCCGCGGTGCATCCCGGGCAGCCGACGGGGTACCCACCTGACCCACCCACCGAGACGACAAGGAGAGCCCATGTCCACCGATGCGATCACCCTCCTCAAGGACGACCACGCCGCCGTGAACAAGCTGTTCACCGAGTTCGAGCGCAGCCGGACCACGAGAGGACGCAAGCAGGAGATCGTCGAGGAGGTGATCCGGATGCTCACCGTGCACACCTACCTGGAGAACGAGGTGATGTACCCCGAGGTGTGCCGGCTGGTCCCCGACCTGGACGGCGACATCCTCGAGTCCTACGAGGAGCACCACGTCGCCGACGTGCTCAGCGCCGAGCTCAGCGCGATGGATCCCGGCGACGACCGTTACTTCCCCAAGTTCACGGTGCTGATGGAGAACGTCCGGCACCACGTGAAGGAGGAGGAGCAGGGCTGGTTCCCCGTCGTGCGCGAGAGCCTGTCGCGCACGCAGCTGCGCGAGATCGGCGCGCGCATGCTCGAGATGCGGCCGCACGCGCCGACCGCCCCGGCCACCACCGGGTCCTGACCGTGGCGAGCCGGGCGGGACGGCTCACAGGGAGCGGTTGACCGCCCGGCTCACCTCGTCGGGGTCGAGGCCGGAGTGGCGGAGCAGCTCGTCGAGCTTGGCCTCGACCCGCTCGCCGGACTCCGGCTCGGGGCGGCGTGCAGGCGGCGGTGCGCGGTCGGGAGGCCGAACCAGAGCCCGGCGAGGAGCAGGGCGAGGGAACCGGCGAGCAGGGCGGCCCAGGGCCCGAGGACCAGGCTGGCGGCCAGGTGGACCGAGCCGACCATGGCGAGCAGCACGGTCACCAGCCCCGCGATCGCCAGTCGGTGGGTCACCGCCACCACGTGCGCCTTGAGCCTCCTGCGGAAGGTCAGCCGGTGGTACATCACCGGGGCCAGCAGCATGGCCGCAGCGACCGCGCTGAGCACGAGCGAGACCACGTACACCCCTTGCTGCACCCGGTCGAGCGAGGGGAACCGGTTGGTGAAGGCCAGCCCGAGCAGGAAGGCGAACAGGATCTGCACCCCGGTCTGGGCGACGCGCACCTCCTGCAGCAGCTCGGCGAAGTTGCGGTCCAGACGTTGGACACCCGACTCCCCGCGCACCTGGAGGTTCCAGGCGTGGTGCTCGTCGTCGTGCCACCCCTCGCACTGTGCGCAGGGTGCGGCGATCACGTCCGTGGAGAGCGTCTGCACCGAGGATGCGTACCCGCGTCGGGCGGTCCGAAACTTGGGACTTCGCCGTGACCCTGGTTATGGTCCACGGATGTCTTTCTCGGTGCTGTCCTCCCGTACTGCTCTGCTCGTCGGTGCGCTCGGCCTGGGCCTGGCCGCCACCGTGCCGCTCGCGGCGACCGCGTCCAGCAGCGGGCCCCAGTCCGCGGCGGCCCGGGCCGCCGCCGTCGCAGAGCGGGTGCAGGTGGCCTCCCCGCGCAACCCGACCAACCCGCTCGCCGGGCACCGGTGGGGGGTCTACAAGGGCTCGGCGGACCCGGCCTGGGATCCCTACACCCGGGCACGCGGTACCACCAGGCAGCAGCTGGCCACCATCGCGCTGACTCCGAAGGCCAAGTTCTTCGGCAAGTGGATCCCGAACTCCGACATCGCGCGCAAGGTGCGTGAGTACATCGCCAACGCCACCGGCGGCGACCGCAACGTCTTGGTCCAGCTCACCCTGTTCCGGATGCAGCCCTGGGAGGCGGAGGCCTGCCGCCGGCTGCCGACGAAGGCCGAGCGCGCCTCCTACCGGCGCTACGTCGACACCTTCGCCCGGCAGATCGGCAGGACGCACGCGGCCGTGGTGGTCCAGCCGGATGGCCCGGTCGCCCGGTGCGCGCCGGGTGGTGGACGGGTACCCCTCCAGCTGCTGAGGTACACCACCCGCAGGCTCGAGGCCCAGCCGAACACCTCTGTCTACCTCGAGATGGGGTCGGCGGACTGGTTCAGCGACAAGCCGGGGGATGCCATCCGCCTGCTGCTCGCTGCCGGGGTCGCCCAGGCCCGCGGGTTCGCGCTGAACACCTCGCACTTCGACTCGGTCGGGCGTCAGATCGCCTTCGGCCGCAAGATCGTGGCCGGGCTCGCGCGGCGCGGCGTGCCCGGACGGCACTTCGTGATCGACACCTCGGACAACGGCCGTCCGTTCACCGGCACCTGGTGGCACCAGCGGCACGGTGACACCCCACTCGGACACGCGCAGCCGTGCCGACGGGCCGGCCAGCGGCACTGCGTGGCGCTGGGCATCCCCCCGACCACCGACGTCGCCGCCCCCCGGTGGGGCCTGCCTCCCCGGCTGCGCCGGGCCGCGGCCCAGAACGTCGACGCCTACCTGTGGATCAGCCGCCCCTGGCTCTACAACCAGGCGGGTTCGTTCGACCTGAAGCGGGCGCTCGCCGTCATCCGCTACTCCCCCTACCGCTAGCCTCGCGCGGCCCGAGGCCGGCGACCCGGTAGCGCGCCAGGGCGTCCGCACGCTCTGCGGCGTGGTCCACCGCCGGGGGCGGGTAGCCCCGCGACAGGCCCTCGGGGTGCTCCCAGGGCCGGTGGGCCGCGGGCCCGGGGAGGTGCCGCAGCTCGGGGACCCAGCGGCGCACGTAGTCGCCGTGGGGATCGAAGCGGAGCCCCTGGGAGACCGGGTTGAAGACCCGGAAGTAGGGAGCGGCGTCGGTGCCGGTGCCTGCGGTCCACTGCCACCCGCCGCTGTTGGAGGCCAGGTCGCCGTCCAGCAGGTGGTCCAAGAAGTGGCGGGCCCCGACCGGCCACCACACGTGCAGGTCCTTGACGAGGAAGCTCGCGGCGACCATGCGGACCCGGTTGGGCATCCATCCCTCCGCCAGGAGGTGGCGCATGCCCGCGTCGACCAGCGGGAACCCGGTGCTGCCCCGCCGCCACGACTCCACGAGCGCGTCCACCTCCGGGCCGCTGTCGTAGGCGAGCGCAGCGAGGTCGGTGCGCAGGTCCCGCCAGGCGGCGTCGGGCCGGTGCCAGAGGACGTCGGCGTAGAACTCCCGCCAGCACAGCTCGGCGACGAACCGGTCGACCGAGGCGTCGGCATGCTCCCCGGCCGGCGGGGACGCCGCGAGGTCGGCCAGCAGCGTGCGCGGGTGGATCTCGCCGTACTTCAACGGGACCGACAGCCGGCTGGTGGCGTCGAGGTCCGGACGGTCGCGCGCCTCGGCGTACTGCGCGAGGTCGTGGTCGCGGAACTCCTCCCACCGCCGGAGCGCCGCGTCCTCGCCGACCGGTCCGCTGTCGAAGGCAGCGGCGGTCGGCAGCGGCTCCCCCGGCACGCCGTGCACCCACCGGGTCTCGACCTCGGGGGCGGGAGCCGGCCAGCCGTGCGCGCGCCAGGCCCGGGAGAACGGGGTGAACACCTGGTACGGCGCGCCGGCCGCGGTGCGCACCCGCCCCGGCGACACGGCGTACGGCGTTCCGTGGGGCACGAGGGCACGCCCGCGCGACCCGAGCGCCCGGCCCACCCGGGCATCACGCC
>NZ_DAOMFK010000109.1:0-10752 GCF_035429765.1 Nocardioides sp. | reverse complement strand
ACCCCCACCCCGGGCAGCACCACCCGCCGCAGCGACGGCTGAGCCGCGACACGCCCGACCGGCGACCGCCCCCGCGCGCCGTCGGCCGGAGGGGACGGGAGACTGGTCCCATGAGCGTCCCGCCCGAGGTCCCCGACCCGCACGCACCGGTGAGCGCCTGGCCGCCCCTGCAGCAGCTGGCCGAGCGTTACGGCGTGTCGACCGAGTACTGGGACTGGCGCGGCGCCCACGTCCCCACGACCGTGGGGACCTGCGTGGCCGTCCTCGCCGCGTTCGGGATCGACGCGACCACCGACGAGGCCGTTCGGACGGCGCTCACCCTCGTCGACGAGGCCCCGTGGCGGCGGATGCTCCCGCCGGTGGTGGTGGCCCGCCCAGGGCTGCCCGCCGACGTGCTCGTCCACGTCTCGCACGGCGCGCCGGTGACGGTCGCGGTGCGCACCGAGCAGGGCGCCACGGCGGTCGCGCACCAGGCCGAGCACAACGTCCCTCCACGCGAGGTGGAGGGGCGGCTGGTCGGTGAGGCCCGGTTCACCCTGCCGAGCGACCTGCCGCTGGGCTACCACACCGTCGAGGCGACCAGCGGCGAGCGGTCGGCCAGCGCGCTGCTGGTGGTGGCCCCCGACCGACTGCCCGGCCCGGAGGGGCCACGGGCGTGGGGGCTGATGACCCAGCTCTACTCGGTGCGTTCCCGCGGGTCGTGGGGGCTCGGGGACTTCACCGACCTCGCGACGCTGGCCCGGGCCGGGGCCGGGCTGGGGGCGGACTTCGTGCTGGTCAACCCGTTGCACGCGCCGGAGCCGGCCCCGCCGGTGCAGAGCTCCCCCTACCTGCCGACCTCGCGCCGCTTCCTCAACCCCGGCTACATCCGGGTCGAGGACGTCCCGGAGGTGGCCGGCCTCTCCGCCGGCGACCGGGCGCACGTGGAGCAGGCGGCCCAGCCGCTGCGCGCGGCCAACACCACCGCGGACCTGCTGGACCGGCAGGCCGCGTGGCAGGCCCGGCTGGACGCGCTGGGACGGGTGTACGACGTGCCGCGGACCCCGCAGCGCCAGGCCGCGTTCGAGGCGTTCCGGCGGGGCGAGGGTGAGCCGCTGGTCCGTTTCGCCACCTGGTGTGCCCTCGCCGAGCACTTCGGCAGCGCCGCGGAGTGGCCGGAGTGGGCGCACGACCAGGACTCCCCCGCGGTCGCCGACCTGGCCGTCCACCTCGCCGAGCGGGTCGACTTCTTCGCCTGGCTGCAGTGGGTCGCCGACGACCAGCTGGCGGCCGCGCAGCGGGCGGCCCGCGACGCCGGCATGCGGATCGGCGTGGTGACCGACCTCGCCGTCGGCGTGCACCCCCGGGGTGCCGACGTGTGGACCCTCGGGCCGGCGCTGGCCCACGGGGTCTGCGTCGGCGCGCCCCCCGACGCCTTCAACCAGATCGGGCAGAACTGGTCGCAGCCGCCGTGGCGTCCCGACGAGCTCGCGGCGTCGGGCTACGCGCCGTACCGTCAGATGCTGCGTACGGCGCTGCGCAACGCCGGCGGGCTGCGCATCGACCACGTCATGGGACTGTTCCGGCTCTGGTGCATCCCCGACGGCCGGCCGGCGAGCGACGGCGCCTACCTCCGCTACGACTACGAGGCGATGGTCTCGATCCTGCTGCTGGAGGCGCACCGGGCCGGGGCGTTCGTGGTCGGGGAGGACCTCGGCGTGGTCGAGCCGTTCGTCCGGCAGTACCTCGCCGAGCGGGGCGTCCTGGGCACCTCGATCCTGTGGTTCGAGGTCGACCACGGCCGGCCCCGACCGCCGGAGACCTACCGCGAGCTCTGCCTGGCCACCGTGACCACCCACGACCTGCCCCCCACCGCCGGCTACCTGGCCTTCTCGCACGTGCTGCTGCGCCAGAGCCTGGGGCTGCTCACCCGGCCGGTGGAGGAGGAGCTCGGGTTCGCCGCGCACGAGCGCGACTCCTTCGTCCGGGTTCTGCAGGAGCGGGGGCTGGTCGGCGAGGACCCCGGCGAGCAGGAGCTGATCGAGGCGCTGCACGTCCTGCTCACCCAGACCCCCTCCCGGCTGCTCGGGGTCACCGTGACCGACCTGGTCGGCGACCGGCGTACCCAGAACCAGCCGGGCACCGACACGGAGTACCCCAACTGGCGGGTCCCCCTCACCGACCACGACGGCGTCCCCGTGCTGCTGGAGGACCTGGCCGCCCACCCCCGCGCGGTGGCCCTGGCCGCCCGGCTGAACGCCGCGCTCGGCCGCTGACCTTCCCGGGGAAGGTTCGCTAGGTTTCTCGTCATGGCACTGCGGATCGCGGCCCACCGGCCCGATCCCATGATCGTCACGCTGCCCTGGGGGAAGGCGCTGGCGGAGTGGGACGAGACCTACCTCCTCGCCCTGCCCCGCGGGCTGTCGCGGCACGTGGTGCGCATCGTGCGCCTGGGCGAGCGGATCTACGCGGTCAAGGAGACCCAGGAGGAGATGGCGCTGCGCGAGTACCGCCTGCTGCGGGACCTGCAGCGGCTCGGGCTGCCGGCGGTCACCCCGCAGGCGGTGGTGACCGGGCGGCGCACCCGCCGCGGCGCCGACCTGCCCCCCGCCCTGATGACCCAGCACCTGCGCTTCTCCCTCCCCTACCGCAGCCTGTTCGCCCACGGGATCACCGCGGACGACGTGCCGTCGCTGGTCGACGCCATGGTGGTGCTGCTCGTCCGGCTGCACCTCGCCGGGTTCTTCTGGGGCGACGTGTCGCTGTCCAACGTGCTGTTCCGCCGCGACGCCGGGGCGTTCACGGCGTACCTCGTCGACGCCGAGACCGGCGAGCTCCGCCCGCACCTGTCGGACCAGATGCGGGAGTACGACGTCACCATCGGCACCGAGAACGTCTTCGCCGAGCTGCTGGACCTGCAGGCCAGCCACGAGGTGTACGCCGGCATGGACCCCGGCGAGGTCGTGGAGCTGCTGGCCGAGCGCTACCGGGCGCTGTGGACCGAGCTCACCAGCGAGGAGCGCTTCTCCACCGACGAGATGTGGCGGATCGAGCAGCGCATCGAGAAGCTCAACGACCTCGGCTTCGACGTCGAGGAGATCGACATCGTCACCGACTTCGACGGGGACGCGGTGAGCGTGCGCCCCCGGGTCGTGGAGCTGGGCCACCACCGTCGCGAGCTGCAGTCGCTGACCGGCCTCACGGTGGAGGACAACCAGGCCCGGCGCCTGCTCAACGACATCGCCTCGTTCACCGTCTCCGGACAGCTGGGCCGCGAGGACCGCGCGGTCGTGGCCAACCGGTGGCTCACCGAGTTCTACGAGCCGGTGATCGCGCTGGTGCCCCCGGAGGCGCGGGGCAAGCTCGAGCCGGCCGAGATCTACCACGAGATCCTGGTGCACCGGTGGTACCTGTCCGAGCAGGCCGGCCATGAGGTCGACATCTTCGACACCGCCCGGGACTACATCGCCGAGGTGCTGGCCCGGAAGCCGGAGGAGGCGGTCACCGCGCCGAGTGAGACCGAGGACGACCTCGCGGTGACGCTGGACGGCGAGGACGACGAGCCCGACGCGTAGTGGGGGACCTGCCCGGTCGGTGCTGTCGTCAGCCACGCCCGGGGAAGTGCGCGCGCCAGGCGTCGCTCGGGACGGCGGGAAGCCCCGGCAGCAGGGACGCGAGCTCGACGAACATCTGCTCGGGGCTGCTGGCAGGAACGCCGCGCACCGTGCGCAGGTCGGGGTCGTGGCACACGTGGCAGCGCAGGCCCTGCACCCGGAGGCCCCCGGCCAGCGTGACAACAGCGCGAACCGAGCACGTGCGCAGTTCAGGCTGCCGATTCGCCCAGAACCACGACCGGAAGTACGCACGTGCGTAGTTCGGGCTGCTCGGCGCGGCGCAGAGCCCTCAGCCCAGCAGGCTGCGGCCGATCACCATCCGCTGGATCTGGTTGGTCCCCTCGAAGATCTGGGTGACCTTGGCGTCGCGGAAGTAGCGCTCGGCCGGGTAGTCCCGCGTGTAGCCGTTGCCGCCGAGCACCTGCACCGCGTCGGTGGTGACCCGCATCGCCGCGTCGGTGGCGGTGAGCTTGGCGACGCTGGCCTGCCGCGAGTAGGGACGCCCGGCGTCCTTGAGCCGTGCCGCGTGGAGGTACGTCGCCCGCGCCCGCTCCACGTCGGCGCCCATGTCCGCGAGCAGGAACTGCATTCCCTGGAAGTCCCCCACCGGACGGCCGAACTGGTGGCGCTCGCGGGCGTGGTCGACGGCGAGCGCGAGCGCCGCCTGGCCGATGCCGGTGCCGACAGCGGCGATCCCGAGCCGACCGGCGTCCAGCGCGCCGAGTGCGATCCGCATGCCCGCACCCTCCTCGCCCAGCCGCTGGTCGGCCGGGATCCGGGCCCCGTCGAAGAGCACCTGGGTGGTGACGTCGCAGTGCAGGCCCATCTTCCTCTCCGGCGCCGAGAAGCCCATCCCCTCGGTGCCGGCGGGGACCAGGAAGGCGGAGAGCCCGCGCTTGGGGTCCTCGCCGGTGCGGGCGAAGAGGATGTAGTAGTCGGCGCAGGAGCCGTTGCTGATCCACTGCTTGGTGCCGGTGACGACGTAGGCGTCGCCGTCGCGCTCGGCACGGGTGCGGATGCCGCTCACGTCCGAGCCCGCCTGCGGCTCGGAGAGACAGTAGGCGCCCACCCAGTCGCCCGACAGCACCTGCGGCAGCCAGCGCTCCCGCTGGGCAGCGGTGGCGAAGCTGTCCACGACGAACGCCGTCAGCGTGTGCACCGAGAGCCCCACCCCGACGCTCGGCCAGGCCGCGGCGATCTCCTCCACGACCTGCAGGTACACCTCGTACGGCTGCCCTCCCCCGCCGTCGGCCTCGGCGAAGGGCAGGCTGAGCAGCCCGGAGCGGCCCAGCAGCCGGTAGGTCTCGGCGGGGTAGCGGCCGGCCTCCTCCGCCTCGGCGACCTGCGGCGCCAGCTCCCGGGCGGCCAGCTCCCGGGTCAGCTCCAGAAGCGCCTCGGCCTCCTCGGTGGGCAGCACGCGCTCGACGTCGACCGGCATGGCTCGATCCTAGGCGTGGCCGCGGGTTCAGTAGACCAGCGGGACCCAGGCGCCCGGCGCGAAGTCACCGTTGGTCTGCAGCACCACCGGCTGCAGCCCGACCGGCCGGCCGTCACGGTAGGTGATCAGGGTGACCTCGGCTGCGCGCCGCGGCTTGCTGCCCACCGCGATCGAGTAGACCGCCCCGCCGGTGGTGCCGTTGGTGTAGGTGTAGCCCACCGCGCCGTTCTCCCCGGTGATCGCGGTGGGTCCGACCTGGACGTGCAGGTGCCCGCCGACCACCAGGTCGACGCAGCCGCGCTCGAGGGCGGGCCGGCCGGTCCGCGGGTCGTGCACGAGCAGGGTGGCCACCCGCTCGTCGGCGTCGCACACCAGGTCGGCCAGGTGGTCGGCGTACTCGTCGAGGGTGAGCACCGGCTGGTCCTGCCAGCTGCCGAGCCCGCTGGAGCGCGGGTCGTCGGCCCCGGCCAGGACCGAGCCGCCGGGCCCCTCGACCACCTCGCCGTCCAGGTGCGTCCACCCGCGCTGCTCGAGGTAGTCGCTCACGAACGTCCCGTGGTCGTGGTTGCCGGACACGGCGTACCGGTCGTAGTCGGAGAACGCCTCGTCGAGGGAGTCCAGGCTGAAGGCCTCCCAGGACTCTCCGGACGAGGTGTCGTCGCCGGCGGAGAAGATCGCGCTCGCACCGGCGGCGTCGCCGACCGCGCGCACCACGGGGTCCATGCCGACGTTGTCGTGCCGGTCGGAGACCAGCAGCACGACCGTCTCGCCGGGCTCGGGCCGGCGCAGGTCGAGCTGCTGCGCGGCAGCCACCGCGGCGGCGTACCAGGCCTTGCTCTGGCGGTAGGTGTTCAGCGCGGTGTCCACCAGCTGGCGGGTCTCGATCGTGGTGATGTCGGCGCGCACCTCGACGTCGTCGAGCTCGCTGGGCAGCGAGCCCACGCCGGCGAAGTCCGCGAGCGGCTGCCACTGCGGCTCCGGCAGGGCCGGGTCGTCGACGTGGTCCCACGGCTGGACCAGGAGTACGACGAGGCCCGCGACCCCCACGAGCGCGAGCGCCCCCCGGCGGGTGGGCACCCCACGGGCCAGCTGACGGCGACGCTCGGCGCCGACCAGCAGCCACAGCCCGACCAGGGCGGTCGCCAGCACGGCACCGCGCAGCGCCGCGGTCCAGGCCATGTCGCGCACCGCGGCCTGGACCCGGGCGATCTGCCCCTCGGGATGGCTGGCGATGAACGCGTAGCGCTGCACCAGCTCCTCGGTGGAGGTGGCCTGGGTCTTGCCGAGCAGCAGGTCGACCCCGACGACCTGCCCGGACGGCAGCCGCAGGTCGGGCAGCACCGGGCCGCTGTGCACGGTGATCGTGCCCGACAGCGTCGGCCGCACCACGGTGTCGTGGCTCGCCAGGACCAGCGTGCGGCTGGAGCCGAGGAAGAGGACGACGGTCAGCAGGCCCGCGAGCGCGAGCCAGACCAGGGCCAGCGCGCTCCCGCGCACGACCCTCCCCCGCGACCGCTCACCCACCCGGTCCACGGTAGCCACGCCCCCTGGCCGACGCGCCGCCGACCGGCGCTGGTCAGCGCCCGCCCCGGTGGCGGGCCTCGGCGACGGCGTACAGCGCGACGCTCGCGGCCACGCCGGCGTTGAGCGACTCCAGCTCGCCGGCCATCGGGATCGAGACCAGCACGTCGCAGGTGTCGGCCACCAGCCGGCCCAGGCCCTTGCCCTCCGAGCCGACCACGAGCACCAGCGGGCCGTCGGCGAGGTCCAGGTCGGGCAGGGCGACAGAGCCCTCGGCGTCCAGCCCGGCGACCATGCAGCCGGCGGCCTGGTAGGCCTTGAGCTGGCGGACCAGGTTCACGGTCTGGGCGACCGGGACCCGGGCCGCGGCACCGGCCGAGGTCTTCCACGCGGCCGCGGTCATCCCGGCCGCCCGCCGTTCGGGGATGAGCACGCCGTGCGCGCCGAACCCGGCGGCCGAGCGGATCACCGCCCCCAGGTTGCGGGGGTCGGTGACCGAGTCCAGCGCGACGATCAGCGCCGGTTCGCCGCCGCCCGCGTCGAGCAGGTCGTCGGGGTGGGCGTACTCGTACGCCGGGATGCGGGCGGCCAGGCCCTGGTGCACCGCGCCCCCGGTCATCCGGTCCAGCTCGCCGCGAGGCACCTCCAGAAGCGAGAGCCCCCGCTCGGCGGCGATCCGGAAGGCCTCCCGCAGCCGGCCGTCCCGCTCGGCCCCCTCCGCGACGTACAGCCCGGTGACGGGGATGCCGGCCCGCAGTGCCTCCACGACCGAGTTGCGTCCGGCCACCCACTCGGCCTCCGAGGTGCGGGTCGTGCGGCGTCGCGGCCGCGCGGCGGCGGCCTTCTCCTGCCTGACCCTGGCCTTGTAGGCCTTGTGGTTGGGACGGTCCTTGGCCTGCGGGGTGGGCCCCTTGCCCTCGAGGCCGCGGCGGACCCGGCCGCCGGAGCCGGCGGTCGGGGCCTTGCTGGACTTGCGGACGGCGCCGCGGCGCTGGGAGTTGCCGGCCATCACAGGCTCCACTGGGGGCCGGTCGGGGTGTCCTCGATCTCGATCCCGGCGGCCTTGATCCGGTCGCGGATCGCGTCGGCGGTGGCGAAGTCCCGGTCCGCCCGGGCCTGGGCCCGCTGCTCGAGCAGCCCGGAGACGAGCACCTCGACGGCGGTGGCCAGCCTGTGCTCCTCCACGCCGCTGTCGTGGCCCCAGGCCGGGTCGGCCGGGTCGAGGCCGAGCACCCCGAGCATCGCCCGCACGTGGCCGGCGACCTGCGCCGCGCCGGCGGCGTCCCCGGCGGCCAGCAGCCGGTTGCCCTCGCGGACCGCGTCGTACATCACCGCGGTGGCAGCAGGCGTCCCCAGGTCGTCGTCCATCGCCGCCACGAAGGCGTCCGGAAGGGGGGCGTCGGCGGGGGCGGCCGGCGCGCGGTCGAGGAAGCCCTCGACCCGACGGAACCCGGCCGCGGCCTCGTCGAGGGCCTCGAAGGAGAACTCGACGTGGGAGCGGTAGTGCGCCGAGACCATGTAGAAGCGCAGCTCGATGCCGCGCACCCGCTTGAGCACCTCCGGGATGAGCAGGGAGTTGCCCAGCGACTTGCTCATCTTCTCCCCGGCCGTGGTGATCCACGCGTTGTGCATCCAGTACGCCGCGAACGGGTCGCCGGCGGCCCGCGACTGCGCCTGCTCGTTCTCGTGGTGGGGGAAGCGCAGGTCCACCCCGCCGCCGTGGATGTCGAAGGCCGCGCCGAGGTACTTGCCGGCCATCGCCGAGCACTCGATGTGCCAGCCCGGCCGGCCGGGGCCGTACGGCGAGGGCCAGGCCGCCGTCTCCGGCTCGACCTCCTTCTTCCAGCCCTTCCACAGCGCGAAGTCGCGTGGGTCGCGCTTGCCGCGCGGGTCGGCGTCCTCCGCCGGCGCCATGTCCTCGACCGCCTGCCGGGTCAGCTCGCCGTAGGACGGCCAGGACCCGACGTCGAAGTAGACGTCCCCGGAGCCGTCCGCGGCCGCGTAGGCGTGCCCCCGGGCGACCAGCCGGCCGATCAGCTCGAGGATCTCGGGGATGTGCCCGGTGGCCGCCGGCTCGTACGTCGGGGGCTGGACGTTGATCGCCGCCAGCGCCCGGTCCAGCTCGCGGTGCATCAGGTAGGCGAGGTTGAACCAGGGCCGGCCCTGCTCGGCCGACTTCGTGAGGATCTTGTCGTCGATGTCGGTGACGTTGCGGATGAAGGTGACGTCGTAGCCGGAGGCGGTCAGCCAGCGGCGCAGCACGTCGAAGTTCACCGCGGAGCGCACGTGCCCCACGTGCGGCTCGGACTGGACCGTCAGGCCGCAGACGTAGACGCCCGCCCGTCCCTCGCGCAGGGGGACGAAGTCGCGCACCTCGCGCGCCGCGGTGTCGTAGAGCCGGAGAGTCACCGGGCAAGTCTAGGGGCGCGGTCGCCTGCCTCAGGCATCCTCGGCGGTGAAGTCGACGCTGTGCCAGCCGGTGGCGCCGTCGGGCAGCACGTCCTGCTCGACGCCGGTCTGCACGCTGCGGGTCTTGTCGACGGCACGCACCCGCAGCTGGTGGTCGCCGGGCTCGACGTACACCAGGACCGCCCACTGCACCCAGGTGTCGTTGGTGGGCACGTACCCGACCTCGGCCGACTGCCACGCGCCGCCGTCCAGGGACACCTCCACGTCCTCGATCCCGGTGAACTGCGCCCAGGCCACCCCGCCGACCCGCAGCGGGCCGGAGGCGACGCGGGCTCCGTCCTTCGGTACGTCGATGCGCGAGGAGATCTTCACCGGCGCCTCCTCCGCCCAGCCCCGGCTGGTCCAGTACGCCGAGATCGTGTCGAACCGGGTCACCTCCAGGTCCACCACCCACTTGCAGGCCGAGACGTAGCCGTAGAGCCCCGGGACGATCGTGCGCACCGGGAAGCCGTGCTCCAGCGGCAGCGGCTCGCCGTTCATCGCGACCGCCAGCAGGGCGTTGCGGGCGTCGAGGAGCGCGGCCAGCGGCGTCCCGCACGTCCAGCCGTCGCTCGAGGTCTGCAGCACGGCGTCGGCGCCGTCGTGCACCCCGGCCTCGACCAGCAGGTCCTTGACCCGCACCCCGCTCCACCAGGCGTTGCCGATCAGGTCTCCGCCCACCGCGTTGGACACGCAGTTCAGCGTGATCCAGGCCTCGGTGAGCTGCCGGTCGAGCAGGTCCTGGAAGGACAGCACCAGCTCCCGGTCGACCATGCCGTGGAGCCGCAGCGACCAGTCGGCCGGGTCGATGGCCGGGATCGCGATCGCGGTGTGGACCTGGTAGAAGTCCGCCGACTCGGTCATCCACGGGGTGACGCCGCGCAGCCCGATCCGGGCCGTGCGGGGTACCGCCGGCTTGGTGACGCCGTCCAGGTGCAGCAGCTCGCGCGCCTGCTCGACCGCGCGCCGCCCGTGGCTGAGCCACCGCCCGGCTAGCAGGAACCCGGCCGAGACCAGCCCGAGCGCGCCCACGCGCACCAGGAACCCGCGGCGGGAGGGTCCGACGGCCTCGGTGACTGCCTCGACCGGCGGGTCCGGGCGGCTGAGCACGGCGCTGACCCAGGGCAGTGCCACCAGCCAGGTGGCCAGGCCCACCAGCACCGGCACCAGCTGGGAGCCGGTGAAGTCCTTCGGCACCACCGCGGCCAGCCCGCCCACCACTCCGAGGACCACGAAGACCAGCTGCCCGGCCCACAGGTGGCGTCGGGCCAGCAGCCCGGCCACCGCGAAGGTCGCCGTGACACCGACGATGATGCAGCCCAGCAGGAAGGGCTTGTCCAGGTGCCCCAGCGCGCGGATCCCGCGCTCGGCCACGTTCCCCGGGAGGATCCGCACGATCGCCTCGGCGACCGCGACCACCGGGGACTGCCGCACCCCCAGGACCAGGGCGACCGCGTGGCTGGTCGCCAGGCCGGTCAGGCCGACGGCGAGGCCGCCCAGGATCCACGGAGTGCGGGACGAGGTCACCGGTCGATTGTGACTCAGGCATGATCGGGGTGTGAACGACCGGACCGGTACGCCGCGCGTGGGCCTCGGCGTCGACGTGCACGGGCTCGAGCCCGGGCGGCCGATGTTCCTGGCCGGCCTGGCCTGGCCCGACGAGCCCGCCGGCCTGGCCGGGCACTCCGACGGGGACGTGGCGGCCCACGCGGCGTGCGACGCGCTGCTCTCGGCCGCCGGGCTCGGCGACCT
>NZ_DAOMFK010000108.1:0-10798 GCF_035429765.1 Nocardioides sp. | reverse complement strand
CCGCGACGACTTCCCTGTCGTGCGCCACGACCGCCGCCTACCACGGCCCCCCCTGCCCCGGCGCCGGCTCGAGCTCCAGCCGCTGGGCGAGGTCGACCTGGCTCGGTGGTCGGGGATCATCCTCGGCGGCGGCCCGTTCAACAACAGCGACCCCGAGGACGAGAAGACCCCGACCCAGCGCCGGGTGGAGGCCGAGCTGCGCCGGCTGGCCGAGACGGTGGTGGCCGAGGACTTCCCCTTCCTGGGTGCCTGCTACGGCATCGGCACGCTGGGCGGGCTGGCCGGTGGGATCGTGGACCGCACCTACGCCGAGCCCGTGGGGGCGGTGGAGATCCGGCTCACCGAGGAGGGGCGGGCCGACCCGCTGTTCGGCGTGCTCTCCCCGGCCTTCGAGGCCTTCCTCGGCCACAAGGAGGCAGTCCGTCGTCTCCCCGACGGGGCCGTCCTGCTGGCCACGTCCGCGAGCTGCCCCGTGCAGGGGTTCCGGCTCGGCCGCAACGTCTACGCCACCCAGTTCCACCCCGAGCTCGACGAGTCCGGGCTGCACACCCGGATCGAGGTGTACCGCCACCACGGCTACTTCCACCCCTCCGAGGTCGAGTCGCTCAAGGCGATGGCGACGCGCAGCGCGGTGTCCGAGCCGCCCCGGATGCTGACCCGCTTCGTGGAGCTGTACGCCGCCCGCCGAGCCGGTCGGTAGCCTGGCCCCGATGACCGAGCACGTGGACGTCCTGATCGTCGGCGCGGGGCTCTCCGGCATCGGGGCGGCCGCGCAGCTCACCCGCACCCAGCCCGGTCGCTCCTACGTCGTGCTGGAGGCGCGGGCCACCAGCGGCGGCACCTGGGACCTGTTCCGCTACCCGGGGATCCGCTCGGACTCCGACATGTTCACCCTCGGGTACCGGTTCCGTCCCTGGCGGGGGGAGCGGTCGCTGGCGCCGGGCGCCGCCATCCTCGACTACGTCCGGGAGACCGCGCGGGAGTACCACGTCGAGCGGCACATCCGCTACGACCACCGGGTGGTCTCCGCCGACTGGGACAGTGCGACCGCGAGGTGGCGGATCGTCGCCGAGCACGCGGGCGACCGGGTCGAGCTCACCTGCGGGTTCCTCTGGTCGTGCGCGGGCTACTACGACTACGACGCCGGCTACACCCCCGAGATGCCCGGCCTCGACCGGTTCACCGGGCCGGTGGTGCATCCGCAGCACTGGCCGCCGGACCTGGAGTACGCCGGGAAGCAGGTGCTGGTCGTCGGCTCCGGGGCGACCGCGGTCACCCTGGTCCCCGCCCTGGCCCTGGGGCTGGAGGGGCCGGCCGCCGGACACGTGACGATGCTGCAGCGCTCCCCGACGTACGTGCTCTCGCTCCCCGGCCGCGACGCGCTCGCGCAGACCGCCCGCCGCCGGCTGCCGGCGAAGGCGGCCTACCAGGTGGTCCGCTGGAAGAACATCCTCGTCTCGGCCGGGTTCTACCGGCTCGCCCGACGACGCCCCGCGCTGGTGCGCCGGATGATCCGCAAGGCCACCGTGCAGGCGCTGCCCGAGGGCTACCCCGTCGACGTGGACTTCAACCCCCGCTACGACCCGTGGGACCAGCGGCTGTGCTTCGTGCCCGACGCGGACCTCTTCCGGGCGATCTCGCAGGGCCGGGCCGACGTGGTCACCGGCACCATCGACACCTTCACCGAGGGCGGCGTCCGGCTGGCGTCGGGCCGCGAGCTGGCGGCGGACGTGGTGGTCACCGCCACGGGCCTGACGCTGGTGCCGTTCGGCAAGGTACGGCTCAGCGTCGACGGGGTGCCGGTCGACCTGTCCGCGACGATGGCCTACCGCGCCCTGATGCTCTCGGGGGTGCCCAACTTCGTCTTCACCATCGGCTACACCAACGCCTCCTGGACGCTGAAGGCGGACCTGGTGGCCGAGTTCGTCTGCCGGCTGCTCGACCACCTGGACCGGCACGGCTACCGCTCGGTGGTCCCGGTCCGCGACCCGTCGGTGGCCGAGGCGCCGTTCATGGACTTCTCCGCCGGCTACGTGCTCAGGGCGCTGGACCGGCTGCCCCGCCAGGGGTCCCGGGAGCCCTGGCGGCTGCAGCAGAGCTACCTGCACGACCGGCGTACCCTGCGGCACGCCGACCTGGACGACGCCGCGCTCGCCTTCACCCGCTGACCCCCCGGTTCCGCGAGGTCGCCGCCGCCCGGCCCGTAGAGTCGCTGCGTGCGGGAGTGGCTGCGACGGGCGCTGGTGGAGAAGGTCCCCCGCGACCACCGGGAGGCTCCCCACGAGCTGCGCCGCCGGCAACGGGTCACCCTGCTCTTCCTCGCCCTGGGCGCGGCGGTGCTCGCGATCTCGCTGCGGATCGAGCCCGGCAGCGGGTGGTTCTACCCGGCCACGCTGGCGCTGGCACTGGTGTGGACCGTCGGTGCGTTCGCCTCCGGGCCGCTGCACCTGGGCCGGATCGACCACGCCGACGGGGCGCGCCGCCCGGTGCTGACCCCCGTGGTCCTCGGGCTGCTGCTCGCCGCCCTCTTCGGCCTGGGCGGTGTCGTGGTGCGGCAGGTGCCGTTCCTGGACGAGCAGGTGCGGGCGGTGGTCGAGCACGCCGACCAGGGGGCCGGCCCGCTGATCGTGCTGGTCACGGTGGTCAACGGCATCGCCGAGGAGCTGTTCTTCCGCGGCGCGGCGTACGCCGCCACGACCCGGCACCCGGTGCCGGTCACCACGGTGGCCTACGTGCTGGCCACGATGGCGACGGGGAACGTGATGCTCGCCTTCGCGGCCGTCCTGCTCGGCACGCTCGTCGCGCTGGAGCGGCGGGCCTCGGGCGGGATCCTGGCGCCGATCCTGACCCACGTCACCTGGTCGCTCTGCATGCTCCTCGTCCTCCCGGCGCTGTTCTCCTGACCTCCTGCGCTCAGGACTCGCGGCCCTCCTCCAGGGCGCGACGCACCGCCTCGGCGTACCCGATCGGCTCACCGGGCACGATCTCGCGGATCGAGTGCTCGGTGACCACCACCTCGGTGCCCATGGAGTCGATCAGGTTGCGGCCGGTGGTGACGTCCACGTCGGTGACCAGCGCCAGCCAGTACGACGACAGCCGCGGCGTCAGAAAGGGCACCTGCAGGATGGGCTTGCGGTGCCCGTCGCGGACCTCGGCCGCGATCTGGAGCATCTCGAGGTAGGTGAGCTGGTCGGGGCCGCCGATCTCGAAGACCCGGCCCAGCGCGCGGGGCTCGTCGATGACACCGACGAGGTAGCGGACCACGTCGTCGAGGGCGATCGGCTGGGTCCGGGTCCGCACCCAGGTGGGGACCACCATCGCCGGGAGGTTCTTGACCAGCTGGCGGGTCAGCTCCCACGAGACGCCGCCGTGCCCGACCACGATCGCCGCCCGCAGCACCGTCACCGGCACCCCCGCCTCCCCCAGCAGACCCTCGACCTGGCGCCGGCTGCGCAGGTGCGGGGACAGCTGACCGTCGTCGGCGCCCAGACCGCCGAGGTAGACGATCTGGCGTACGTCGGCGTCCTTCGCCGCCTGCCCGAACGCCCGTGCGGCGGCGGCGTCCCTGCTCTCGAAGTCCCCCGAGTCCAGGGAGTGCACCAGGTACACCGCCACCTGGATCCCCTCGAGCGCCACCGCGAGCGAGTCGGGGTCGGACGCGTCGCCGTACACCGGGTCGCCCGGGCCGTCGTACTCCTCCGGGCGGCGCGTCATCGCCCGGACCCGGAACCCTCGCTCCACCAGCGCCGGGGTCAGCCGGCGGCCGATGAACCCGGTGGCTCCCGTGACCAGAACCGTGGTGTCCGCGTGCTGCGCCATGGCGCCACAGTAGGCGACGCGCTCAGCGGGCCGGCAGGATCAGCCGCGGCTCAGCTGGACGTAGTCGATCATCCCGGTGAAGTAGTCGCAGGTGGTCCTGAACTGGTCGCAGTTGATCTTGCCGCCGATGGTCATCGGGATCTTGTTGTCGATCGGGCCGGTGACCCCGGACTTGCGGCTCATGTAGACGCCGTCGACGTACATCGTCACCCTGGTGGCGCTGCGCACGCAGGTGAGCGTGTGCCAGCGCTGGTCGTTCAGGGCCACCGTGGACCGGGTCGCGACCCGGCCCACCGAGCCCTTGAACAGGCACGACGGCTTGCCCTCGGGGTTCTGGATCTTCCACTGGCCGCCGCGACTGGCCGACTGGCCCTTCTGGATGATGTTGCCGAACGGCCGGTCGGTCCGGTAGCGGATCTCCACGGTGAAGGTGTCCGACCCCGGGTCCAGCAGCGGGTTGTCGGCGACCTGGATGACGCGCTCGGGCGCCGGGGGAGGTTTCGTCGGGGAGCGGAAGGCCCAGTAGTAGCCCACGGCGCCGTCGTACTCGACGCCGGTGTCCAGGCCGGCCTGGTCCACCGGGGCGTCCAGCCCGTTCCCGGAGGAGTCCACCATCACGGTGGCCTCCGCCGGCTCGTTCATGTCGTAGCGGACCTGGACGACCGGGGCCGCCGCGGCCCGCGGCGCGCCCGTGGTCGCGGGGGCAGCCGCAGCAGGCACGGTGACCACCGCCAGCGCTCCCAGGCCGATGACCGTGCGCAGCGCGATCCCCATGTGCCGCCTCCCCCTCCGGTGCCAGCACTTCGAGTATGGTCCCGCGAGGCGCCGACGCCAATGCCAGGTGGGTCAAATCGCGGAGCGCCCGGAGAGCGCTCACCGGGTCCGGCGGGCGATCCCCTCACGCTGGGCGTCGTCCATCGCCGACTCGTACGCCGAGACCAGCTGCGCGATCGAGAGCGGCTTGAGACGCTCCACGACCTCGCGCAGGCGCGAGGGGGAGGCCCCCGACTCCTTGTACGCGGGCCAGATGGCGGTGCGGAACAGCTGGTGCAGCTCCTCGGCGACGGCGCGCCCGTGCGCGGCGTACACGGCGGCGGCGGCGCGGGCCGCGCTGAGCGGGAGGCCCAGGTCGAGCAGGCCGAGCCCGACCGAGAGCTGCGAGACCGCGACCCGGAAGCGGCCCCGGCCCACCGGCTGGACGATCCCGAGGGCCGACAGCGTCTCGAGGTCGTCCTCGGACAGCGCGCGGCCGCTGCGCGCCGTGAGCTCCGCGCTGGTCAGCTCCACGGGCATCTCGACCTGCCAGGGCGCCAGCATCGCCCGGTGCAGCGCGATGTCCTCGGGCGTGGCGCTCGACGGGATCCCGGCCAGGTAGCGCTCGATGGCCGCGAGCGTGAAGCCGTGGCTCTGCAGCTCCTGCACCAGCTCGAGGCGGGCGATGTGCTCGGCGGTGTAGTAGCCGCAGCGGCCGCGCCGCAGTGGCGGCGGTACCAGCCCGCGGGTGGTGTAGAAGCGCACCGTCCGCACGCTCAGGCCGACCCGGTGGGTGAGCTCGTCGAGAGTGAGCAGCCCGCGGCGGTCGGCGGCCTCGGGCGCGACGGGGACGGTCACGGCGGGCTCCTTCCGGCGGCCGGGACGTGACCCGCGCCACGTCCCTCGTCCTTGACGACCTTGACAGTATCGGTGTCACAATCATCCGACCAACCCCGAGGACAGGACCATCGATGGCTGAAGCGTTCGTCTACGACCACATCCGTACGCCGCGGGGCAAGGGCAAGGCGGCCGGCGCCCTGCACGAGGTGAAGCCGATCGACCTGGTCGTGGGCCTGCTGGAGGAGATCCGGACCCGCAACCCCGGGCTGGACCCGCACCGCGTGGACGACCTGGTGCTGGGCGTGGTCTCCCCGGTCGGCGACCAGGGCGCCGACATCGCGAAGACCGCCGTGCTCGCGGCGGGCTACCCCGAGACGGTGGCCGGGGTGCAGCTGAACCGCTTCTGCGCCTCGGGGCTCGAGGCGGTCAACCAGGCGGCGTCGCGGGTGCGGGGTGGCTTCGAGGACCTCATCCTGGCCGGCGGCGTGGAGTCGATGAGCCGGGTGCCGATGGGCTCCGACGGTGGCGCCTGGGCCATGGACCCCGCGACGGCGCTCGCGACCGACTTCATCCCGCAGGGCGTCAGCGCCGACCTGATCGCGACTCTCGGCGGCTGGGGGCGCTCGGACGTGGACGCCTTCGCTGCGGAGTCCCACCACCGGGCCGCCAAGGCCTGGGCCAACGGCTACTTCGCGGGTTCGGTGGTCCCGGTCACCGACCGCAACGGGCTGACCGTCCTGGACCACGACGAGCTGGTCCGGCCGGGCACCACGGTGGAGGGGCTCGCCGGGCTCAAGCCGTCCTTCGCCGACATGGGCAGCCAGGCGGGCTTCGACGACGTGGCCCTGGAGAAGTACCACTGGGTGGAGCGCATCGACCACGTCCACCACGCCGGCAACTCCTCGGGCATGGTCGACGGCGCGGCACTCATGCTGATCGGCTCCGAGGCGGTCGGGCACGAGCTGGGCCTCACGCCACGGGCGCGGATCGTCTCCGCGGCCGTGTCCGGCGCGGAGCAGACGATCATGCTCACCGGCCCGGCCCCCGCCTCCCGCAAGGCGCTGGCGAAGGCGGGCCTGGAGGCGGGCGACATCGATCTGGTCGAGATCAACGAGGCGTTCGCCGCCGTGGCCCTGCGGTTCATGAGCGACCTGGACTTCTCCCACGAGATCACCAACGTCAACGGCGGTGCCATCGCCATGGGACACCCGCTGGGCGCCACCGGCGCGATGATCCTCGGCACGCTGGTGGACGAGCTGGAGCGCCGTGACCTGCGCCGCGGGCTGGCGACGCTGTGCGTCGGCGGCGGCATGGGCATCGCCACGATCGTCGAGCGGGTCTGACCGGGCCGCGCGCCGTACTCAGGCGCAACTCAACCGGACACAGGGCGCAACTCAACACATCAACGCGACGAGGACATCGATGACCAGCAGCACGCAGACCGCCGTCCGCTACGAGCGTGACGAGGAGGGGATCGTCACCCTGACCCTGGACGACCCCACCTCCAGCGCCAACACCATGAACGAGCTCTACCAGTCCTCGATGCAGGCCGCCGTGGAGCGGCTCTACGAGGAGGTCGACTCGGTCACCGGGGTCGTGGTCGCCAGCGCGAAGAAGACCTTCTTCGCCGGGGGCAACCTCCGGCTGATGTCGCAGACGACCAAGGAGGACGCCGCCTCGGTCTTCGCCAGCACCGAGGCGATCAAGGCCACCCTGCGTCGGCTGGAGGCCTACCCCCGGCCCGTGGTGGCCGCCCTCAACGGCGCCGCGCTGGGCGGTGGGCTGGAGATCGCGCTGGCCACCAACCACCGCATCGCCGTGGACGACCCGCGGATCAAGATCGGCCTGCCCGAGGCGACCCTGGGCCTGCTGCCCGGCGGTGGAGGGGTGACCCGCACCGTGCGGATGCTCGGCCTGCAGACCGCGCTGATGGACGTGCTGCTCCAGGGGCCCCAGCTCGCCCCGGCCGCCGCGAAGGACAAGGGCCTGGTCGACGAGCTCGTCGGCAGCCAGGACGAGCTCCTCCCGGCGGCGCGGCGGTGGCTGCTTGACCACCAGGACGACCCGGACGCCGCGCGGAACCCCTGGGACCGCGCGGGCTACAAGATGCCGGGAGGCAACCCGAAGTCCCCGGCGATGGCCGCGTTCCTGCCCGCCATGCCCGCGCTGCTGCGCAAGCAGCTCAAGGGCGCCGACTACCGGGCACAGAAGGCGCTGCTCTCGGCCGCCGTCGAGGGCGCGATGGTCGACTTCGACACCGCCTCGCGGATCGAGTCGCGCTACGTGACCAGCCTGATCGTCGACCAGCAGTCCAAGAACATGATCCAGGCGTTCTTCTTCGACCTCCAGGCGCTCAGCTCGGGCTCGCTGCGCCCCCAGGGCATCGCGCCCTTCACGGCCACCAAGGTCGGCGTGCTCGGCGCCGGCATGATGGGGGCCGGGATCGCCTACGTCTGCGCCCGGGCCGGCATGCAGGTCGTGCTGAAGGACGTCGCCCTCGAGAGCGCCGAGCGGGGGAAGGGCTACACCGCGAAGCTCAACGAGAAGGCCGTCTCCCGCGGCAGGCTGACCCCGGAGAGGTCCGCGGAGCTGCTGGCCCGGATCACCCCCACGGCCGACCCGGCCGACCTGGCCGGCTGCGACCTGGTGATCGAGGCGGTCTTCGAGGACCCGGCGCTCAAGGCGGCGGTGTTCGCCGAGGTGGCGCCGCACGTCAACCCGGACGCGCTGCTGTGCTCGAACACCTCCACGCTGCCGATCACCGAGCTGGCCGCCGGGGTGGACCGCCCGGCCGACTTCATCGGCCTGCACTTCTTCTCGCCCGTGGACAAGATGCCGCTGGTGGAGATCATCCGCGGCAAGGAGTCCTCGGACGCGACCCTGGCCAAGGCCTACGACGTGGTGCAGCAGATCCGCAAGACCCCGATCGTGGTCAACGACAGCCGCGGCTTCTACACCTCGCGGGTGATCGGCACCATGGTCAACGAAGGCCTGGCGATGCTGGCCGAGGGCGTGCACCCGATGTCGCTGGAGCGGGCCGCCACGCAGGCGGGCTACCCGGTGGGCACCCTTCAGCTCTCCGACGAGCTCAACATGGAGCTGATGGTCAAGATCGCCGCGGCCACCCGGGCGGCGGTCGAGCGTGACGGCGGCAGCTATGCCCCCCACCCGGCCGAGTCCGTCATCGCCCGGATGATCGAGCTGGGCCGCCCCTCGCGGCTCAAGGGGGCCGGCTTCTACGAGTACGACGAGGCCGGGACCCGCACCCGCCTGTGGCCCGGCCTGGCCGAGGCGTTCCCGGTCGCCGCCGAGCAGCCTCCGCTCACCGACGTGAAGGACCGGCTGCTGTTCGTCGAGGCGCTGGAGACCGCCAAGTGCTTCGAGGAGGGGGTGCTCACCTCCGCCGCCGCGGCCAACATCGGCTCGATCATGGGCATCGGCTTCCCGGCCAGCACCGGCGGCGCGGCCCAGTTCATGACCGGCTACGAGTCGGCGACCGGCGAGGTCGGGCTGGCCGCCTTCGTGGCTCGCGCCGACGCGCTGGCCGAGCTCTACGGGGAGCGGTTCCGCCCGACGGCGTACCTGCGCGACCTCGTCGCGAGCGGCGGCTCATTCCCCGCCTGACCCAGGACGTCATCCGGACGGAGCCGACGTCGGCTCCGTCCGGATGTCGTGGTGAGGCGAGCCAGTCCGGGCATTCCCCGGACAGGGCGCGGCGGCACCGGTGAGACTGGGCCGGTGAGCTCGGAGCACCCCCCTGTCGTCGACGTCCGTGGCCTGCACGTGCGCTTCGGCGAGGTCGAGGCCGTCAGCGGCGTCGACCTCGCGGCGTACGCCGGCCAGGCCAGCGCTCTGCTCGGCCGCAACGGAGCCGGGAAGTCCACCACCATGCGGGTGCTGGCCGGTGTGGTGCCCCCCAGCGAGGGCACCGTCCTCGTGGACGGGCTCGACGTGCGTCAGCACACCCTGCTGGTCAAGCAGCGGATCGGCTACTGCCCCGACGTGGGCGGACTCGTGCCGAGGGCGACCCCGTGGGAGCACCTGCAGCTCTCCGCCCGCCTGCGCCGGATGACCGACTGGGAGGACCGTGCCCGCGACCTGCTGGAGCGCTTCGAGCTCGGCGACGTGGCGCACCGGGTGACCACCGGGTTCTCCCACGGCATGGGCCGCCGGCTGTCGGTGATCCTGGCCGCCTTCCACCAGCCGCGGGTGCTGCTGCTGGACGAACCCTTCGACGGGGTGGACCCGATCGGCGTGGAGGCGACCTTCGACGTGATCGCCGACGCGCGCGCCCGCGGGGCCTGCGTGCTGGTCTCGACCCACCTCCGCGAGCTGGCCATCGAGGCCTGCGGCACCGTGCTCGTGCTGCGCGGGGGGGAGCGGGTCGCCACGATGGCGGCCGGGGAGATGGCGGGGGAGGCGGGGGCCCGTGCCTACCGGGCACTTCTCGACTGAGGCGGTACGCCGCGCCGTCGTCGACGTGCGGCACCTGCTGTGGTTCCGGGCGGCGACGGTACGCCGCAAGCGGGCCGCCCGGGTCGCCGGGGTGACTTTCCTGATCCTCACCGGCGCGGTCGCGGTGGTCCCGGCGTACCTGCCCGGCGCCGGCGAGCTCGGCGACGGCACCCACGCCGTGCACTTCCTCGTCCTGCTGCCCTCGGCGCTGGCCGCCCTGCTGGTGCTGGCCGTCGTGTCGGCGGTCGCCACCGGTGGTGGCCGCGAGCTGCTGGCCCAGGAGCACGCGGTGAGCTACCCGGTGAGCCCGACGACCGACCATCTGGGCGCCCTGCTCCTGGCTCCCCTCAACATCGCCTGGCTCCTGCAGATCTGGACACTGCTGGGCGCGACGGCCTACGTGCTGGGACCGCACTGGCTGCTGGGCACCCAGCTGCTGGCGATGCTCTGGGTGACCACCGCGATCACCCTCGCCCAGATCGTGGCCTGGTCGGTGGAGGCCGTCCGCCGGAGCGAGCACGGCCAGGCCGTGGTCCGGGCCCTCGGCGTGACCGTCGGGGTGCTCGCGGTCTGGCTCCAGCTCTCGGGCAACCTGACGGTGGTGCTGGACCGGCTGCCCACGACGCTGGTCATGCTGGGCATGGTCGCCGCGCGCGAGGGTGAGGCGCTGCGGATGGTGCTCACCGGGGCGGCCCTGCTGGGTCTCACCGCGGTCGCCGCGGCGGTCGGTGCGGTTCCTGCCCACCTGGCCGCCCGCCGTACCGCCCGCGACGTCGTCCGCGCGGAGACCGGCGTCCGGCCCGCCCGGCGCATGCCGCGCTCGGACCTGCTGGCGTTGGTCCGGATCGACCGGGCCTCGGTGTGGCGGGCCGTGCCTACGCGGCGCGGCTTAATGGTCCTCGCTGTCGGCCCCGGGCTGGTCGCCCTGGCC
>NZ_DAOMFK010000107.1:0-10812 GCF_035429765.1 Nocardioides sp. | reverse complement strand
GCCTGCGCGACGCGGGCTTCGCGGTCCGCACGCTGGAGGGCCGCGACGCCGACGAGGCGCTGGACCTGGCCCGGGAGTGCGTGGCCGACGGCGTCGAGGCGCTGGTCGTGTGCGGGGGGGACGGGATCGCGCACCTCGGCGCCCAGGCGGTGGCCGGCACCGGGATCCCGCTGGGCCTGATCCCGGCCGGGACCGGCAACGACGTGGCCCGCTACTTCGACCTGCCCCGCAAGGACCCCGCCGCGGCCGCCGACCGGGTCATCGCCGGGCGCACCCGCACGGTCGACCTGGCCCGCAGCGGCTCGAGGTACTACGTGACGGTGCTGGCCGCAGGCTTCGACGCGGTGGTCAACGAGCGGGCCAACCAGATGACCTGGCCGACCGGCCAGATGCGCTACAACATCGCCACGCTCGCCGAGCTGCGCACGTTCTCACCCCTGTCCTACACCCTCGAGCTGGACGGGCGCAGCGTCGAGCTCGACGCCATGCTGGTGGCGGTGGGCAACGGCCCCTCGTTCGGCGGCGGACTGCGGATCACCGAGGGGGCGCTGCTCGACGACGGGATGCTGGACGTGGTGATCTTCCGCCCGATGAGCCGCCTGGGCCTGGTCCGGGCCTACCCGCGCCTGTTCAACGGCACCCACGTCACCCACCCGAAGTACGAGCACCACCTGGTCCGCCGGATCACGGTCGCCTCGCCCGGGATCGTCGCCTACGCCGACGGGGAGCGGTTCGGCGAGCTGCCGCTGACGGTGGAGTGCGCACCGGGCGCGCTCACGGTGCTCACGTGAGCGCGGAGGAGCCGACACCCGCCGAGCGGTACGCCGCGCACCGCAGGACGCAGCGGTACCCCGTGCTGCGTGAGTTCACCGGGCAGTACGGCTTCGACTTCGACGAGTTCCAGCTGCGCGGCTGCCGGGCGATCGAGGAGGGCCGCGGCGTACTCGTGGCCGCCCCGACGGGATCGGGCAAGACCGTGGTGGGGGAGTTCGCGGTCCACCTGGCCCTCGCCACGGGCCGCAAGTGCTTCTACACGGCCCCGATCAAGGCGTTGTCCAACCAGAAGTACGCCGACCTCGTCGACCGCTACGGAGCGGACCGGGTGGGCCTGCTCACCGGGGACAACACCGTCAACGGCGAGGCGCCGGTGGTCGTGATGACGACCGAGGTGCTGCGCAACATGCTCTACGCAGGCTCGCGGACCCTGCTGGGGCTGGGCTTCGTGGTGATGGACGAGGTCCACTACCTGGCCGACCGGATGCGCGGCGCGGTGTGGGAGGAGGTGATCATCCACCTGCCCGAGTCGGTGGCCCTGGTCTCCCTCTCGGCGACGGTCTCCAACGCCGAGGAGTTCGGCGAGTGGCTCGAGACGGTCCGCGGCGACACCGAGACGATCGTGGAGGAGCGGCGGCCCGTCCCCCTGTTCCAGCACGTCATGGTGGGCCGCCGGCTGCTGGACCTGTTCGCCTCCTCCGACGTCGACGCCGCGGCCGGGTTCGTCCGGGAAGGGGCACCCGTCAACGACCAGCTCGTCCGCATCGCCCGCGACGACTGGGCCTCCAGCCGGCTGATGCGCGACCGCAGGTCGTCGCGGAAGGGGCGTCCGGGATCCTCCCGCAACCCCCGCAACGTCGGCAACGGACGGCGGGTCTGGATCCCCGGCCGGACCGACGTCATCGACCGGCTGGACCGAGAGGGCCTGCTGCCGGCGATCGTGTTCATCTTCAGCCGGGCCGGCTGCGACGCCGCCGTTGCGCAGTGCCTGCAGGCGCACGTGCGCCTGACCACGCCCGAGGAGCGTGACGAGATCTTCGGGTTCGTCGAGGAGCGGTGCCGCCACCTGCCCGACGACGACCTGCACGCCCTGGGCTACCACGACTTCCTGGACGGGCTGACCCGCGGCGTCGCCGCCCACCACGCCGGGATGCTGCCGACGTTCAAGGAGTGCGTGGAGCAGCTGTTCGTGCGCGGGCTGTGCAAGGTCGTCTTCGCCACCGAGACCCTGGCCCTGGGCATCAACATGCCGGCCCGCACGGTGGTGATCGAGAAGCTCACCAAGTTCAACGGGGAGGTGCACGCCGACATCACCCCGGGGGAGTACACCCAGCTCACCGGCCGGGCCGGCCGTCGCGGGCTGGACGTCGAGGGCCACGCCGTGGTGCTCTGGCAGCCGGGCATGGACCCGCGCGAGCTGGCCGGTCTGGCCTCCACGCGGACCTACCCGCTGCGCTCGTCCTTCCGGCCGTCGTACAACATGGCGGTCAACCTCGTCCACCAGTACGGCCGGGAGCGGGCGCGCGCCCTCCTGGAGCTGTCCTTCGCCCAGTTCCAGGCCGACAAGGCGGTGGTCGGCCTGGCCCGGCAGCTCGGCAAGGCCGAGGACGCGCTGGCCGGCTACCTCGAGGCGGCCACCTGCGACCGGGGCGACTTCATGGCCTACGCCCGGCTCCGCCGCCGGATCTCGGAGGCCGAGAAGGGAGCGGCGCGGGGCCGGCGCGCGGACCGCCGGCAGCAGGTGCTGGCCTCGCTGGCCGCCCTGCGACCCGGTGACGTGATCCGCGTCCCGGCCGGGAAGTTCGCGGGGTACGCCGTGGTGCTCGACCCGGGGGCCGCCACCGACGAGCCCCGGCCGTCGGTGCTGACCCTCGGACGGCAGGCCCGGAGGCTGTCGCTCACCGACTTCCCGACCCCGGTGTCGGCCCTGACCAGGCTCAAGGTGCCCCGCGGGTTCAACCCCCGCAGCCCGCAGGCACGGCGGGACCTCGCGGCCGCACTCAGCAGCCGGACCCGGGACCTGCCGCCTCCGGAGCCGCCCGCCGGACGCGCGTCGGGCAGGGACAGCGCCGCCGACCACGAGATCGACGCGCTGCGCCGCGAGATGAAGGCACATCCCTGCCACCAGTGCCCCGACCGGGAGGACCACGCCCGGTGGGCCGAGCGGTGGTTCCGTCTCGAGCGGGACGCCGCCACCCTCACCCGCCGCGTCGAGCAGCGCACGAACACCGTCGCACGCACCTTCGACCGGGTCTGCGAGGTGCTCGAGACGCTCGGCTACCTCGACGGGGACACCGTCACCGCGCACGGACGCCACCTGATGCGGCTGTACTCGGACATGGACCTGGTCGCGGCCGAGGCGATGCGTCGCGGGCTGTGGGCGGGTCTCTCCACCTCCGAGCTCGCGGCCGCGCTGTCGGTGCTGGTGTACGAGGCCCGCCGCAGCGAGGAGGCCGGTGTCCGGGTCCCCGGAGGGCGCACCGGTGCGGTGGTGGAGGAGACTGCCCGGCTGTGGCAGGAGCTGTCCGGCGTCGAGCGCGACCACCGGCTCGACTTCCTGCGGGAGCCGGACCCGGGGTTCGCCTGGGCGGCCTGGCGCTGGGCCGAGGGCGACGACCTCGACGAGGTGCTCGGGGCGACGCAGCTGGCCGCCGGCGACTTCGTGCGCTGGGTCAAGCAGCTGGTCGACCTGGCCGGTCAGGTAGCCGACGCCGCGGGGGAGAGCGCCCTGCGCGAGGCGGCCCGGGACGTGGTCCTCGCCCTACGGCGGGGCGTGGTGGCCTACTCCTCGCTGGGCGACTGAGCCGCCGCAGCGAGGAGCAGGCCGCGCCCCCGGCTACCGCTTCCTGGTCACCGGCAGGTCGGTGTCGACCACGGTGACACCGGGCACCCGCTCGGCGGTCATCTCCGTGTGCACGCCCGCCCATCCCGGGGTGCGGCCCTTCACCGTGACCGTGTAGGACACCGTGTCACCGGGCACCGGGTCGGTCGAGGTGACCACCAGCGAGCCAGCCGGAAGGACCGCCTCCATGTCGCCCTCTCCGGCGGCGTTCTCCGCCCCCACCAGGAACGGCTGGCCGGCCGGGCTCGTCGGCGCGGCCCCGTACCCGTAGGAGATGTCCTGGGTGTTGCCCACCTGGATCCAGGTCTGGAACGCCCGCGCGTCGGTGGTGCCGTACACGAACACGTTCCACTGGAACACCAGCCAGGTGCTCACCCCGTCGGTGAGCGAGGCCACCCGCAGGCCCGGCGCGCCGGTACCGTTCAGGTCGGTCCAGAACGGCGCGAGCACGTTGTTCGGTGCCGCGGGCGATGGGCCGGTCGGCAGCGTGCAGCACTCGTTGTCGGCCGACGTACCGCCGCCGACGACGAGGTAGCCGTTGGAGAACGCCGAGATCCGGCTGGCCGGTGCCCCGTTGTAGGTGAACGTGGGCACGTCGAAGGTGACGATGTCCTCGTCGCCGAGGCCGGTCGGGGTGATCCCGAAGGCCTCGAGCGGGAGGTACCCGCCGCCCGGGGTGTCGCCCGGGTCGACCGACGGGATCCCGAGCGCCGCTCCGGCGAGCGTGACGACCTTCCGAGCGACCCCCTTCACCACGGTCGCGCCCGACGCCGAGACCAGCGTGAGCCGCTTGGAGGTGGAGGTGCGCAGCGAGACCTGCTGGTCGGCGAAGTCGTTGTTGGTCGCCGAGACCATGCAGGTGGCCGTGCGCCCCTTGGGCACGCTCGGCGCCGAGCAGGTCTGGTCGAGGCTGACCTTCCCCTGCTGACGGACGAACGCCACGGGGAGGTGAGCGGTGCCACGCTGGGTCTTGAGCAGCACGGTGGCGAACTGCTGCTCACCGACCGGTGCCGTGGAGCGGATGGTGATCTCCACGCTGGCGCTACCGCCGGCAGGGATCCTCACCTGCTTCGGGCTGAAGGAGATGCTCGTGCCGGCAGCGGTGGTCGCCCGCGGGTTCACCACGAGCTTGCCCTTGGTGACGTTGGTGAGCGTCCGGGTGGTGGTGATCCGGCCCGGCATCGTGGGAGCGTTGATCGACGGGATGTTGAGGTCGATCGCGTGCACCTCGTCCGGGGTGAGCGCCGCGAAGTTGGCGGCGGTGTCGGAGATCGTCAGCGGCGCCTTCATCGCCCGACCCACGTCGACCCGGCCCGAGCCCATGTCGAACGGGTCGGCCGGCGTGGTCTCGTCCTCCTTGACCACCGACGTCAGCGCCTGGGTCATGATCGCGGACTTGATCTGGCCCGGCGTCCAGTCCGGGTGCAGGGCGTTGAGCAGCAGGGCCACACCCGCGACGTGCGGTGAGGACATCGAGGTGCCGGCGATCGCCTGGTAGTACTCGCCGGGCGGACCGTCGGTCGAGACCTCCGGCGTCGGCGTCATCGCGGCCAGGATCTGCACCCCGGGTGCGGTGATGTCGGGCTTGACCACCGGACCGGCCGGGCCTCGCGAGGAGAACGCGGCCATCACGTCGCCCTTGCCGGCCTTGGCGGCACCGGCGGTGAACTGCCCGGTGATGCCGGTGTGGCTGCCGAGGAAGGCCACCAGGTCGGTCCCGTCGGCCACGTGGACCGCGGGCAGCCAGTGGTTGTCGGTCTCCACGTCGGCCAGCGTCGGGTTGTACAGGATCATCCCCGCAGCCCCGCCCTGCAGCACGTTGTAGCCCTTGTCGACCCGCGCGTTCGAGCCACGCCGGCAGACCACGATCGTGCCCGTGAAGGTGCCGGCCGCAGCGGGGGTGGTGCACAGCGCGTCGCCGTACGGCGCGGCGGCCGCCGAGACCACCGGCAGCGGGCCGGCGCCGGCGGTGATGCTGGCCCCGTCCACCTCGTAGGTGGCGCCGCCGTCCGCGGTCAGGGTCAGGTGCGAGGCGAACTCGCGGGTCTGCGTCGAGGCCGCCACCGTGGTGACCCACGGGGACAGGTGGTCGGTCGTGCTCGCCCCAGGACCGGAGTTGCCGGCCGAGGCCGCGACGAACACGCCCGCGTTGTAGGCGTCGAGGAAGGCGAGCTCGACCGGGTCGGTCATCGGCGAGCTGCCGCCGCTGATGGAGAAGTTGATGACCTTGACCCCGTCGAGGATCGCCTGCTCGACGGCCGCCGCGGAGTCGGAGGTGAAGCAGCCGTTCTCACCGCAGACGCGGTACTCCATCACCTGGGCGCCGGGCGCGACGCCGTTGATCCGCGACACAAGCGGGCCGAGCGTCTGGACGTCGTGCACGACGTTGCCGGCGGAGGTGGAGGCGGTGTGGGAGCCGTGCCCGCCCGAGTCACGGGCCAGGTCGGGGTACATGTAGCCGGTGCCGTAGACCAGGTCGTAGGTGTCGAGGTAGGCGGCGCCGCCGACGAGCTTGTTGTTGCACTCGAAGACGTCCACCCCCGGGGTCAGCGGGTTGTCGCCGAACTCGCAGGGGAGCGCAGGGCCGGTGTAGTCGGGCAGGTTGCCCTGGTCGGCGAAGGAGGGGTGCTCGGGCCACACGCCGGAGTCGAGGTTGCCCAGCAGCACGCCCTCACCGGCGTTGGCGCGGCTGTGCAGCGCGGAGTAGGCCGCGGGTGCGTTGATGAAGTCGGTGCTGGAGTCGGTCAGCGTCTTGTTCAGCGTGTCGCGCTGGACCGCGACGACGCCGGGCACCTTCAGGATCGTCCGGACCGAGTTGCCGGGCACGAACGCCGACACCCCGCCGTACACAACGCGGTAGGAGCGGGTGACCGTCGCGGTCGGCACCGCGTCGGTGATCTCGCTGGTGATCGCCTGCTCGCGGCTGGTGACGTAGCCGAGGTAGCGGGCGCTTGCGGCGCGCTGGGCGGTCAGCGCCCGGTCGGTGACGCTGGGGCTGGTGGCGGCGTACCCCTTGACGGTGCCGGTGTAGCTGGCGAGCGCGTCGTAGTCGTACTTGATCATCACGGGGATCTTCTTGGGGCTGCTGAGGCGCAGCAGCCCGGCCGGCGTCCGGGCCAGCTGGCTGCTCGTCGCCTTGTCGGCCTCTCCGCTGGAGACCTGGACCGGCTGGACCGCGGAGAGGCGGAGACCGTGGGTGTCGTCCTCCGCCGCCGAGGCGGAGACGGTGGTGAGACCGGCTGCCGCGAGCGCTACGACGGCGCTGGTGGCGGCGAGCCTGGCCAGTGACCTGCGGGTGTTGCGTGGCATGGGCATGTCCTCTGGTCGTGACGTGTGGCGGCCCCCGCACCTCGGGAGCCCGCACTGCCCCTGAACCTAGGGGGACTCCCCGGCGCACGGCAAGGGCCGATCGGTCAGTCCGGGACGCCGGCCGGGGCCGCGCCCCCACCTGCCAGCACCGCCAGCAGCCGCTCCACCGGGCTCTCCAGGCGCCAGCGCTGCGCGAGCTCGGCCAGCAGGGCCGGGTCCGGGGGCGTGCGGGGCAGGGCGGTGTCGACGTCGGGCAACGGCAGGTCACGGACGACCGCCACCACCCGGGGCGCGACCGCGAGGTAGTCCGCGGCGGCCTTGACCTTCCCGCGCGGGCCGGGTGCCAGGTCCGATCCCGGGTCGGCGGCAGCCGCCACCAGTCCGGCGACGTCGCCGAACCGGGCGAGCAGGGTCGCTGCGGTCTTCTCGCCGACCCCGGCGACGCCGGGCAACCCGTCGGAGGCGTCGCCCCGGAGCGTGGCGAAGTCGGCGTACTGGTGCGCCTCCACGGCGTACTTCTCGCGGACCACCGCGTTGGTGACCCGCTCGTGCCGGCCGACGCCGCGGGCGATGTAGAGGACTCGCACCTGCGTCTGGTCGTCGACCAGCTGGAAGAGGTCTCGGTCGCCGGTGACGATGTCCACGGGCATGGCCGCGCCGGTGGCCAGCGTGCCGATGACGTCGTCTGCCTCGTAGCCGTCCGCGCCGAGCACGCACAGCCCCAGGGCGTCGAGGACCTCGAGGATCACCGGGACCTGCACGGTGAGCGGGTCGGGGACCTCCTCGACGTCCGGCGCGGCGCCCGGTGTCTCCAGCTGCACCCGGTGGGCCTTGTACGTCGGGAGGAGGTCCACCCGCCACTGCGGACGCCAGTCGTTGTCCCAGGCGCAGACCAGGTGGCTGGGCCGGTACTCGGCGACCAGGCGGGTGATGAAGTCCAGCAGCCCGCGCACGGCGTTGACCGGCGTACCGTCGGCTGCGCGGATCTCCGGCACGCCGTAGAAGGCGCGGAAGTACATCGACGCGGTGTCCAGCACCATCAGTCGCTCGTCGGTCTCGGGCATCCCCGCAGGCTACCGCTGAGGAGCGTCCCGACCGGCTCCCCGCACGACTAGGGTGGGAGCCGTGGAAGAGATCGATCGCAAGATCCTCACCCTCCTGGCGGCGGACGGTCGGATGTCCTTCACCGATCTCGGCAAGGCGACCGGGCTGTCGACCTCCGCGGTCCACCAACGGGTCAAGCGGCTCGAGGCCCGGGGCCTGATCAAGGGGTACGGCGCGACCATCGACCACGAGCAGGTCGGCCTCCCGTTGACCGCGTTCGTGTCGGTGACCCCGATCGACCCCTCCGAGCCGGACGACTACCCCCGCCGGCTCAGCGACATCGCAGAGATCGAGTCCTGCTGGTCGGTGGCCGGCGAGGAGTCCTACATCCTCAAGGTCCGGGTGCCCACCCCGGCCGTGCTCGAGGACCTGCTCGCCCGGATCCGCGCGATCGCCAACGTCTCCACCCGGACCACGATCGTGCTCTCCACGCCGTACGAGAACCGCCCCGTGACGGGGTAGCCGGGTCTTGCCGGTTTCCCCGGGCGGCGAAACCGGCAGGTGGGCGGATCCCAGCCGGGGGTCAGTGGGCCTGGAGGGCGGCCAGCCGGCGGGAGGCCTCGGCGACCTCGGCGGCCTTGAGCGCGGACTCGTCGAGACGCCCGTGCTGCTCCCACCAGGCCTGGCCGGCGGCGGGCAGGGTGTGGATCGGGTCGTAGTACTCGTAGGTGCGGGTGAGCGCGTCGGTGTCGGCGGCCTCGATGGAGGTGCGGTAGTTCTTGGTCCAGTACGAGATACCGCGCTCGGTGTCGTAGGACGCCAGCTGGTGGACCCACCGCTTGCCGACGAACGGCACGTCGCACACGATCCGGGGAGTGGCGAAGCCCGGCAGGTAGCCCATCAAGTGGTGCTGGAGCCGCTGCGCGTCCGCGACCGAGACCCGCCAGTGCTCGGAGTAGGGGATCATGTCGCACATGTAGAAGTAGTAGGGCATGATCTGCGCCCCGTCGAGCAGCGCGAAGCAGAGGTCGAGCAGGGTGTGCGGGTCGGCGTTCACGCCGTTCATCAGCACGCCCTGGTTGCGTACGTCGCGGATGCCGGTGTCGAGCATCGTGCGGGTCGCCTTCGCGACCAGCGGCGTGACGGAGTTGGCGTGGTTGACGTGGGTGTGGATGGCCACCGACACCCCACGCGCGCGGGCAAGGGTCGCGACCCGGCCCATCCCGTCCACGACGTCGTCCTGCAGCCAGTGCTGCGGCAGCGCCATCAGCGCCTTGGTGGCCAGCCGGATGTCGCGGACGTTCTCGATCTCCAGCAGCGCGGTGAGGAACGCCTCGAGCCGGGGCCAGGGCATGTTGGCCACGTCGCCGCCGGAGACCACCACGTCGCGGACGGTGGGGGTACGACGCAGGTAGTCGAGCATCTCGCCGAGCCGGTCGGCGGGCTTGCCGGCGAACTTGAGCTTGTCGATGACCGGCGTGGAGTTGCCGACCAGGTCCATCCGGGTGCAGTGCCCGCAGTACTGCGGGCAGGTGGGCAGCAGCTCGGCCAGCACCTTCGTGGGATAGCGGTGGGTGAGCCCCTCGGTCACCCACATGTCGTGCTCGTGGAGCGAGTCACGCGTGGCGTGGGGGTGGGAGGGCCAGTCGGTACGCCGGTCGGAGAACACCGGGATCATGTAGCGGCGCACCGGGTCGGCGTAGAACGCCTCGGTGAGCGTCCCGGGCCCGGCCGGCTCCACGTCGGGCACCATCGTGTTCATCATCTGCGGCGGCACCAGCATCGACATCGTCGCGCGCTCGGCCTGGTCCCGCTCGAGGTCGGCGTAGAAGCGCTCGTCGACCAGGTCGCCGAGCAGCTCGCGCAGCTGGCGCACGTTCTTCACGCAGTGCGCGCGCTGCCACTGCACCGACTCCCACTCGGCGCTGGTGACCTCACGCCACCCGGGGAACCGGGTCCAGTCCGGCTCCACCAGCTCCACCCGACGGTAGGGGTAGGGCTGGGTGCGGTCCGGACCGAAGGCAGTCTCGATGCTCATGGCTGCTCCTGGGGAGGGTGGGTACGTCGGGCAGGCGCGCCGGTTGTGCGACGCGCAGGTTGTCTGACAGAGTAGGTGGAGAACATCCGGTTAGTCCAATGCTCGACCGGAGAATTTCTCGCGCATACCCCAGTTTAGATGGAGGACCGACGGTCGTGACCCGCTCGACGAGTGATCCCACCGGCCTGCACCGGGTCCTGGACGAGCGTCTGGTGCTCCCCCAGGCCGCCTGGGCGCTGGACACCCGTCGCGAGCTGTGGCCCGACGAGGTGCGGATCCGGGTCGAGCGGCTCAACCTCGATGCGGCCTCCTACCGCCAGCTCGAGCGCACCCACCGCGCCGCCGACGGCGGCGTCGACGGCGCGGCGATCCGCGCCGCGGTCCTCGACATCGTCGCGACCCGGGGCAAGATGCAGAACCCCGAGACCGGCTCGGGCGGCATGCTGGTCGGCACCGTGGAGGAGGTCGGCCCCGAGTCGCCCCTGGGCCTGCGGGTCGGGGACAGGGTCACCACCCTGGTCTCGCTCACCCTCACCCCGCTGGTGATCGAGGACGGCCTGGCCCGGTGGGACGGCCGCGGGGAGCAGGTGCCCTGCGAGGGGTACGCCGTGCTGTTCGGCCGCTCGATCGCCGCCGTCATCCCCGAGGACCTGCAGCCGGAGCTGAGCCTGGCGGTGATGGACGTGTGCGGCGCCCCCGCGCTGCCCCGCCGGGTGGTGGCCTCCTACGCCCGTCCGGTCGTCGCGGTGATCGGCGGAGCGGGCAAGTCGGGGTCGCTGAGCCTGGCGGCTCCCGCCGCCGCCGG
>NZ_DAOMFK010000106.1:0-10923 GCF_035429765.1 Nocardioides sp. | reverse complement strand
TTTCGATCGGCGGGTGCTGGGCGCACGACTCCGCGAGCGACTCGCGGGGTGCGGCGCGGGTTTGCCCGCCCGGGCGGGGAAACCGACAGGCCACCCCGCGCCCAGTAGGGTCGTTCTCCGTGAGCGACTCGATGATCCGGGCGCGCGGACTGCGCAAGTCCTTCGGCGACTTCGAGGCGGTGCGCGGCATCGACATCGACGTACGCCGCGGTGAGTCGTTCGGGTTCCTCGGACCCAACGGCGCCGGGAAGTCCTCCACGATGCGGATGGTGGCCGCGGTGTCGCCGCCCAGCGCAGGCGAGCTGCGCATCCTCGGCCTGGACCCGGTCACCGACGGGCCCGCGATCCGCGCCCGGCTGGGGGTGTGCCCCCAGGAGGACACCCTCGACTCCGAGCTCACCGTCTTCGACAACCTCTACGTCTACGGGCGGTACTTCGGCATCCCCCGGGCCGACGTGCGGAACCGCGCCGAGGAGCTGCTCCACTTCGTGCAGCTGGGTGACAAGGCCCGCAGCAAGGTCGAGGACCTCTCCGGAGGAATGAAGCGTCGGCTGACCATCGCGCGGTCCCTGATCAACAACCCCGACGTGCTCCTCCTCGACGAGCCGACGACGGGCCTGGACCCGCAGGCGCGGCACCTGCTGTGGGACAAGCTGTTCCGGCTCAAGCAGCAGGGCGTCACCCTGGTGCTCACCACCCACTACATGGACGAGGCCGAGCAGCTCTGCGACCGGCTGGTCGTGATGGACCGCGGCGAGATCGTCGCGGAGGGCTCCCCGCTGGACCTGATCGCGCGCTTCTCCTCGCGCGAGGTCGCCGAGCTGCGCTTCGGGGTCGGGCAGCACGAGGGCCTCGCCGAGCGGGTCGCCGACCTGGGCCAGCGGGTGGAGGTGCTGCCGGACCGCCTGCTGGTCTACAGCGACGACGGGGAGGCCGTCGTCACCCAGGTGCACCAGCGGGGCCTGCTGCCCTCGGCGGTCCTGGTCCGCCGCTCGACCCTGGAGGACGTCTTCCTCCGGCTCACCGGTCGGACGCTGGTGGACTGAGTGGTCGCGCTCACCGAGTCCCTGCCGCGCCGTCCCGCGGGCCCGGCCGATGGCGTACGCCGCCAGGTCGACTACTGGCTGACGGTCTACCGGAGGACCTGGCGGGGCTCGGTCGTCTCGTCGTTCGTGACCCCGCTGTTCTACGTCGTCGCGATGGGGGTCCTCCTGGGCGGCTTCGTCCAGGGCGACCCGGCGCGGCTCGAGGGCGCGACGTCGTACCTCGACTTCGTCGTCCCGGGCCTGCTGGCCAGCCACGCGATGCAGATCGCGGTGGGCGAGGTGACCTACCCGGTGATGGGCATGATCAAGTGGCAGCGCGTCTACCACTCGATGCTGGCCTCGCCGCTGGGAGTCCCCGACCTCGTGGCGGGGAACCTCGCCTTCGTGCTGTTCCGGCTGGCCACCACGTGCGGCATCTTCATGCTCGTGCTGGTCCCGTTCGGGGTCTACGCCACGTGGTGGGGCGCGGTCGCCGCCTTCGGCGCGCAGGTCCTCGTCGGCATGTGCTTCGCGGGGCTCGTCTACGGGGTCACCGCGCGGATGACCTCCGAGGAGGGCTTCGGGATCATCTACCGGGTCGGCGTGTTCCCCCTCTTCCTGTTCTCGGGGGCGTTCTTCCCGGTGTCCAACCTCGGCCCCGTGCTCGAGTGGGTGGCCCGGGTCACGCCCCTGTGGCACGGCGTGAACCTCTCCCGGATGTTCACCCTCGACGTCGTGGACTGGCGGCTGGCCGCGGTGAACGTGGCCTACCTGTCGATCCTGACGGCGGTGGGCTGGCGCTGGTCGGTCACCGGGCTGGCCGGAAGGCTGGTGTCCTGAGTGGCTGTCGCGGTTCCCACCCAGGTCGCCACCTCGCCGCTGAGCCCGGCGCGCGCGACCGGGCTGCTCTTCCTGCGCAACTTCATCGTCTACCGCTCGGCGTGGAAGCTGTTCCTGACCGGCTTCCTCGAGCCGGTGTTCTACCTGCTGTCCATCGGCGTCGGCGTGGGCCGGCTGATCGACACCTTCGAGTTCAACGGGCAGGAGATCCCGTACGCCGCGTTCGTCGCGCCCGGCATGCTGGCCGCGTCGGCGATGAACGGTGCGGTGATGGACGCGACGTTCAACGTCTTCTTCAAGCTGAAGTACGCCAAGCTCTACGACCAGATGCTGGTCACCCCGTTGTCGACCGGCGACATCGCCCGCGGGGAGATCGCCTGGTGCCTGGCCCGGGGCGGCACCTACTCGGCCGCGTTCCTGGTGGTGATGGCCGTCCTGGGGCTGACCGACTCCTGGTGGGCCCTGCTCGCGCTGCCCGCGGCGCTGCTCATCGCGTTCGCCTTCGCTGCGGTCGGGATGGCGCTCACGACGTACATGAAGAGCTGGCAGGACTTCGAGAAGATCACGTTGGTCCAGCTGCCGCTGTTCCTGTTCTCGGGGACCTTCTTCCCGGTCAGCACGCTGAGCGACCCGGTCCGCTGGGTGATCGAGGTGACGCCGTTGTACCGAGGCGTGGTGCTGTGCCGCGAGCTGACCACCGGGGCGTTGTCGTGGGCCTCGGCCGTGTCGGTGGTCTACCTGCTGGTGATGGGCCTGGTGGGGCTCGTCGTCGTCCGTCGTCGGCTGGGGTCCCTGCTGCTGCGGTGAGAGAGGATGGTGCCCATGACCATCGAGCCGGACACCAAGGACTGGACCTGGGTTCTGTCGCGGCCGTGCCCCGACTGCGGGTACGACGCGAGCGCGACCGCGGCCGAGCGGCTTCCCGACCTCCTCCGCGCCAACGCCGCGGCCCTGGCCGCCGTGATGGCCCGTCCCGGCGCCCGCACGCGGCCCGCGGAGCACGTCTGGTCCCCGCTGGAGTACGCCTGCCACGTCCGTGACGTGCACCGGGTGTTCGACGGGCGGGTGCGGCTGATGCTGACCACCGACGACCCCGCGTTCGAGAGCTGGGACCAGGACGCGACCGCGGTCGCGGAGCGGTACGACCTGGCCGACCCGGCCGACGTCGCCGGCGAGCTGACCGAGGCGGCGGAGATCGTCGCGGGCACCTACGCCGGGGTGGTGGGGGCCCAGTGGTCGCGGGTCGGACGGCGCAGCGACGGGGCGGTGTTCACCGTCGAGAGCCTGGGCCGCTACCACCTGCACGACGCGGTGCACCACCTCTGGGACGTCGCAGGACGATGAGGCTCACGGAGTTCTGGGCCAGGATGGAGCGCGCGCTGGGGGAGGACTACGCCCGGCACTGGGCCGGCCAGTTCGTGATGGCCGACCTGGGTGGGCGGACGGCTGCCGAGGCGCTGGAGGCCGGCGTCCCGGCGAAGGAGGTCTGGGCGGCGGTGTGGCGTGCGCTCGAGCTGCCCCCGGGGGACCGGTGACCGCTCCTCCCGACGTCGCGGCGGTGCATCGACGCACCCTCGCCACCCTCGTCGCCGGCCAGGCGGTCGGCGCGGTGGGCATCACCATCGGGATCGCCACCGCGTCGCTGCTGGCCCGCGACCTGTCCGGCTCGGAGAAGCAGGCCGGGCTCGCCCAGACCTGCCAGGTCCTCGGCGCCGCTGTGGCGTCGTACCTGCTGGCGCGGCTGATGTCGCGCCGCGGCCGGCGGGTCGGGCTGACGACCGGCTACCTGCTGGGCGCCCTCGGCGCGCTCGTGATCGTGTGGTCGGGCGTGCTCGGGTCGATGCCGGTGCTGCTGGTCGGGGCCACCCTGCTCGGGTCGACGACCGCGGCCAACAACGGAGCCCGCTACGCGGCCACCGACCTCGCCCCGCCGGTCTCGCGCGGGCGCTCCCTGTCCCTCGTGGTGTGGGCGACCACGCTCGGTGCCGTCGCCGGGCCGAACCTCACCGGACCGGCCAGCGCGCTGGCCGGGCGGCTCGGGGTCCCCGCGCTGACCGGGCCGTTCCTGCTGGGCAGCATCGGCATGCTGCTGGCGGCACTGGTGGTCTGGGTGTTCCTGCGCCCCGACCCCCTGCTGCTGGCCCGGGCACGAGTGGGGGTCACCGGCGTGCCGCCACGGGGGACGTCGTGGGCGAGGGTCTCGGAGGTGCTCTCGCAGCGGCCGACCGTCCGGTCGGCGGTGGTCGCGCTCGCCGCCGCGCACGCGGTGATGGTCGCGGTGATGGTGATGACCCCGCTGCACATGCAGCACGGAGGGGCCCAGCTGCGGGTGATCGGCCTGGTGATCTCGGTGCACGTCCTGGGCATGTTCGCGTTCGCGCCGCTGGTCGGCTGGGCCGTGGACCGGCTGGGCCGTCCTCCGGTCCTGGCGGCCGGCGGAGTGGTCCTCCTCGTGGCCCTCCTGCTCAGCGGCCGTTCCCCGGAGGGAAGCTCCTGGCAGATCCTGGTCGGCCTGTTCCTGCTGGGAGTCGGCTGGTCCCTGGCCACCGTGGCCGCCTCGACGATCATCGCCTCGGAGGTGCCGCTGGACGTGCGTACCGACGTCCAGGGGGGCTCGGACCTGGTGATGGGGGTCTCGGCGGCGGCCGCGGGAGGCCTGGCGGGGCTCATCGTGGGGTCGTGGGGCTATCCGGCCCTCAACCTGTTCGCCGCCCTGCTCGCGACCGGGGTGCTCGCTGCGGCGTACGCCGCCGGCCGCGCCGGAGGGCCGGGAGACCTGGCGGTGACCGACTCATGACCGTGTCGTGGGGCTCCTCGACCTGGGAGAGTGGCCGGGTGAGCGCGCACCGGGCCGACGTCGCCGTGATCGGCGGCAGCGGCTTCTACTCGTTCCTGGACGACCCGGTGGTCGTCGAGCCGGACACGCCGTACGGCCGCCCCTCCGGTCCGGTCACCGTGGGCCGCGTGGCCGACCGCACGGTGGCCTTCCTGCCCCGGCACGGCGCTCACCACGAGTACCCGCCGCACGCGATCAACTACCGGGCCAACCTCTGGGCCCTCCACGCACTCGGGGTGCGCCAGGTGCTGGCGCCGTGCGCGGTCGGCGGCCTTCGCCCCGAGGTGTCCCCGGGAGACGTGGTGGTCCCCGACCAGCTGGTCGACCGGACCTCCGGGCGGGCGCAGACGTTCGTGGAGCAGGGAGCGGTGCACGTGCCGTTCGCCGACCCCTACTGCGCGGCCGCCGCCCGAGTGGTGGCGGGGCTCGACCCAGCCGTGGTCAGGGGCGGCACGATGGTGGTGGTCGAGGGGCCACGGTTCTCCACGCGTGCGGAGTCCCAGCACTACGCGGCCCAGGGCTGGACCCTGGTCAACATGACCGGCCAGCCCGAGGCCGTGCTCGCCCGGGAGCTCATGATCTGCTACTGCCCGGTGGCCCTGGTCACCGACATGGACGCCGGGGTGGAGGCGGGCGAGGGGGTGGGCCAGGCGGAGGTGATGGACACCTTCGCCCGCCACGTGGAGCGGCTCAAGGGGCTGCTGCGCGAGGCGATCCCACGGCTGCCGGACCCCGACGGCTGTCCCTGCCGGACGTGGGCGGAGGGCCTGGACCTGCCCTACCTGGGGCCGTGACGCCGGGCCCGCGACACGCCGCGTCGCGGTACTAGGTGTCGAACACCTGTTCGGCCTAGGGTGGTCCACAGGTGGCACGCTGGTCGTCGTTCTCCACAGATCCTGGCGCAGGATCAGCTCTGTCGGTGGGCCGGTCTAGCGTCCAGCACGACGTCGAGAAGACACCCGAGAGCTCGGCGGCCCCCGTGGTGGGGGTCCGCCAGATTGGACGGAGCACCATGGCAGCAGCAGGAGACCGCGACAAGGCGCTGGACGCCGCTCTCGCGAACATCGAGAAGCAGTTCGGCAAGGGTTCGGTGATGCGGCTGGGTGACGACACCCGGGCGCCGCTGGAGGTGATCCCGACCGGGGCGATCGCGTTGGACGTGGCGCTCGGCATCGGCGGACTGCCCCGCGGGCGGGTCGTGGAGATCTACGGCCCGGAGTCCTCGGGCAAGACGACGGTCGCGCTGCACGCCGTGGCCAGCGCCCAGCGCGCCGGGGGGATCGTCGCTTTCATCGACGCCGAGCACGCCCTCGACCCGGAGTACGCCCGCAACCTCGGGGTCGACACCGACGCCCTGCTGGTCTCCCAGCCCGACTCCGGCGAGCAGGCGCTGGAGATCGCCGACATGCTGGTGCGCTCCGGTGCGCTGGACCTCATCGTCATCGACTCGGTGGCCGCGCTCGTGCCGCGCGCCGAGATTGAGGGAGAGATGGGCGACAGCCACGTCGGGCTCCAGGCCCGGCTGATGAGCCAGGCGCTGCGGAAGATGACCGGTGCCCTCAACGGCGCCGGCACCACGGCGATCTTCATCAACCAGCTGCGCGAGAAGATCGGCGTGATGTTCGGCTCTCCGGAGACCACCACCGGTGGCCGGGCGCTGAAGTTCTACGCCTCCGTCCGGCTCGACGTGCGCCGCATCGAGACCCTCAAGGACGGGACCGACGCGGTCGGCAACCGCACCCGCGTCAAGGTCGTCAAGAACAAGGTCGCGCCGCCCTTCAAGCAGGCCGAGTTCGACATCATGTACGGCAAGGGCATCTCCCGCGAGGGCGGGCTCATCGACGTCGGGGTGGAGGCCGGCCTGGTGCGCAAGGCGGGTGCCTGGTACACCTACGACGGCGACCAGCTCGGCCAGGGCAAGGAGAACGCGCGGAACTTCCTGCGCGACAACCCCGACCTGGCCAACGAGCTGGAGAAGCGGATCCTCGAGAAGCTCGGGGTCGGGCCGCAGGTCGGCGAGGAGGCCGAGCCGCTGTCCACCGACCCGATCGGGATCGATGACTTCTGAGACCGGGGTGGCCGTCCCCCTGCCCGACCCGTGGCAGGGGGACGTCTCGGTCGGCGTCCGGGCCTGGACCGGCACCCCGCCGCCGCCCGAGGACGAGGTCGCCCACGGGCCCGAGGCCGACCCGGAGGCGGTGGCCCGCGCCATCCTGCTCGACCAGCTCACCGGCCAGGCCCGCAGCCGCGCCGAGCTGCGCGCCACGCTCGCCGCGCGGGGGGTGCCCGACGACGTCGCAGAGCGCCTGCTGGACCGGTTCGAGGAGGTCGGCCTGGTCGATGACGCCGCCTTCGCCCGCGCCTGGGTGGAGTCCCGGCACGCCGGTCGTGGGCTGGCCCCGCGAGCGCTGGCCCACGAGCTGCGCCGCAAGGGGGTCGCCCCGGAGGCGGTCGCCGCCGCCCTGGAGCAGGTCGACGAGGCCTCCCAGGAAGAGGCCGCCCGGATGCTCGTGCACCGCAGGCTGCGCTCGATGCGTGGCCTCGAGGCGTCCGTGGCGACCCGGCGGCTGGTGGGACTGCTGGCCCGCAAGGGCTACCCCCCGGCGCTGTCGTTCCGGGTCGTCCGGGAGGCGCTCGGCGACGAGACCGACGCGGAGCCTCTACCCTGAGTCTCGATGGCAACCCAGGTGCTGGTGCTGCACCCCGGGGGCGAGCTGAGTGGCGTCGCCCATGAGGGTGAGTCCTGGGCGGCCGCGGCGAGACGGGTCGGGCTGAGTCTGACCGGGGTGCCGGTCGCGCGCGACCTCTCCGGGGCGGCCAAGGTCTTCGAGATCGACCACGACCTGGTGGTGAGCGTACGCGCGATGACCCGCGGTGACCTGCCCGACCTCATCCGCTGGCGCCAGGCCCCGCACGTCCGGCGCTGGTGGCACGGCGACGGGCCACCCACCCCCGAGGAGGTGGCCGCGCGGTACGGCCCCCGCATCGACGGCGCGTCCCCCACCCGGATGTGGGTCGCAGAGGTCAACGGCCGGGCGGTGGGCTTCCTGCAGGACTACCGCATCGCCGACTACCCCGAGTACGCGCTGCTGGGCCCGGACCCCACCGCGATCGGCGTCGACTACGCCGTCGGCGAGCCCGCCTGGCTGGGCCGTGGGATCGGCACCCGCGTGCTGTGGGCCTGGATGGAACGCGCCCACCACCGGTTCCCCACCGCCCCCGCGTTCTTCGCGGCCCCCGACCACCGCAACGCCGCCTCGCTGCGGGTCCTGGACAAGGTCGGCTTCAGCCGGGGGCTGTGGTTCGACGAGGCCGAAGCCGACGGCACGGTCAGCACCGTGGTGGGGTGCCGGCTCGCCGTCGGCCGCGTGCTGGCCTGAGCGCGCGCCCGGCCCCCTAGGCTGGCGTCATGACGACCTCCCACGCGCTGCGGCTGCCCTCGGGCCCGGTCGACCTGAGCACCCTCCCCACCGACGCGACGCCCGGCTTCGACGGTGACAAGGAGGAGGGCGAGCAGGCCCTGCTCGAGATGGGCGCCGAGCTGGCCGAGCTGCAGGAGCGGCTCTTCGCCGAGCGCACGACCGGCTCCTCACGCAACGTGCTGCTGGTGCTGCAGGGCATGGACACCTCTGGCAAGGGAGGGGTGCTGCGCCACACGGTCGGTCTGGTCGACCCGCAGGGGGTGCGGATCACCTCGTTCAAGGCGCCGACCGAGGAGGAGAAGCGGCACGACTTCTTGTGGCGGATCCGCGCGGCACTCCCCGGTCCCGGGTACATCGGGGTCTTCGACCGCTCCCACTACGAGGACGTCCTGGTGGTCCGGGTGCACGGCCTGGCCGAGCCGGCGGAGATCGAGCGCAGGTACGACGCGATCAACGCCTTCGAGGCCGAGCTGGTCGAGTCGGGCAGCACCCTGGTCAAGTGCATGCTGCACATCTCCGCGGCCGAGCAGAAGGAGCGGCTGCTGGCCAGGTTGGACGACCCGACCAAGTACTGGAAGTTCAACCCTCGCGACGTCGACGAGCGGGCGCAGTGGCCGGCCTACCGGACGGCGTACGAGACCGCCCTGGAGCGCACCAGCACCGCGGCGGCCCCCTGGCACGTGATCCCCAGCGACAAGAAGTGGTTCCGCAACCTCGCCGTCGGCGGGCTGCTCCTCGAGGCCCTGCGCGGGCTCGACCTGCGTTGGCCGGAGGCCGACTTCGACGTCGCCGAGCAGCAGCGCCGGCTCGCCGACGAGGCGCCGGTCGGGTGATCCCGACGGTCGCGGTGACCCGCTACGTCACGCCGCTGCGGGAGGGTGGCTCGCTCCCCGGACTCGTCGAGGCCGACGACCTGGGCACCTACGTCTGCAAGTTCCGGGGCGCCGGGCAGGGAGTGCGGGTGCTGGTCGCCGAGGTCGTCGTCGGTGAGCTGGCCCGTCGGGTCGGGCTGCGGACCCCTCGGCTTGTGGCGCTGGAGCTGGACCCGGAGATCGCCCGCTACGAGGCCGACGAGGAGGTGCAGGACCTGCTCAACGCCAGTCCCGGCCTCAACCTGGGTGTGGACTTCCTGCCCGGTGCCTTCGGCTACGACGCCGACCCGCCGGCCGCCGCCGACGTCGGTGCCCGGCTGCTCTGGCTCGACGCGTTCTGCGCCAACGTCGACCGGAGCTGGCGCAACCCCAACCTGCTGGTGTGGCACGGCGAGGTGTGGGCCATCGACCACGGGGCGTGCCTGTACTTCCACCACGCCTGGGACGCCGGAGTCGGCGACCCGGCCCGGTTCGCCGCCCAGCCCTGGGACCCGACCGGCCACGTCATGCTGGACAGCCTGCCGCGCGTCGGCGGCGTCGACGAGGAGGCTCGGGACCTTCTCGGCCCCGGAGCGTTCGCCGAGGTGCTGGCCTGTGTGCCGGACGCGTGGCTCGATCCCGTGCCCGGCGCCGGGTCGCCGGACGCGCTGCGGGCGGCGTACGTCGACTTCCTGACCGCTCGCCTGGGGACCAGCGGCTGGCTCCCGGAGGTGTCGCGATGACCCGGCTGCCCTACCAGTACGTCGTGCTGCGCTGCGTCCCCCGCGCGGACCGGGAGGAGTTCGTGAACCTCGGGGTCGTGCTCTACTGCGAGGAGGCCGGGTTTCTCGAGGCGGCCTGGCTGGTCGACCGGGACCGGCTGCTGGCCCTGGACCCGGAGGTGGACGTGGAGCGGGTCTGCGCGACGCTGGAGTTCGTCCAGGGCGTGTGCGCCGGTGACGCGCGAGGAGGGGCCGCGGCCAGAGAGCCCGCGCTGGGCACCCGCTTCGGCTTCCTCCGGGCACCCCGGAGCACGGTCGTGCGGCCCGGCCCGGTGCACGGCGGGGTCACCGACGCCCCGGCCCGGGAGCTGGACCGGCTGCTCTCCCAGCTGGTGGCCTAGCCGGACCACCGCATCAGACCGGGACCAGCTCCACGGCGCCGACGGCGTACCTGGCCAGGATGGTCCGGGCCAGCTCGGGGTGCGCGCCCAGCGGCTCGGACACCGCCACCGCCCCCGCCTCGAGCGCCAGCTCGGCCGCCCGGTCCGGCAGCCGGCCGGGGGCGAGGAACAGCGAGGCCACGGCGATGTGCCGCCGGCCCTCCCGCCGGAACGCCCGCACGGCCTCCCCGGTGGCCGGCGGGGCGGAAGACGCGAAGGCCGCGGTCACCGGAAGCCGGTGGTGGCCTCCCCAGACCCGGGCCAGCCGGGCCACCGCCTGGTTGGCCAGCGGGTCGGTGGACCCGGCGGCGGCCAGCACGAGGGCGTCGAGCTCGCGGACCCGTGCCTGCTTCAGCGCCGTGCGCAGGCGCAGGTCGAGGACCTCCAGGAAGCGGGTCTCCAGGCCCAGGATGTCGGTGACCCGGGCCTGCAGCCCGGGGTGGCGCTCGACGGCGGCGGCCACCGCACCCGGGACGTCGATCCGGGCGTGGAAGGCCCGGGTGAGCAGCAGCGGGACCACGACGATCTCGTCGTGCCCGGCGCGCACCAGCCGGTCCACCACCGTCTGGAAGGAGGGGGTGGCCAGGTCGAGGAAGGCGCGCTCGATGCGCAGGTCGGGCCGCAGGGCGCGGACCTCGGCGACGAGGGCGGTGATCGTCTTGGCGGACCGGGGGTCACGGCTTCCGTGCGCCAGGGCCACCAGGGCTGGAGCGGCCATCAGGGTCGGCTCCCTTCTTCGTGGGGGTGGGTGGGGGAGGGGGGGGGGGGCATGCGTGGGTGCAGCACT
>NZ_DAOMFK010000105.1:3914-10960 GCF_035429765.1 Nocardioides sp. | reverse complement strand
GTCGCCTCCTGGCTCCGGGCTGCCCGCACCACGGCCCGACGCTCCCGTCTCGGGGGTGGCGCGTGCCTGTTCCGGGACGGGGCCCGCGCGACGGCGGCACGAGGTCCACCCCGCGTGCGGGGAGGTTCGCGGGCCGACGGTGGACAGTGACCAAGGGATTGCGGAGGACATGCCGAAGAAAGAAGGCGTGATCGAGATCGAGGGCACCGTGGTGGAGGCTCTCCCGAACGCGATGTTTCGGGTGGAGCTGAGCAACGGCCACAAGGTCCTCGCCCACATCAGCGGCAAGATGCGCCAGCACTACATCCGGATCCTCCCCGAGGACCGGGTCGTGGTGGAGCTCTCGCCCTACGACCTCACCCGAGGCCGGATCGTCTACCGGTACAAGTGACCGCGCGCCCCGCGCACGGTCGCCTCATGCCCATCAGCCGAGGAACGTGAACCATGAAGGTCAACCCCAGCGTCAAGCCGATCTGTGACAAGTGCAAGGTGATCCGTCGCCACGGCCGCGTCATGGTGATCTGCGAGAACCCGCGTCACAAGCAGCGACAGGGCTGAAGCGCGAGACCGAGCGTGCGAGGTCGAGCTGCGAAGCCCTCGAAGGACACAGGGCTGAAGCGCGAGACCGAGCGTGCGAGGTCGAGCTGCGAAGCCCTCGAAGGACACAGGGCTGAAGCGCGAGACCGAGCGTGCGGGCGCGAGACTGCGCTTGCGAGACAACTGAATCCCACGACGTGATCGCTTAGCCGGACCGCAGCACGCCTGCGGCCGCGGTGAACCACCTCCGGAGCGGAAGGCCGGAGCCCGGGACAGGCACCCGGGACGCGACACGACCAGACACCTCCGCGCAACCACGGGGCCGCGGCCCCGCGAAAGGAACAGCCACCACATGGCACGCCTCGTTGGTGTCGACCTCCCGCGCGAGAAGCGCATCGAGATCGCACTCACCTACATCTACGGCATCGGCCGTACCCGCGCCCGCCAGGTCCTGGAGGCCACCGGGGTCAACCCCGACCTCCGGGTGCACCAGCTGGGCGACGAGGAGCTGGTCAAGCTCCGCGACGAGATCGAGGGCAACTTCAAGATCGAGGGTGACCTCCGTCGTGAGGTCCAAGCCGACATCCGTCGCAAGATCGAGATCGGCAGCTACCAGGGGCGCCGTCACCGCCAGGGCCTCCCGGTCCGCGGCCAGCGCACCAAGACCAACGCGCGCACCCGGAAGGGTCCCAAGCGCACCGTCGCCGGCAAGAAGAAGGCCAGGTAGTCCGCACCCGCGGGGCCGACGGCCTCGCGGTCGGACAGAGCCTCCGACTCGAACCCACCAGACCAGCTACCTCAGGAGAACCACGATGCCTCCCAAGAGCCGCCAGGCTGCCGGCGCCAAGAAGGTGCGCCGCAAGGAGAAGAAGAACGTCGCCCAGGGCGAGGCCCACATCAAGAGCACGTTCAACAACACGATCGTCACGATCACCGACCCCACCGGGGCGGTGATCTCGTGGGCCTCTGCCGGCACCGTCGGCTTCAAGGGCTCGCGCAAGTCCACCCCGTTCGCCGCGCAGATGGCCGCCGAGGCCGCCGGTCGCCGGGCGATGGAGCACGGCATGAAGAAGATCGACGTCTTCGTCAAGGGCCCGGGCTCGGGCCGCGAGACGGCGATCCGGTCCCTGGGCGCGATCGGCCTCGAGGTCGGCACCATCCAGGACGTCACGCCCACGCCCCACAACGGCTGCCGCCCGCCCAAGCGCCGCCGCGTCTGACCCGCGACCGACGAACAGGAGACCTGACCCATGGCCCGCTACACCGGCCCTATCACCAAGAAGTCGCGTCGTCTCGGCGTCGACCTGATCGGTGGCGACGCCGCCTACGAGCGTCGCCCCTACCCGCCCGGCCAGCACGGTCGCGGCCGGATCAAGGAGAGCGAGTACCTCCTCCAGCTGCGCGAGAAGCAGAAGGCCCGCTACACCTACGGCGTGCTCGAGAAGCAGTTCCACCGCTACTACACCGAGGCCTCGCGGCGCCAGGGCAAGACCGGTGACAACCTGCTGCAGCTGCTCGAGTGCCGGCTGGACAACGTGGTCTACCGCGCCGGCTTCGCGCGCACCCGCCGCCACGCCCGCCAGCTCGTCACCCACGGCCACTTCCTGGTCAACGGCAAGAAGGTGGACATCCCGTCCTTCCAGGTGACCGGCCACGACATCATCGACGTCCGGCCGAAGTCCCTGGAGCTGACGCCGTTCATCGTGGCCCGGGAGACCCACGGCGAGCGGGTGGTGCCGGCGTGGATGCAGGTCCTGCCGGCCCGGATGCGGGTGCTGATCCACCAGGTGCCCACCCGCGAGCAGATCGACCTCCCAGTCCAGGAGCAGCTGATCGTCGAGTACTACTCCAAGAAGTAAGCCCCGTGCCGGGGCCCCGCCCCGGCCAGCAGAACAGTCACCCACCTCTGCAGTCTGAGTCCGTCAAATAGCGGTCGGGCTCGGAAAGGAAACAACAGTGCTTATCGCTCAGCGACCGACCCTGTCCGAGGACGTCGTCGACGAGTTCCGTTCCCGCTTCGTCATCGAGCCGCTGGAGCCCGGTTTCGGCTACACGCTCGGCAACTCCCTGCGGCGCACCCTGCTCTCCTCGATCCCGGGCGCGGCGGTCACCAGCATCAAGATCGACACCGTGCTGCACGAGTTCTCGACCATCGAGGGCGTCAAGGAGGACGTCACCGAGGTGATCTTGAACCTCAAGGGCCTGGTGGTCTCCTCCGAGCACGACGAGCCGGTCACCATGTACCTGCGCAAGTCCGGCGCCGGGGACGTCACCGCCGCGGACATCGCCCCGCCCGCCGGCGTGGAGGTGCACAACCCCGAGCTGAAGATCGCCACGCTGTCGGAGAACGGCAAGCTTGAGATGGAGCTGGTCGTCGAGCGCGGCCGTGGCTACGTCTCGGCGGTGCAGAACAAGGGCGCCGACAACGAGATCGGCCGGATGCCCGTGGACTCCATCTACAGCCCCGTGCTGAAGGTGACCTACAAGGTCGAGGCCACCCGTGTCGAGCAGCGCACCGACTTCGACCGGCTGGTCATCGACGTGGAGACCAAGCCGTCCATGCGTCCGCGCGACGCGATCGCCTCGGCCGGCAAGACGCTGGTCGAGCTGTTCGGGCTGGCCCGCGAGCTGAACGTCGAGGCCGAGGGCATCGACATCGGCCCCTCGCCGGTGGATGAGCAGCTGGCCGCGGACCTGGCGCTGCCGGTGGAGGACCTGCAGCTGACGGTCCGGTCGTACAACTGTCTCAAGCGCGAGGGCATCCACACCGTCGGAGAGCTCATCTCCCGCTCCGAGCAGGACCTGCTGGACATCCGCAACTTCGGCGCCAAGTCGATCGACGAGGTCAAGGCCAAGCTGGTCGAGATGGGCCTGTCCCTCAAGGACAGCGGGCCCGGCTTCGACCCGCACGCCGTGCTCGCGGCGTACGGCGACGACGAGGACGACGCGTTCGTCGAGGACGAGCAGTACTGACACCCGCGGGGGGAGGACCCCCGCGGACCCCGCCCCGGGGCGCACCGAGGCGTGCCGCCCCGCAAGGAACTACCCGGGTACCTGACACGGCCCGGGAGAAATGAGTAGAGCAGATGCCCACCCCGAAGAAGGGTCCCCGTCTCGGCGGCAGCCCGGCCCACCAGCGGCTGATGCTGTCCAACCTGGCCACCCAGCTGTTCGAGCACGGTCGGATCACCACCACCGAGGCGCGCGCCCGCATGCTGCGCCCGATGGCCGAGAAGCTGATCACCAAGGCGAAGAAGGCCCCCCTCGGCACCGTGGAGAGCCTGCACCACCGGCGCGAGGTGCTCAAGGTCGTGCGCGACAAGTCGGTGGTGCACGTGCTGTTCACCGAGATCGCTCCGGGGTTCTCCGAGCGCCCGGGCGGCTACACCCGCATCACCAAGATCGGCCCCCGCAAGGGCGACAACGCCCCGATGGCGGTGATCGAGCTGGTGACCGAGCCCTACCAGCCGAAGCCGGCCACGAAGCCTGCGGCCAAGCCCGCCCCGGTCGCGGAGCCGACCGAGCCCGAGGCCGAGGAGACCGAGGTCGAGCCCACCGAGGCGGTCGAGCCCACCGAGGCGGCCGAGGCCGAGGAGAGCGAGCCCGCGGCCGCCGAGGCGGAGTCGACCGAGAAGGCCGACTGAGTCGCGTCGGCGGCGCCGAGCCCACCCGGGTGCGATAGTTGCCCCGTGGAACACGTCACGCTGGTGGTGGGTGAGGCTCTCGTCGACGTCGTACGGCGCGCCGACGGTGCCACGACCGAGCACGCCGGCGGCAGCGCCGCCAACACCGCCGTGGCGCTGGCCCGGCTGGACCGCCCGGTCCGGCTGCTGACCGCGTTCGCCGAGGACCACTACGGTCGGCTGCTCGCCGAGCACCTGGCCGCCGCGGGCGTCAGCCTCGCCGGTGACCCCGGGGCGGTGGACCACACCTCCTCGGCTGTGGCCACGCTCGGGCCGGACGGCGCTGCGTCGTACGTCTTCGACCTGCAGTGGCGGCTGCACCCCGTCGACCTCTCCGGTGTCGACCCCGTGTTCGTCCACACCTCCTCGCTCGCGGCGGTGCTGGCGCCGGGCTGCGAGGACGTCGCGGCGCTGCTCGCCCGGCTCGCCGACCGGGCCCTGGTGAGCTACGACGTCAACGCGCGGCCCTCGGTCACGGGGACCGGCCCGGACGTGGTCGCCGCCGTCGAGCGGATCGCCGCCCTGGCCGACCTGGTCAAGGCCTCCGACGAGGACCTCGAGGCGCTCTACCCGGAGCTGTCCCGGGACGAGGCGGCCCACCGGCTGCTGGCCCTGGGGCCTGCCGTGGTGGTGGTGACCGAGGGCGGTGAGGGCGCCTTCTGGGTCAGCCGGTCGGGAGCCGGTCGGGTCGAGGCCGTCCCGGTCACGGTCGCCGACACCATCGGCGCGGGCGACACCTTCGGCGCCGCGCTCATCGACGCCCTGTGGGAGCGCGGGCTGACGGGCGCCGCCCACCGCGACACTCTCGCTCGCCTTCCGGAGGAGGAGTGGCGTGGCATTCTAGGCTTCGCCGCAAGAGCCGCGGCCGTGACGGTGTCTCGCCCCGGGGCGGACCCGCCGTCCCGGCGTGAGCTCGACTGAGCACTGTCGTCCCAGAGGAAGGACCCATGACCGCGTCGTTGCGTCGTGTCCTCGGTGCGCTCGCCGTCCTGCTGGGCGCGACCGTGCTGCTGGCGCCGGCGACGCCGGCGGCGCCCACCAGCCGGGTGAGCGGCACGGTCAGCATCGTCGGCGACGGCACGACGCCGGTCGACGGCTGGGTCTACTTCTACCAGCTCGCCACCGGCGACCCCGACGAGACGTGCCCCGGCTCTGCCGACGGGGTGCTGCTCACCGACGGCGGCTTCTCGACCACCGCCCTGCCCGACGGGCGGTACAAGGTGCGGGTCAAGCTCACCACGATGGACGACTACAGCCGGTGGTGGGACGGCAGCGACGGCGGCAGCGCCGGCTGCCCGGCGGGCGTGGTCACGCTGTCCGGAGGGGACCCGGTCACCCTGGACCTCGCGGTGGAGCCGATCGCGCACGTGTCGGGCCGGGTGACCAACGGCGACGGCGACGCCATGGCCGGTCTCACCGTCGAGCGCACCCGGCTCGGCGTGGTGAGCTCCACGATGACCGGCGCCGACGGGCGCTACGACTTCGGCTACGTCAGGTCCGGCACCTCCGCGGTGGCGGTCGAGGGGGCCGGCGGCTGGGGAGGCGCCCAGCAGTCGGTGAGCGTGCCCGTCTCCGGCGAGTTCACCGTCGACCTGGTGCTGCCGCAGGCGGCACGGGTGGTGGGGACGGTGACCGACAGCGCCGGGGGAACCCCCGAGTTCGTGACCGCCACGGTGTACCGGATCAGCGACGCGGCGCTGATCGGAAGCGACCGCACCGACGCCCAGGGACGGTTCCAGGTCGGGGGCCTGGGAGCCGGTGACTTCGCGGTGGAGTTCAGCGACGGCCTCGGGGGCTACCCGACGACCTGGAACGGCGGAGCGTTCTCCCTCAACGGCGCCACCCCGCTTCCCACCGTGCCCGGAGAGGCGGTCCGTGCCGACGAGACCCTCACCCAGCTCCCCGGCCCGTGTGCCGGACCGGGCTCCCTCTGCCGGCTCTCCGGGGTGGTGACCAGCGCGGCCCCTGCCGAAGACCCGCTCGCCGGCATCCAGGTGACCGCGTACGCCGCCGACGGCACCGCCGTCGCCACCGACGCCACGGACCGCTCGGGGCGGTGGGGCCTGACCGGCCTGGGTCAGGGCAGCTACCGGCTGGGCGTGGCCCAGGGGAGTGTGCTGTCCTCCTACACGCCCGGCCTGGTCCCGTGGTACCCGGAGTTCTACCCCGACGCCTGGGGCTACGCCGACGCCGACCCGGTGACGCTCGGGGCCGGCCCGGTCACCGGCCTGGCCCTGGCGCTGGAGCGCGCCGGCCAGCTGACCCTGAGCGTCAAGGGCCCGCGGGCGAGCACCCTCGTCGACGCGGGCTACCGCGTCGTGGACCCCTCGGGCGACACGATGCTCGCGCACCCACCCACGACGGGGGACGGCAGCCAGCTGACGGTGCTGGTCCGTCCGGGGACCTGGAAGCTGCTCGTCCAGGGCCACGTCGGCCCGTCCCGCACCGGCTCCTCCCTGGTACCCCAGTGGTTCGGCGGGGGGACCAGCGCCGCCCTCGCGCCGGCGTACTCCTTCGACCCCGGCCAGACCCGGAACGGCGGCACCGTGCGGCTGCCCGGCGCCCTGGTGGCGACCACGCCGCCGCAGGTCACCGGCCTCCCCCGGGTGGGCCGGACGTTGCGGGTGAGCCACGGGCAGTGGAACCAGATGACCGACACCACGTTCTCGTACGCCTGGAAGCGGGGGCGGGCGGTGGTCCAGCGAGGGCCCCGCTACGTCGTCCGGGCCGCGGACGCGGGAGCCACGCTGACGGTGCGGGTGAACGCGCGCAACGGCACGCTCAGCACCCTGACCACCCTGTCGGTGCGGATCCGGCGCTGAGACC
>NZ_DAOMFK010000105.1:0-3814 GCF_035429765.1 Nocardioides sp. | reverse complement strand
AGGGTGGCTGTGCCGCGCTGACGGATCCCCCGCGGCTGGCAGGATGGGCCGCGTGCGGATCCGGATCGACCTGGCCTACGACGGCGCCGATTTTCACGGCTGGGCCAGGCAGCCCGGCCTGCGCACCGTCCAGGGGGCGCTGGAGGCCGCGCTGGTCACCGTGCTGCGCGTCCCGGAGGTTGCGGTCACCTGCGCCGGCCGGACCGACACCGGGGTGCACGCCCGCGGTCAGGTGGTGCACGCCGACGTCACCGACGAGGTGCTGGCTGCGTCGGCCGGCCGGTCCGCGGATCCCCCGCCGGCGGCTCTGGCCCGGCGGCTGAACGGGATCCTGCCCCCCGACGTGCGGGTCCACCGGGTGGCCCCGGCGCCGGCTGGTTTCGACGCGCGGTTCGGGGCGACCTGGCGTCGCTACGCCTACCGGGTCGCGGACCGCCCCGAGGCGGTCGACCCGCTCACCCGGGGGCACGTGCTGGCCTGGCCACGGCCGCTCGACCTCGGGCCGATGAACGCCGCGGCGGAGCACCTCGTCGGTGAGCACGACTTCGCGGCCTTCTGCAAGCAGCGTGCGGGCGCGTCGACGGTGCGTGAGCTGCGGGAGCTCGGCTGGAGCCGCTCCAGCAGCGGGGTGCTCGGGGCACGCGTGGTCGCCGACGCGTTCTGCCACCACATGGTCCGCTCCCTGGTCGGGTGCCTGGTGGTGGTGGGGGAGGGGCGGCGGCCGCCGTCCTGGGCCGGGGAGGTGCTGGCCGCCGGCGTGCGCGACCCGGCGGTCCCGGTCGTCCCCGCCCACGGGCTCACTCTCGAGGAGGTCGGCTACCCCGCCGACGACGCCCTCGCCGCCCAGGCCGACCGGACCCGCCGCGTGCGGGGGCCGGTGCCCCAGGAGAACCGGCCGTGACCGAGGACCACTACTTCTCCGCCGACCCGCAGGTCCCGTTCGAGCGGGTGCCGGTGCGCGCCCGGGTGTGGGGCCGCGACCTTGCGCTCACCAGCGGCTCGGGGGTGTTCTCCCGCGGGCGGGTGGACCCGGGCACAGGGGTGCTCTTCCGGTCGACCGAGCCGCCCGGCCCGGGCATGGTGCTCGACCTGGGCTGCGGGTACGGCGTCATCGGCCTGGCCGTCGCCGTCGCCTGGGCGCAGTCCGGGGTGGTCGGCGGCCAGGTGACGGGGGTGGACGTGAACGAGCGGGCGGTGCGGCTGGCGAACGAGAACGCGGCCGCGCTGGGCGTGGCCGACCGGTTCGCCGCGTGCACCCCGGATGCGGTGCCCGCGGAGGCGGCGTACGACGAGATCTGGTCCAACCCGCCCATCAGGATCGGCAAGCAGGCGCTGCACGAGCTGCTGCTCACCTGGCTGCCGCGGCTGGTGCCCGGCGGCCGAGCCGTCCTCGTGGTCGGCAAGAACCTGGGGGCGGACTCGCTGCAGCGCTGGCTCACCGAGCAGGGCTTCCCCACCACCCGCCTGGCCTCGGCCAAGGGGTTCCGGGTGCTGGTGGCCACCCGGGCCTGACCGGCGTGGCCGGCCACGCCGCCGGCGCTCGCGGGGGTCAGCGAGGGGTGAGCCGGAGGACGGGGATGCGGCGCCCGATGGCGGCGGTGCGCTCGCGGTAGTCGGCGTACCCGGCGTAGACCCGCACCGCCAGCCCGAAGAGCCGCTCGTACTCGTCAGGGTCGGTGACCTCCCTGGCCAGGAAGGGCTGGTCGTTGAGGGTGGCCTCGGGGTGGGCGCGCAGATTGTGGTACCAGCCCGGGTGCTTGTCCCTGCCGAAGCTCGAAGCGACCAGCACCACGTCGTCGCCGTCGTGGAAGTAGACCACCGGGTTCTCGCGGCGCTGGCCCGACTTCGCGCCGGTGGTGGCCAAGGTGGCGGTCGGCAGGGCGCCGACCAGTCGGACACGGCCACCGGTGCGGCGGAGCAGCGCGGAGTCGACCGGGGCCGCCACGTGGATGCCGTACCAGCGTCCGAACCGGGTGCGGGCCACCCGGTGCCAGGCCCGGCGCAGCGGCCCGTGGGGTTGGGTGGGGTCGACGCGACGCAGTTCCATGGGGCCGATCCTAGGGTTCGTGGGGGAGGTGGCTCCCGCCGGTAGGGTCCGCGCGGGCAGGATGGACCGCATGACCTACTCCGCCGCCTCCGACCGCTACGACTCGATGGAGTACCGCCACACCGGCCGCAGCGGGCTGAAGCTCCCCGTGCTCTCCCTCGGCCTGTGGCAGAACTTCGGCACCGACCGTCCCGAGGAGACCCACCGCGCCATCCTGCGCCGCGCGTTCGACCGCGGGGTCACGCACTTCGACCTGGCCAACAACTACGGCCCGCCGTACGGGCGTGCCGAGGAGAACTTCGGCCGCTACCTGCGCGAGGACTTCTCGGGCTACCGCGACGAGCTGGTGATCTCGACCAAGGCGGGCTACGACATGTGGCCCGGGCCCTACGGGCAGGGCGGCGGCTCGCGCAAGTACGTGCTGTCCTCGCTGGACCAGTCGCTGGGGCGGATGGGCCTGGAGTACGTCGACATCTTCTACAGCCACCGGTTCGACCCGGACACCCCGCTGGAGGAGACGATGGGTGCGCTGGACCACGCGGTGCGCTCGGGCCGGGCGCTGTACGTCGGCATCTCGTCGTACTCCGCCGCCAAGACCCGCGAGGCCGCCGCGATCGCCCGGGACCTGGGCACTCCGCTGCTGATCCACCAGCCGTCGTACAACATGTTCAACCGGTGGATCGAGCCGGACCTGCTCGACGAGCTCGAGGCGCAGGGGATGGGCTGCATCGTGTTCTCCGCGCTCGCCCAGGGGCTCCTCACCGACCGGTACCTCGCCGGGGTCCCCCAGGACTCTCGCGCCGCGAGGGAGGGCTCCTCGTTCACCGGGCTCGCCGAGGACACCTTGGAGCGGGTCCGTCAGCTCGACCAGCTGGCCCGCGACCGCGGCCAGAAGCTCGCACAGCTGGCGCTGCAGTGGGTGCTGCGTGACCCCCGGGTCACCTCGGCGGTCATCGGGGCCTCCTCGGTCGAGCAGCTGGACACCAACCTCGACGCGCTCGCCTTCCCGCCGCTGGCCCCCGACGAGCTGCGCCAGATCGACCGGCTGGCCGTGGAGTCCGGCATCAACCTGTGGGAGCGCAGCAGCCGGGAGTGAGCGGCTCAGCCGGCTCGCGCGGGCGTCACGACGCGCAGCGCCATCAGCGGGCAGCTGCGCTGGGCGGCGAGCGCGTGCTCGACCAGGTGCGCGGGCACAGCCGGGTCGCGCTCGCCGGTCCGCGACACCGGGAAGCCCCAGTCGTCCACCGACAACAGCTCCGGCAACAGCTCGGCGCACAGGCCGTGGCCGTCGCAGCGGGTCCAGTCCACGTGCAGCCTCCTCATCGCCGGCCGCCCTCCCGGCTGGGGCACCAGCCGGCCAGGTGGGCGGCGACGTGCGCGTCGAAGGTGGCCATGGTCGAGGCGACCAGACGCGCCGTCCCGTCGGGGTGCGCGCACGCGCCGCGGCCGGTGACCAGTCCCCGCAGCCGCTCGATCTCCGCGGGCAGCCGTGGGTCGGGACGCCCCGCCGCGAGCCGGTGCAGCGAGTCGGCGATCCGGGGCAGCCCGTTGAGGCAGGGCCCGCACTGCCCTGCGGACTCACCGGCGAGGTAGCCCACGACGCGAGCGGTGACCTCCAGCGGGCAGCTGCCCCGGTCGAGCACCGACAGCACCCCGGCGCCCACTGCGGCGCCGTACGGCGCCAGCGCGGCCCGGGTGAGTGGGGTGTCCAGGGCGGTCGCCGGCAGCCAGGCGCCGTGGTAGCCGCCCACCAGCACGGCGGCCAGG